>NZ_JBSFIE010000004.1:0-391612 GCF_053597395.1 Streptomyces sp. NPDC001415
GCTACTAGGGCGTTTCGGCAACGCGGCATGGGGGTCCCCCCTGGCCCTTAAGGCCTTGGGGGAGTGCGTGCCAGACGCCACGGGCCCGGGCGGGGTTTAGACACAGGCTCTAACGGACCACGGGCGGCGCCGCCGAAGGCGACGTGCCCCACGCGGAAGGGGCGGAACCGACCGCGAGGGCCAGGCTCCGGCCCGCCCTCAGGTCCGCCCCGGTGAGGTACGTACGGCTCTGGACCCGCCCGTCCAGCCGAGCGCCCTGGATGTAGCGGGCAGCGTCGGACGTGCCCGGGGCGGTCACGGTGAACCCGCCGCTCGGGTAGTACCGGCGGTCGAGCGAGAGGTCGACCCGGTCGAAGACGGGCGTGGAAAGACCCCAGGTGTCCGTGCCCGGCTGGACCGGGAAGATCCCGATCGAGGACAGCACCATCCACGCGGACATCGTCCCGAGATCGTCGTTGCCGGTCATCCCCGTCGGCGCGTCGGTGAACAGCGTCAGCGCCGCGTGCACCACGTCGGTCGTCTTCCACGGCTGCCCGGTGGAGAGATAGGTGTACGGAGCGATGAGGTCGGGCTCGTTCTGCGGGTTGTACTTGTCGGCGTTGTAGTACGAGTACGGCCCGTTCACCCACACCTGGCGGGCTGTCCTGGCGGGGTCCGCGAGGAGCTTGTCGTACGCGAAGAAGGAGTCGAGGCGCTGGTTGGCCGCGTCCTGGCCACCGATGAGGGAGACCATGCCGGGCAGGTCCTGCGGGACCAGCCACTGGTACTGCCAGGACGTGCCCTCGTGGAAGCCCTCGCTCTTGGCCGGGTCGGCGGGTCCGGTGAAGGCGCCCCGCGCGTCGCGGGCGCGGAAGAACCCGGTCGAGGGGTCGAAGATCTTCCGGTAGTTCTGGGCGCGGGCGGTGTAGCGGGCGGCGTCCTCGGGGTGCCCGAGCTCGCGGGCCATCCTGCCGAGCATGGCGTCGGCGAGCGCGTACTCCAGGGTCGCGGACCCGCCGTGGTCGAAGTCGGAGTCGCCGGGCTTCTTGTGCGGGCGGCCCTTGATGTAGGGGGCGTAACCGTCCCTGATGTACGGGGAGTTGGCCTCGCGTCCGACGGCCGGCGAGTCGGCGGGCGGCACCCCGTCGGCGTTCTTCTTGAGCGCGCGGTAGGCCTGCTCCTCGTACCCCTTCAGGAGTCCCTGCGCGTAGGCGTTGGTGAGGAACGGGGTGACCGGGTCGCCCGTCATGATGTTGGTCTCGACGGTGCCGTAACCCCACTTGGGCAGCCAGCCGCTCTCCTCGTCGATCTTCAGCACGGAGATCGCCATGTCGCGGGCCTCGCGCGGGGCGAGCAGCGAGAGCAGTTGGGTCTGGGTGCGGTAGGTGTCCCAGAGGGACCAGTTCTGGTAGTAGTCGAAGCCCTTGGCGCGGTGGATCTTCTGGTCCCAGCCCGTGTAGCGGCCATCGGTGTCGCTGGCGATGTTGGGCGCGAGGAACGAGCGGTAGAGCGAGGAGTAGAAGGTGCGGCGCAGGGTGTCGGCGCCGCCCTGGGCCCGTACGGTTGCGAGCCTGCGCTCCCAGGCGCCCCGGGCCGCGCGGGCGGCCCGGTCGAAGCTCTGGCCGCCCTCGGCGCGGAGGTTTCCGGCCGCGCCCGCCGCGTCCACGTAGCTGAGGGCGGTGGTCGCCTCGACGGTGCGGTCCTCGGTGGTGTCGAAGCGCAGCCAGGCCCCGTTGCCCGCGCTGCCGCTGGACCGCGTCGTACCCGCGCTGACCTTGCCGTCCTTCCAGGTGCCGGACGCGGTGAACGGGCGGTCGAAGCGCGTGACCGTGTAGAGGGTGTACGGCTTGGTGTCCTGGCAGAAGCCGCTGCCGGTGATGGCGGTGCGGACGGTGCGCGCGTCCAGGATCTCGACGGTGGTGGAGATGGTGCTGTGCAGCGACTGGCCCGCGTTGAGCAGCACGTTGGCCTTGTCGGTGGCGGGGAAGGTGTAGCGCTGGACGCCGGTGCGCGTGGTGGCGGTGAGTTCCGCGGTGATCCCGGAGTCGAGGCCGACCTTGTAGTAGCCGGGGCTCGCCTTCTCGGTGGCGTGGCTGAACTTCGCGGCGTAGCGGGCGTAGTCGGTCTCGGTGATGTCGCCCGTCGTGGGCAGCGTGGGCAGGTCGCCGCCGAGTCCGCAGCCCACGCCCGACAGATGCACGGCGGAGAAGCCCCGGATGTGGTCCTGGGCGTGGTCGTAGCCGGTGTTGTGGCCGGTGTCCGGGGAGAGCTGGACCATGCCGAACGGCACGGCGGCGCCCGGATAGGTGTTGCCCTCGTTCTCCGTGCCGATGAACGGGTTGACCAGATCGGTCAGTTGACCACCACCGGAAGGTGGCGAGGCCTGGGCGGCGGGCGCGGCGAGCACCCCGGCAAGCAGCGCGAGAGCGGCGAGCGCGATGCCCGCCCCGCGCGTTCTCCGGTTCGGACGCATGGGTGGAACGCCTCCTTGGACACCATGGACGGCACGAAGCGCTAGACAACGTTGTCACGGCGCGATCATTCTTCGGCCTCATGCGTGTACGCGTCAAGAGTTCGGGCGCGGGTCGGAACACGGGCGGGGGCCCGGCGGGATTTTCCTGCCGAGCCCCCAACTCCCTTGCTGTGCCTGCGTTCTAGGCGTGGTCCGGAGCCACCCGGGTCAGGACCTCCGCCCGCAGCCCGGCCGGGTCGGTGCCGAGGGCCGCGAGGACCTCCATCCCCCGGCCACCGTCGCCGGCTGCGAGCAGGCCCAGCAGCATGTGCTCCGTGCCGAACCGGTCGTGACCGAGGGCCTTCGCCTCGCGGAGGGTGGCCTCCAGGACCTTCTTGGCGCGCGGCGTGTACGCGGGCCGGGGGTACTGGAAGGTGCCGGGCCCGAAGGTGTTGTCGGCCTGGCGCTTGATCTCCTCGACGTCGATGCCGATCGAGGCGAGCGCGTCCTTCGCGGGCTGCCCGCCGGTGCTCGCCACCCCTGCCGCGTCGAGGATCCGTACGGTCTCCGCGCGGACCCGGTCCACCTCGACGCCCCGCGCGGTCAGCGCGTCCCAGGCGGTGCTGTCGTCGGTTCCGGCGAGGCCCAGCAGGATGTGCTCCGTGCCGATGAAGTCGTGGCCCAGCGCGAGCGCCTCGTCCTGCGATGCCACGATCGCCCGCCTGGCACGCTCGGTGAAAAACTCGAACACCTTCAGTCCTCCTTGCCCGTGGCTTTGCGCCTGCTCGCATGCTTTTCGTGCACCGACTGCCTGCTGACGTTCAGCGAGGTGGCGATGGACTGCCAGGACCAGCCCTGGTCGCGGGCGTTGTCGACGTGAACGCGCTCCAGCTCCTCCAGGAGGCGGCGCAGCGCGACGACCGCGGCGAGCCCGACGGCGGGGTCCTTGTTGGTGACCTGTCCGGCCAGCGAGGCCGGTGTGTCCTCAGCTCCCATGACTGTCAGGTTGCCCTGACAGTCGGAGGTTGTCAAGGAATCCTGACATACGGCCGGCAGGTCACTCCCGTACGTCGAGCGCGGGACCCCGCTCCGGCGCCCGATCGAAGACGCAGTCGCCGCACAAGCCACCCCCGGGGCAGCGGTAGTAGAGGCAGCAGCTGCGCCTGCGGAACGCGGGGCCGGGCAGCAGGGTGCCGGTGCCGGCGAGGTCGGGGTGGGTGAACAGTTCGGCGCCCAGGGCCAGGGCCCGGTCCCCCACCTCGGGACGGCCCGACTTCCTTGCCCAGCCGTGGAGTTCGCGCACCGCACCGGCGAGAGCGGAACCGGCGTTGCCGCGCAGCAGCCCGTACGACACCGGGGTGTCGCGGCGGACCGCCTCGGCGAGCGGGGCGAGGTGGCCGTCCAGGACCGACTCCGCCACGCGCTCGGCGGTCGCCTCCCGGGACTTTCCGCCGGGCGCGAGGAGCAGATCGTCCGGCGAGGTGCGTCCGCCGTCCCAGTACAGCCGGTCCGGGGCGAGGTCCGGCAGGACGCCGTGGAGCGCGGCGGGGCCGAGCGCGATCGACCAGAGCCGGGCGGCGAGGCCCAGGTGTGCGATGGAGGCGGCGACCCGGCGCTCGGGGGCGCGCAGCCGGGCGGCGACCGTGTCGATGCGGGCCGCCAGGGGCGCCGCCTGCCCCGCGTACGACGTCTCCCCCGCGTACAGCGAGGCGAGCGGGACATAGGGGTGGGCGCCGTTCCCGAGCCGGAGGGCGAAGAAACCCCCGACCGATGAGACCTCCGCCAGTTCCTCCGGATTCAACCCGCTCGCCTCGCCTCTCTCGGTCGCGCACTTCTTGCCCGCCAGTTCGGGGCGGGCAGTACTGCTCAGTAGGTGTCAGTGCGTGCCACTGTGGCACGTACTCGCCGGTGGCCGGTTTCCACCCCGCGGGCAGGGCGGGTTCGCCGATCGGTACCAAGGGTCGGACCAGCTGCGGAAGGTGATCTTCCGATCCCCTTGACGGCCATTTTGAGCTGCGGTTTTACTGAAAGTCCGATATCTGGGACGACTTTGGTCGTACGTCCCTACTCCTTCTGGAGTACGAAGCAATCGGTGCTCAGGGACGACGACACGGGGTCCGCAACGAGACATCGTGGAGCCATGAGCGCCCTTGTCCTGGCCGTGCTGCTGTCCCTGGTCTCCGCCGTCGCGTACGCGGCGGCGGCGATCGTGCAGGAGCGCGTAGCCGCGTCCGGCCCGAGCAACGCGTACGCCCCCGTGCGCCGCCCGGCCTGGTGGGGCTCGGTCACCCTCAACGGTCTTGGCGCGGCGCTGCACGTCGCGGCCCTGGCCTACGGCCCGCTCACGCTGGTGCAGCCGATGGGCGCGCTCACCATCGTGTTCGCGCTGCCGATGTCGGCCGTGTTCATCAGACGCCGGGCCGGGGCGACCGCCTGGCGCGGGGCGGTCATGGCCACCGCGGGCCTGGCCGGGCTGCTCGCGCTGACCAACGGGGCGGACGCGGACACCCTCACCATGGGGCCGCGCCTGATGCTCGCGGCGGCCGGGTTCGGCGGGGTGGCGGCGCTGTTCGTGGCGTCCAGGGCCCTGCACCGGTCGGTCACCCGCGGCGTGCTGCTCGCCACCGCGGCGGGCGGCGCGTTCGGGCTCGCCTCGGTGTTCACCAAGTCCGTCGCCGAGGACTGGCAGTCGGGCCTGCCCCTGACCGAGCTGCCCGTCCTGTTCGCGACAGCCGGGTTCGCGATCTCGGGGCTGCTGCTCTCGCAGGCTTCCTACAGAGGCGCGGGTCTCGCGGTACCGCTGGCCACGGTCACCGTCGTCAACCCGGTGGTCGCCGCGACCATCGGCCTGACCCTGTTCGGCGAGTCCTTCCGGTACGGGACGGCGGGCACCGCGATCGCACTGGGCTTCGGTGTCGTGGCGGCGGGCGGGCTGATCCTGCTCACCACGGAACGGCTGAGCGCCGCCCACCACCACAAGGCGGTTCTGCCCTCGGGCATACCCCCGGCGCCCGGTGGACGCCAGGGGGACAGCCCGGATCAGACGGCGACGCCCCCCGCTCTCAGGTAGGCCAGCGGGTCGACGTCGGATCCGTAGGCCGGTCCGGTGCGTATCTCGAAGTGCAGATGCGGCCCGGTGGCGTTTCCGGTCGAGCCCGAACGGCCTATCCGCTGGCTGGTGTTGACCTGCTGGCCCGCCTTCACATTGACCGCCGAGAGGTGGGCGTACTGGCTGTAGCGGCCGTCGGGGTGGTGGATCACCACCTGGTATCCGTACGAGCCGCCCCAGCCGGCCTCGACGACGGTGCCCGCGGTGACCGCTTTCACCGAGGTGCCGGTGGCCACGGGGAAGTCGACGCCGGTGTGGTATCCGCTCGCCCAGGACGAACCTGCCTTGTGGTACGGGGTGCTGGGGTGCGCGTCGACGGGGGCGGTGAACCCGACCGACTTGGTGGCCACCTTCGCCGCGGGCGGCTTGGCGGCGGGCGGCTTCGGAGTGGCCTTCGGCGGGGTCGTCGGCTTCGCCGGGGCGGCGCCGGGCAGGGTCAGATGCTGCCCGGGCCGGATGAGATCGGGGTTGGCGCCGACGACCGTGCGGTTCTCCGCGTACAGCTTGGGCCAGCCGCCCTGGACGCGCTCGTGCTCGGCGATCGTGGACAGCGAGTCGCCGTGCACGACGGTGTACGACTCCCGCTTGCCGGGCACCTTGGTGGGGCTCGGCGGGTCGGCCTTCTTCGTGGTGGGCGCCGGGGACTTCGGCGCGGCAGGGGCCGCCTTCGGCTTGATCTCGGTCCGCCGCTGGGTCGTCGTGGCCAGCTGCGGAGCCACGCCGCCCCGGGTGAGACCCGCCTCCCCCGAGCAGACCGGCCAGGCGCCGGGGCCCTGCCCCTTGAGCACCTTCTCGGCGATGGCGATCTGTTGGTCCCGGCCGGCCAGGTCCGCGCGCGCCGCGTACCGGCGGCCGCCGTACGCCTCCCAGGTGGACTGGCTGAACTGGAGCCCGCCGTAATAGCCGTTGCCCGTGTTGATGTGCCAGTTGTTGGTCGATTCGCAGGCCGCCACCTTGTTCCAGACGTCCACGGACGCGGCGTCCGCGGTGCCCGCGCCGATCAGCGGGAGGGCGATGCCCGCCCCGCCGGCCGTAACCGTCAGGGACGCCCGATTGATCCGGCTCGGCTGATACCGGCGGTGCCGGCCGCGTAAGGCCATGAGTCCCCCTCGAAGGCATCAAGAGCCGCCAAAATAGGGGCTGCGAACTGCTCATGACAAGGGGTCGGACAAGCGGAGGGCGGGCCTCAGCGAGGCCGGGACTTTCGGGCCCTCGTGTCGGGAATCCCGACCGTGCCGGATGACGTGGCATGTTCCGTAGGGTGGGCGGCAACCGCGCGCCGTGACGGTCGCTCGTGGCGTCGCGAACCCCGAGGATCCAGGAGCACACGCATGAGTGGAACAGCCCAGATCGGCGTCACCGGACTCGCGGTCATGGGCCGCAACCTCGCCCGTAACTTCGCGCGCAACGGGTTCACGGTCGCCGTGCACAACCGGACGGCCGCCAAGACCCGTGCGCTGGTCGAGGAGTTCGGCTCCGAGGGCAGCTTCGTCGCGGCCGAGTCGCCCGAGGAGTTCGTCGCCGCCCTGGAACGGCCGCGCCGGCTCGTCATCATGGTCAAGGCGGGCGAGCCGACGGACGCGGTGATCAAGGAGTTCGCGCCGCTCCTGGAAGAAGGCGACGTCATCATCGACGGCGGCAACGCCCACTTCGAGGACACCCGCAGGCGCGAGCGCGAACTGCGCGAGCGCGGCATCCACTTCGTGGGCGTCGGCATCTCGGGCGGCGAGGAGGGCGCGCTGCACGGGCCGAGCATCATGCCGGGCGGCTCGGCCGAGTCGTACGACGCGCTCGGACCGCTCCTGGAGCGGATCGCGGCGAAGGCCCCGGACGGCACCCCGTGTGTCACGCACGTGGGCCCGGACGGCGCGGGCCACTTCGTGAAGATGGTGCACAACGGCATCGAGTACGCCGACATGCAGCTCATCGCGGAGGCCTACCACTTGCTGCGTACGGTCGCGGGCTACTCACCCTCGAAGATCGCCGAGACGTTCCGGGGCTGGAACACCGGCCGTCTCGACTCCTACCTGATCGAGATCACGGCCGAGGTACTGGCCCATGTCGACGCGTCGACCGGGAAGCCGTTCGTCGACGTCGTCCAGGACCAGGCGGAGCAGAAGGGCACCGGCCGCTGGACGGTGCAGATCGCGCTCGACCTCGGGGTCCCCGTGTCGGGCATCGCCGAGGCCGTGTTCGCCCGCTCCCTGTCGGGCCACGCCGAACTGCGCGAGGCGGCCCGCTCCCTGGCGGGGCCGGCCGTGGCGCCGCTGGGCGAGGCCGAGGCGGCCGCGTTCGCCGCGCAGGTGGAGCAGGCGCTGTACGCGTCGAAGATCGTGTCGTACACGCAGGGCTTCCACCAGATCCAGGCGGGCAGCGAGAACTACGACTGGGGCGTCGACCCGGGTGCGGTCGCGGCGATCTGGCGGGCGGGCTGCATCATCCGGGCCGCGTTCCTCGACCGGATCCGGGGCGCCTACGACACTCAGCCCGACCTGCCGAGCCTGCTCTCGGACAAGCGGTTCGGCGACGAGATCGGGGCCGCGCAGGACGACTGGCGCGCGGTGATCGTGGCGGCAGCCATGCGGGGCGTGCCGGTACCCGGCTTCTCGGCGGCGCTCGCGTACTACGACGCGCTGCGCGCCGAGCGGCTCCCGGCGGCGCTCACCCAGGGCCAGCGCGACTTCTTCGGCGCCCACACCTACCGCCGCACCGATCGGGAGGGCTCGTTCCACACGCTGTGGGGCGGCGACCGGTCCGAGGTGAGCACCGGCTGACCAACGGTTCCGCCGGGCCGGGCGCCGTCAGCCGGCCGGCTCGGGCTCCGGCGGACCCGGAACGGGGTCGGGGCCCGGCGGCTGCGGTACGGGATCCGGCAGATCGGGGTCCGGGCCCGGCTGGGGCGGCTTGGGGTCGGGTCCTGGCTCCGGCGGCGTGGGCTCCGGGCCGGGGCCGGGGCCCGGCAGCGGGCCCGGTTCGGGGTCGGGCAGCGGCGAGGGCCACGGCGGGGCGGGCTCGGGGTGCGGGACGGTCATGGTCGGCCTCCTCAGGGTCTGAGTTCAGCTTCACCTGCGCGCCTTCCCGGCGCCCGCCGGTTCAACCCGTCCGGGTCAGCGCCTGTGTCCGGACTCCGGCCGCAGGCCCGGGCGCGGATCAGACACAGGCTCTCGGGCCACCACCACGGCTGCGGCCGCGCGCAGTCCGGGCCGGGGGCTGGACAGCACGGGGACGTCGATCGTTGTCCGCGCGGCGGCGGGAGCCATCGAGGCCTGCGCCAGAACGACGACGTCCACGTCCGTCAGCGCGTCCACGGTCGCCGCGATCTCCGCGAAGTACGCGTCCGCGTCGCCCGATCGGAAGTGCTGCCAGGCGTCCTCGGCGAGGATCTTGCGCAGGGTGAGAGGCCGGTCGCCGGCCTCTTCGCGGATCAGCTCGGCGGTCGGCTCCAGGGTGGACGCGACCGTCGCCACGACGGCGATCCGGTGGCCCCGCGCCACGGCGTCCGCGGCCATCGGCCGGTCGACCCTCAGCACCGGGACGCCGAGCGAGGCCGATGCCGCCTCGGCGATGCCGCCGATCGTGGAGCAGGTGCACAGGACCGCGTCCGCGCCCTGGGCCACCGCTTCGGCGAGGGCGGCCCGGACCTCCCCGACCACGGCTTCCAGGCCCAACTCCCCTGCCCGGCCGAGGAGTTGCTCGTGCACGAGGTGGCGCAGTTCGAGGTCCGGCGCGTCCTCGTCACGCAGCGCCTCGAAGACCGGGACGTGGACGGGCGAGGTGTGCAGGAGTGCGAGCACGGTCACCACAGTTCCGGGTCGGCGGCGAGCTGGGCCTGGGCGGCTTCGACGAGGCCGGCCGGTGCGGCGGGCGCCTCGTCCGGGTGACGTTCGGCCCACTTCGCGGCGTACGGGCAGAGCGGCACGACAGGAACGCCCTCGCGCGCGGCCATGGCGTAGAACTCCCGCACCAGGGCGCCCGCGATGCCCTTGCCCTCGTACGCGGGCTCCACGACGGTGTGCACCGCCACGAGCGCGGCCGACTCGCCGTCGAGGGTGAAGTAGGCGATACGGCCGGCCACTTCATCGCCCTCGAAGGCCGCGAGCAGCCCCCGGGAGCGGTCGTCTCGGATCTCTGCCATGGTGCGGGGTCCTCTGCGGTGGTGGCCGGTTCAGCTCTGGGCGGGGACTCGGGCGTGCGGGCTGCGCCGCTGGTCACTGCCGGGGACCGGCGCCGAGGCGTCGGTGCCGAGCTCGACGATGCGGTTGGCCGCGTCCACATGCACCACGCTGGGCTTCAGAGCGCGCGCCTCGGCGTCGTCGACCTGGGCGTAGCTGATGAGGATCACCAGGTCGCCGGGGTGCACGAGGTGAGCGGCGGCACCGTTGATGCCGATGACTCCGGAGCCCCGCTCGCCCTCGATGACGTACGTCTCCAGGCGGTTGCCGTTGTCGATGTCGACGATGTGGACCAGCTCACCGGGGAGCAGGTCGGCCGCCTCCATGAGCTCGGCATCCACGGTGACCGAGCCCACGTAGTGGAGGTCGGCCTGGGTCACGGTGGCACGGTGGATCTTGGACTTGAACATGGTGCGCAGCACTGCGTCACACTCCTGCCGGACAGAGGGTCGCGGCCCCGGACGGGGTACGCGCCAACGTCTGACAGGGTACGACTCCGGATCACGTGGCGGGGAAGCAGCCCGGCGGTTGGACGGGGCGGCTCGGCGGCGCCTGCGTCGGGCTCGGCGGCCCGGGCGCCTCAGTCGAACGTCTCGACCTCGGCCTCGGCCTGCTGCTTGGCCCTGCGTCCGACCACGGCCGCGGCCGCCACGGCGCTGCCGAGGAAGGCGAGTGCGACGGTCCAGGGCTGGTCGAGCACATGGTCCGTGGCGTGGTCGAGGGAGTAGCGGCCGGCACCCGCGAGGCCGATCGCGGCGGCCGTGAAGCCGAGGAAGGCCGGGTATTCGAAGCCGCCGCCCTGGGCGAAGAAGCCGGCCGGGGCGTGCACGGAGACCGCGCCCGCCATGGCTCCGGCCGCCGCGGCTCCGGCGGCCGGGGTGGCGAGGCCGATGGTCAGCAGGGCGCCGCCGCCCATCTCGCCGAGCCCGGCGGCGATCGCGCTCTGCCTGCCGGGCCGGAACCCCATGTGCTCCATGGCGGCGGCGGTGCCTTCGAGCCCGGCGCCGCCGAAGCAGCCGAAGAGCTTCTGGGCGCCGTGCGCCATCAGTACGGCGCCGGTGCCGGCCCGCAGCACGAGCAGTCCGAGGTCGCGTCGGTTGAGGCAGGTCATGGCTTCTCCCGGAGCGTGGGGCGATGGGCTCGGGATCCACTCTCCGGGGCAGGGGCCACCGACCAGCAGCGTTACTGGGCCGTACGGGTCACGGGGGCGGCAGGCACGGTAGACGCACCGTTAGCGGCCGGTCTCGCCCTGGGCTGTCTCGATCCCGCCGTGCAGATCCGCGGCCGCCTCGATCGCCGAGGCCGCCGAGACGCACAGGCAGCCCAGCAGGACGGCCGCTATCAGGCGGGCGCCGCGGGAGCGGGACAGTCGGGCCGCTGGGCGGCGGTCGAGCAGGGCCGCGACCCTGCGCGGCACCGGGCCCGCCGTCGCGGCGAGCACCGCGCGGGGGCGGGCCGGGGCGTGCGCGGCGGCCCGGGACGCGAGAGCGGCGCGGCCGATCGCGCGCGCGGCGAGTTTGCGGTCGCCCACGGCCCCTGCGGCGTACTCGTCGGCGGACCGCTCCAGGGCGAAGGCGAGCGGTGCCCGCAGCGAACGCAGCGACGGGTGGCAGTGCGCGGCGAGCTCGGCGGCGGCCAGGAACAGATGGTGGCGGCCGACGAGGTGGGCCCGCTCGTGGGCGAACAGGGCTTCGCGCTCGGCGGGTTCGAGGGCGCGCAGCATCCCGGTCGTGACGACGATCCGTCCCGGGCGGCCGGGCAGCGCGTAGGCGTCGGGGCCGGGGTCGCGCAGCACGGCGAGCTCGCCGGCGGTGGGCCCCAACTGGCCGCGGGCGGCGCTCAGTTCGGCGAGATGGCGCCGCGCGGTGCGGACGAGCGCGAGCCCCGACACGGCGACGAGCCCGGCCGCGACGGCCGCGGCCGGTATGGCGAGCCAGGCGGGGAGCGCGTCCAGCGGGGCCGTCAGGTTTTCGAGGGAGGCGAAGAAGGGCAGCCGGAGCGCGCCTGCGAGCGCGATCAGCCCCAGCGCGGCGGTCGAGCAGGCGGCGAGGCCGGTGGCCGCGGCGGCGAGCAGCCAGGCGGCCGGACGGGGCGGCAGGGCCTCGGCGAGCCGGCGAGCTGCGGGCACCGCGAGGAACGGCACGAGCAGCGGGATCCACACCGAGAAGATCATCGCCCGTCATCTCCGGATTCCCCGTCATCTCCGGACTCTTCGAGGAGGGAGCGAAGCAGTTGCTCGTCCTCGTCGCTGAGCTGGGAGACGAACCGGGCGAGGACCGTCGAGCGGTCCTCCTCCTTCGCCAGCTCGGTGTGCATGCGGCGGGCGGTCAGCCCCGGCGCGTCCTCCGTCGGGGTGTATGCGTAGCCGCGTCCGGACCGCCGGCGGGTGACCGCGCCCTTGTCGTGCAGGCGGGTCAGGATCGTGGTCACGGTGGTGCGGGCCAGCGTGCCGCCGAGCTCGGCCTGGACCTCGCCGGGGGTGAGTGGTGCCTCGGCGGCCCAGAGTGCGGCGAGGACACCGGCTTCCAGTTCACCCGCGGGGCGTCGTGCGTCCCCATGCCCGACGTCTCCCGTGGCTGTCATGGAACATTCCTCCCGCTTCATTCGTCTACAGTGCCGTAGACCGTCTACATCACTGTAGTCAGCCGGGCCGTGCGCCTCCGCAGGACGAGCGGCCCGACCACCATTATGGGAGGGCCCACTGACATGACAGTCGTACCCCTGTTCGCAGCCACGGCCCCACAGGCCGTGAACGTCCTCGACGCGGGCTCGCTGCTGTCCGCGTTCGGCGCGCTCGGCGTCGCCGTGGTGCTCTTCGCCGAGACGGGTCTGCTCGTCGGCTTCTTCCTGCCGGGCGACTCCCTGCTCTTCACCGCGGGCCTGCTGTGCGTGCCCGGCGGCAACGGGCCCGTATCGCTGTCGCTGCCCGAGGTCCTGATCTGCTCGGTCGCGGGCGCGCTCGTAGGCGCTCAGACGGGCTACTGGATCGGCCGCCGAGGCGGCCGCGCCCTGCTGACCCGCAGCAAGTCCCGCAAGCTGCACGAGGGGGCGGCTCGCGCCGAGGAGCTGCTCGCCAAGTACGGGCACGCGAAGGCGATCGTCCTCGCCCGCTTCGTGCCGATCGTCCGCACGGTGCTCAACCCGCTCGCGGGCGCTCTCGGCGTACCGGCCCGGGTCTTCGCCCTCTGGCAGATCGCGGGCGGACTCGTGTGGACCTGCGCGCTGGTCCTCGGCGGCTACGCACTGGGCTCGTCCGTGCCCAACATCGACCGCTATCTGCTGCCGCTCGTCGCGCTGGTCGCGGCCGTCTCGCTCACTCCCGTCGCCCTGGAGATCCTGCGCGCCCGCCGCGCCCGTGGGGCCACCGAGGAATCGCGCTGATGCACTTCGACGACGGGCTCTACACCTGGGTCACCGACTTGGCGCATCGCGCCCCCGGGCCGCTGGACACGCTGATCTCCGTCTGGTCGGACTACGGGCTCGCTCTGTTCGCCGTGCTGATGGTCCTCGCCTGGTGGCGGACCCGCCCGCTCGGCGCCGCCCGCGTTTCCCTGGCACTCGCCACCCCGTTCATCGTGGTCGCGGCGTACGTCGTCAACGACGTCTTCAAGATGGCCGTCCATGAGCAGCGCCCCTGTCAGACCCTGCACACGCTGACCGTCGAGGCCTGCCCGCCGCTCGGCGACTGGTCGTTCCCCAGCAATCACGCGGCGATCGCCGCCGCGGCGGCTGTGGCGGTCCTGCTCACGGACCGGGTGCTCGGCGCGATCGCGGTCCCGGCCGCGCTCCTGATGGGTGCCTCGCGCGTCTGGATCGGGGCGCACTATCCGCATGACGTGGTGATCGGCCTGCTGGTCGGCACGGCTGTCGCCCTGGTTCTCGCGCCTGTCGCCCGCAGGGCCGCCCCCTTCGTCGAGCGGCTCGGCGACACCCGGCTCCGGCCGCTGGTGAGCACTCGATGACTCCGGCACGGCGCGCGGGTACGGCGGCCTGCGTGCTGCTTCTCCTCTTCGTGGCGCTCACGGTGCTCGTCGCCGTGCGGCACGGGGCACCGCTGCCCGGCGACCGGGCCCTGCACCGCTGGCCGCTCGATCACCGGCCGCCGGTCGCCGTGGCCACCGCCCGCGCCATCACGGCGACCGGCACCGGCGCACTCCCCTACGTCCTCGCCTTCGTCGCGGGCCTGATCGCGGGCCGCGACAACAAACAGCGCCTGTACGCCGCGGCCGGTGCGCTCGCCGTGCTCCTCCTGGGCCAGGCCGTGCGGTACGGCGTGATGTCGGCCGTCGCCCGCCCGCGCCCGGCCGCGATCGACTGGGCGACCACGGCAGCCGGCCACTCCTTCCCCTCCGGCCACTCCACCACGAGCGCGCTCACTGCCGGACTGCTCGTCTGGGCGCTGGCGACGCGCACCTCGGCAGCCCGCCCCGCGTCCGCCCTGCTGCTGCTCTGGGCGGCCGCCGTGGGCCTCTCCCGGATCTACCTGGGGGTGCACTGGGCGAGCGACGTGCTGGGCGGCTGGCTGCTCGCCTCGCTCTGGCTCTGCCTCGCGGCCCTCGCCACGGCTCCTCTCGTACGGACACCCGGCGAGGACCCCGCCTCCGCGTCGCGGGCCTGAACGAACGGCGCCCCAACTCCCTTGATCCACACCCCACTTGGGGCTCTCTCGTGAACTCCTGACCGGCTGGCCCCCGTTCGCGGACATCCGGTCCTCAGCAGGCGGCCATGCACACCCCGCAGTAGCGGTCGGCGTTGGACAGGTCCGGCTTCTGCGGGGTCGCCGCCTCCTGCCGGGCGAGACTGCGGCCGCACAGGGTGGTGGGATCGTCGGTGCTCATCACGTGCCACAGGAGAGCGTTGCGGTCCTCCGCGCCCGCCCGGTCGAGAACCGCTTCCGCTCGCAGTTCGCGCATGGTGTGCTCCCTCCGCCCCGGGCTGCGCCGGGGCCGCTTTCCGCTCTGAGTGCCGCGGCCGCCGGCGTTCGCGGCCGCGCGGAGCCGGCGCACCCTCGCGCCGGCCGACCCGACCGGGGCCCGCGTCCCTGTTCCGAGCAGACCCCGGGGTCCGCGCGCCCGCCTCTCGGCGCCGCGCGAACCGCCCCGCCGAATCCGGCGTGTTGCACTTGACGGCTTACATCGCCGCAGGATGCGGCGGTCAGGCCGGATCCGGGCAAAATGCGGAATCCGGCGCCCGATCGAGTGATCGCCGCCGAGCGGCCGTCAACTGCGCACCCTTTATGCCGTCTTGACATGCCTCAGAGCCTGTGTCCGATCCGGAGGGAATTCAGACACGGGCTGCCAGGTCAGGCCGCCTTGAAGTAGGCGTTCCAGCCGCCCGGAGGCGCCTGCCCCACTTCGAGCTCACGAAGCCGGTCGAGCACCTTCGGGTCCTGCGCGTCGAGCCAGTCCACGAACTGGCGGAACGACACCAGACGTACGTCCTTCTTGTCGGCCATCGCCTTCAGCGCCTCCTCGACGGCGTCCATGTAGATGCCGCCGTTCCACTCCTCGAAGTGGTTGCCGACGTAGAAGGGCGCGCGGTTCGTCTCGTACGCGCGCTTGAAGCCCGCCAGGTACGAGGCGGTGGCCTGCGCCCGCCAGCCGGGATAGTGCGAGGTCATGCCCTTGGTGGAGTTCTTCGACTGGTTGGCGAGGATGTTGTAGTCCATCGACAGGACCTCGAAGGAGTGCCCGGGGAACGGGATGCTCTGCAGCGGAAGGTCCCATACGCCCTGGCGCTTCTCCGGCCACCTCTGACGGCCGCCGGGAGAGGAGGCGTCGTAGCGCCAGCCCCGTTCCTTCGCGGCGGGCAGCAGGTTCTCCTGGCCGAGCAGACAGGGCGTACGGCCGCCCACGAGTTCCCTGTGGTAGTCGAACGGCAGCGGTTCCTCGTCGGTCCAGCCGGTGTTGGTGCGCCATTCGGTGACGAAGGAGACCGCCTGGTCGATCTCGCTGTGCCACTGGGCTGCCGTCCAGTTGGCGACCGATCCCGAGCCGCCGCAGAAGTGGCCGTTGAAGTGCGTGCCGATCTCGTGCCCCTCAGACCAGGCCTGTCGGGTGTACTTCAGCGTCTCTTTGAGGTGCTCGTCGGTGAGATATCCGATGTCGGAGGCGCCGACGGGGTTGTTCGGCGGCTTGTAGAGGCTCTTCTTCGACTCGGGGAGCAGATACAGGCCGGAGAGGAAGAACGTCATGCCCGCGCCGTGGTTTCTGGCCAGTTCGAGGAAGCGCGGGAAGAGCCCGTTGCCGACCTCGCCGGCCCCGTCCCAGGAGAAGATCACGAACTGCGGCGGGGTCTCGCCCGGTTCGAGCCGAACGGGCTTGCCGGGCTGGTTCGGCTGCTTGCCGGTGTCCGCGGTCGAACCGTCACCGATCAGCCTGGCCTGGGGCTTCGCTGGTTTCGCCGGGCCCGGTCCGCGCACCGGCTCGCCGAGCTGGCCCGAACCGTCATCCCCCGATGAGCCGCACCCTGCGAGCCCCGCCGCCGCGACCGCCCCAAGTCCCGCGCCCAGCAATTCCCTTCGACTGATGTCTGGCATGCCTGCTCCCGTCGCTCACCCCACGGACCCCTGATGTGTAGACCAAATAGTCCTGAATTAACCCGATATTCATATAAATTGAGCCGCCCGCCACTTCACACGAACCCCGCCATCACCACGCGTAACCACCCGTCGACCCAGCGTTGCCGGATCGCTCGAAAGTGGCTTGACCAGCACCACTCCCGCCCTGGCCGCACACCCCCTTCCACTCGCACCAGACCGACCACCCCCCTCCCCATTCGTGTCATCTTGACGATAACGAGGTGAGTCCACTATCGTCGAACTGACGAAAAGAAAGGGGTCCCGGCATGGCCGACATCTCCCGGCGCTTCGGCTGGCGCCACCTGCGTTCCGCGCCCACCTCGCACATCCGGCACCACAAGAACGGCCGCCCCTCCCACGAGGGGACCGGCCTGAGCTTCTGGTTCAAGCCGCTCAGCGCCGCCCTGTCCGAAGTGCCGGTCAACGACCGGGAACTCGCCATGGCCTTCCACGCCCGTACCGCCGACTTCCAGGACGTCACGGTGCAGGCGACCGTGACGTACCGGATCAGCGAGCCGGGCAGCGCCGCCGACCGGCTCGACTTCTCGATCGATCCGGACACCGGGATCTGGCGCGGCGACCCCCTGGAGCAGTTGTCGACCCTGCTGACCGAGACGGCTCAGCAGCACGCCCTCGACGTGCTCGCGCGCACCGAGCTCGCGGCCGCCCTGGCCGACGGTGTCGCGGCCGTACGGGAGCGGATCACGGCCGGGCTCGCGGCGGAACCCCGGCTGCCCGCGACCGGCATCGAGGTCGTGGCGGTGCGGGTCGTCGCGATCCGCCCCGAGCCCGAGGTGGAGCGCGCGCTGCGTACCCCGGCGCGCGAGCGGATCCAGCAGGAGGCGGACCGGGCGACGTACGAGCGGCGGGCGGTGGCGGTCGAGCGGGAGCGGGCCATCGCCGAGAACGAGCTCGCCAGCCGCATCGAACTGGCCCGCCGCGAGGAGCAGTTGGTGGAGCAGCGCGGCACCAACACCCGGCGCGAGGCGGAGGAGGCAGCGGCGGCGGACGCGGTACGCACCGAGGCGGAGGCCGCCCGCACGGTGCGGCTCGCCCGGGCCGAGGCCGAGGCGGCCCGCACCTCGGGCGAGGCGAAGGCCGGGGCGCAGGCGGCCTGGCTCCAGGCGCACGGCGAGGCGGACACGGCCACGCTGCATGCCCTGGCCGCGACCCGGCTGGCCGAGAACCTCCCCCGGATCGACAGCCTCACCCTCTCGCCCGACATGCTCACCACGCTGCTCGACCGGTTCGGCCGGGGCGAGCGGCCGTGAGCCTGGCGCCGCGGGCGGTCCTTGTCCATCGGACCTCGGAGTACGAGGAGTTGCTGGCCCGGCACGGCACCCACGGGCAGGCCGACTTCTTCCTCTCCTCGCGGGGCCGCAGCATCCGCGAGGTCACCGAACGGCACCATCGGACGCTGCGGGCGCTGGGCGAGGTGGCGGCCGCGATTCCGTCGCAGTGGCGCCAGGCCCGGGTCGAGCGCGCCGACCTCGACCGCTTCCTGTTCGCCCCGGAGGACGTGATCGTGGTGGTCGGTCAGGACGGTCTGGTCGCCAACACCGCCAAGTACCTGTCAGGACAGCCCGTGATCGGCATCGATCCCGAGCCGGGGCGCAATCCGGGGGTTCTGGTGCGCCACCGCTCGTCCGCCGCGGCGGCACTGCTGCCCGCGGCAGCCTCGCGCGGTTGCGCGGTGGAGGAACTCACCATGGTGGAGGCGCTCACCGACGACCGTCAGCGCCTGCTCGCGCTCAACGAGATCTACCTCGGCGCGCCGGGCCACCAGAGCGCGCGCTACCGCATCGGCCCCGACGACCCGGCCGCCACCACCGAGGCGCAGGCATCCTCCGGTGTTCTGGTCGGCACGGGCACCGGGGCCACCGGCTGGTTGCGCTCGCTGTGGCAGCAGCGTGCGAACGCTCCGGCGCTGCCGGCCCGCGCGGATGCCCGCCTCGTGTGGTTCGTGCGCGAGGCCTGGCCATCGCCCGTCACCGGCACCTCGCTCGTGGACGGGGAGTTGTCCCGGTCCGAGCGGCTCCGGATCACCGTGGAGTCCGACCGCCTGGTCGCGTTCGGGGACGGCATGGAGAGCGATGCGCTGGACCTGACGTGGGGCCAGTCGGTGAGCATCGGCGTCTCGGACACGGCGCTGCGGCTGGCGGGTTGAGCGCCGATCGGCCGCGCGTCAGCGGGCCGTGACGGTCGATTGTCAGTGGCGTACGGCATCGTGATTGGTGAGCCCGTACTCCGAGGAAAGGCTGCCGATGACCGCCACCGTTGTGATGACGTCCCATGAACGCTCCGCCGCCCAGGCCTATCTGCGCCTGTTGAGTACCGTGCGCGCCGCCCTCGACTCACCTTCGGACCGCCCGCCGGGCCTGCTCGCGCTCGAAGGTGTCATCGCTGAGACGGACGACGCGCTGGCGCGGGCCGGGCTCGCGGGCAACGAGGCCGAACTGTTCGCACTCGTCGGCAGCCTGCACACGGGCGGGGCCTCTGCGCAGGGGAGGCCCCGCCCGTGAACGCGGCGATCGCGGATCGCCGCGTCAGCGCTTGTGGCCGACGCCGCCGTACATCGCCACCTCGTCGGGGAGTGTGTCGCCCGCCTTCGGGCGCCAGCGCGAGCACGACACCACGCCGGGTTCGAGCAGGTCGAGTCCGTCGAAGAACCGGGCCACTTGCTCCGGGGTGCGCTGCGTCAGCTTCGGCGTGCCGTGCTCGTTCCAGAACGCCACCGCGGCGTCGACATCGGGCATGGCCGGGCTGGTGATGGTGTGCGAGAGCACGAGGTAGCTGCCCGGGGCGAGTTCCTTCATCAGGTCGCGTACGAGCCCGCGTGCCTCGGCCTCGTCGGGGATGAAGATGACGACGCCGAGCAGCATGAGGGCGACCGGCTTGCTCAGGTCGAGGGTCTTCGCCGCGTGTTCCAGGATGGTGGCGGTGTCGCGCAGGTCGGCGTCGAGGTAGTCGGTGCGCCCTTCGGGGGTGCTGGTCAGCAGGGCGCGGGCGTGCGCGAGGACCAGCGGGTCGTTGTCGACGTAGACGATCCGGGCGTCGGGCGCGATCCGCTGGGCCACCTCGTGGGTGTTGTCGGCGGTGGGCAGTCCGGTGCCGATGTCGAGGAACTGGCGCACCCCCCGGTCGGCCACCAGATGGCGCACGGCCCGCCCGAGGAACAGCCGGTCGGCGAGCGCGTAGTCGCCGATGCCCGGGTGGAGCGATCTGATCTGGTCGCCGACCTCCCGGTCGACGGGGTAATTGTCCTTGCCGCCGAGCCAGTAGTTCCAGATCCGGGCGGTGTGCGGCTGCGCGGTGTTGATGCGGTCGCGCACGTGGTCGGGCGTCGACGAGGGTGCGGGGTTCTCGGTCACGGGTGTTGTCTCCTGAGGTACGGCGCTGCGTCAACGGCCAATCTAGGTAATCGAGTTGCGAACTGTCACAGAGAACGTGGCGCAGCGCGGAGGTATCTCAGGGAGCCCGCACCGTCGGGACCGGCCCGGCCCGGCGGCACGTCGGGCCCGCACGGTCCAGCGGCGCGCACCGGTGAGCGCCCTCCCGCAAGCACGCCCAGCCGGGCCCAGCCCGCAGGCGGCCACCCCTGCCCCCATCTCCCCTGGCCCGTAAGCCAGTTGAAGGACTGGTAGGAAACCTTCCTGTCCTATACGCTTCCCGCGGCGGCTTGGCGCGGTGCCCGAACTCCCCCGTGGGCATGACGCGCTCAGCGAGAGCTCTGATCCGGCCGTCGTGACGCTGCCCCCTGCCCCTCCGCGCGGGCGGGGGCGCGGCGCCGCGAGCTCCGGTGTCCAGCTCTCGCCGCCCCCAAGGCAGGGAGTCCAGGTATGCGCCTGAACGCCTCCGCTTCACCCTTCTCGCCACCTCACCGCCCCACCGCGGGCCTCGCGCTCGCCGCCGTCCTCCTGCTCGTCGCCGGCCTGCTGCTCACCTGGCCCGACCGGGCCGGGGCCGCCGCCGACCCCCTCATCTCCCGCGACAAACCCGCCACCGCCTCCTCCTCCGAGAGCCCTTCCCTCCGCCCGCAGAACGCTGTCGACGGCTCGGCCACCACCCGCTGGGCCAGCGCCGAGGGCAAGGACCCGCAGTGGATCCAGGTCGACCTCGGCGCCACCGCCGACGTCACCCACGTCGCCCTCACCTGGGAAGCCGCGTACGCCAAGGCGTACCGCGTCGAGATATCCGCCGACGGCGCCGCCTGGACCCGCCTCGCCGCCGAGAACGCCGGCAACGGCGGTCGCGACGACTGGACCGGTCTGTCCGGCGAGGGCCGCTACGTCCGGGTGTACGCCACGACGCGCGGCACCTCCTACGGCTACTCGCTGTACGACTTCGAGGTGTACGGGAGTCTCGGCGGCACAACACCGCCGACCGGCGCCTTCACCGTGGTCGCCGCCGGTGACATCGCCGCCCAGTGCACCGCGGCCGACAGCGCCTGCGCGCACCCCAAGACCGCGGCCCTGGCCCAGAGGATCGACCCGCGGTTCTATCTGACGATGGGCGACAACCAGTACGACGACGCCCGCATCGCCGACTTCCGCGCCTACTACGACAAGACGTGGGGCGCCTTCAAGGCGAAGACGCACCCCGTGCCCGGCAACCACGAGACGTACGACCCGGCGGGCACGCTGTCCGGCTACCGGGCGTACTTCGGCGCCATCGCCTACCCGCAGGGCAAGAGCTACTACAGCTACGACGAGGGCAACTGGCATTTCATCGCCCTGGACTCCAACTCGTTCGACCAGGCGGCCCAGATCGACTGGCTCAAGTCGGACCTCGCCCGCAACAGCAAGGGCTGCATCGCCGCCTACTGGCACCACCCGCTGTACTCGTCCGGCGGGCACGGCAACGACCCGGTCAGCAAACCGGTCTGGAAGATCCTGTACGCCGCCAAGGCCGACCTCGTCCTCAATGGCCACGACCACCACTACGAGCGGTTCGCCCCGCAGAACCCGGACGGAAAGGCGACCGCCGACGGCATGGTGGAGATCGTCGGCGGCATGGGCGGCGCCGAGCCGTACCCGATCGAACAGGGCCAGCCCAACAGCCAGAAGCGGATCAGCGGCCAGTACGGCGTGCTGAAGCTCGACCTCAACGACTCGGGCTACACCTGGAGTTACGTCGGCACCGACGGCCAGATCAAGGACTCCGCACCGAACTACACCTGCCACTGATGTACCTGGCGACCACCGGTCGCCGGGACGCGCCGCCCCCGTCCGCCACAGGCGGGCCCGGGCGGCGCGTCCCCGCCACCGTCCTCGCGCTCGGCACGGTCAGCCTCGTCACCGACGTCTCCTCCGAGATGGTCACGGCGGTCCTGCCCCTCTACCTCGTGGTCGGCCTCGGCCTCTCACCCCTCCAATTCGGCTTCCTGGACGGCCTGTTCAACGGTGCGTCGGCCGTCGTACGCCTGCTCGGCGGGCACGTCGCCGACCGCGGCGGGCGCCACAAACGCGTCGCCGGGCTCGGCTACGCCCTGTCCGCGTGCTCCCGCCTCGGCCTGCTCCTCGCGGGCGGCACCACAGGCCCGCTCGCGGCGGCGCTCGCCGTGGACCGCGTGGGCAAGGGCATCCGCACCGCACCCCGCGACGCGCTCATCGCCCTGAGCAGCCCGCCGCACCTGCTCGGCCGGGCCTTCGGCGTGCACCGCGCGATGGACACCACGGGCGCGCTGCTCGGCCCGCTCGTCGCGTTCGCCCTGCTGTGGGCGACGGCGGACGCCTACGACGCGGTGTTCGTCGTCAGCTTCTGCACAGGCCTGCTCGGCGTCCTCCTGCTCGTCCTGTACGTACCGGGCGAGGCCGCACCGACGAAGGCTTCAACTCCCCGCCGCACCAACCCATTTGAGGCCCTTCGCGGTGCGGCCTTCCGTCGGATCCTGTACGCCGCCGCCCTGCTCGCTGCTGGGACCGTCGGGGACTCCTTCGTCTATCTGCTGCTGCAGCGCGGGCTCGACATCCCGGTCGGCTGGTTCCCGCTGCTTCCTCTCGGATCCGCGGCGGCGTATCTGCTGCTCGCGATCCCGGCGGGCCGCATCGCGGACCGTGTCGGGCGTCGGCTGCCGTTCCTTTGCGGCCATGTCGCGCTGCTCGGCGTGTACACCCTGCTGCTCACGCCGGCAGACGGACCGGTGCTGGTTCTCGTGCTGCCCGTGCTGATCCTCCTCGGGGCCTTCTACGCGGCCACCGACGGCGTCCTCATGGCACTGGCCGCCCCGGCACTGCCGGACGGCGGCCGGGCCGGGGGTCTCGCCCTGCTCCAGACCGCCCAGGCGCTGGCCCGGCTTCTCGGCACGGCGGGGTTCGGCGCCGCCTGGACGGTGTGGGGGCCGCGCCCCGCGCTGTGGGCCGCGGCCGCCGCGCTGCTGGTGTCCCTCGCGGCCGGCTGGGCGCTGCTGCCGGGCACCCCGACCCTCGCCCCGGAAAGGCCCACCGCATGAGCCCCTGTATGAGCCCCCGTACGAAACTCGCCGTCGTGGTCGTCGCCGTCCTGCTGCTCGCCACCGGCTCGCTCGGCTATGTGCTGCACTCGGCGCACCGAGACCCCCAACAGGCCGCCGCCGACGGCTCGTTCACCCTCGAAGGGCCGGGCCTCTACTTCCGGGACACGGCCACCGGACGCATCGCCCGCCGCCCACTCGGCGCGCCAAACGGCTCCCGCACCGGCGGCGGTCCCGAGTGCGAACGGTTCTACGCCGTCGGGGACACCGCGGTGTGCCTGCGGCGCGAGCCCGGAGTGCCTCCGCGCGCGTACGCCGTCGTCCTCGACCGGCGGCTGCGCGAGGTACGCCGGATCGCCGTGCCCGGCATCCCCAACCGGGCCCGGGTCTCCGCCTCGGGACGGATGCTCTCGTGGACCGTGTTCGCGGTCGGCGACTCGTACGCCACCACCGCCTTCTCCACCCGCACCTCGATCCTGGACCTGCGCACCGGCTATCTCATCAAGTCGATGGAGGAGATCCCGCTCACCCTCGGCGGTGCCCGCTATCACGCACCCGACGTCAACTACTGGGGCGTGACGTTCGCGCGTGACGACAACCGGTTCTACGCGACGGTCTCGACGAAGGGACGCACGTATCTCGTGGAGGGGAACATGGCGGCCTGGTCGGCCAAGTCCCTGCGGGAGAACGCCGAATGCCCCTCGCTATCCCCCGACAACACCCGCATCGCCTTCAAGAAGAAGATCTCGGACGACCCCGCCGCACCATGGCGGCTGTACGTCCTCGACCTCGCCACGATGCGCGAGCACCCCCTGGCCGAGCGGCACAGCGTCGACGACCAGGCGGCCTGGCTCGACGACCGTACGGTCGCCTATGCGCTGCCCGGTCGGGCAGGCCGCGCGAGTGACGTGTGGACCGTACCGGCCGACGGCAACGGCACCCCCCGGCTGGCCGTGGAGGGCGCCTCGTCTCCCGTCGCGGTGCGCTGAGCTACTGCCCGAGGCGCACCGGTATCTCCTGCCAGCCGAAGGCGATGAAGGACGGGACCTGCTTCAACTCCTCTGCTTTGACGGCGAGTTCGATGCCGGGGAAGCGGTCGAAGAGCGCCGGAAGCGCGGTGAGGGCTTCCATCCGGGCGAGCGGGGCGCCGATACAGCGGTGGACGCCGATCCCGAAGGCAAGGTGGTCGTCGGCGCCGCGGGCGGCGTCGTAGGAGTCCGCTTCGGGGCCGTAGTGCGCCGGGTCGAGACCGGCGGCCGCGTACGTGGTGATGATCGCGTCGCCCGCCGGTACGGTGACGCCGTCGACCGTGATGTCGCTGATCGCGAATCGCAGCGGGAGATTGGCGATCGAGGGGTGGACGCGGAGGGTCTCGTCGACGACGGCGTCCCAACTGATCGCGCCTGAGCGGACGGCCGCGAGCTGCTCGGGGTCGTCCAGGAGCGCGACGACGGCGTTGCCGATCAGGTTGACGGTGGTTTCGAAGCCGGCGCCGATGACCAGGAGCAGCGTGTGGACGAGCTCCTCGGCGCTGAGCCGGTCGCCGTCCTCGTTGCGCACCTTGATGAGTTCGGTCGTCATGTCGTCGCCGGGCCGCTCGGTCTTGTAGGCGACGAGGGCGGGCAGGACGGTGGCGATCTGCTCCTGCACGAAAGCGCCGTGCTGCGGGCTCGGGTCGGAGGTGTCCATGATGGCGGCGACCAGCGCGCCGGTGGCCGCGGTCAAGTGGTCCGGTACGCCGAAGAGTTCGCAGATGAAGCGCATCGGCAGCGGGTGGGCGTAGCCCGACCTCAGGTCGACGGGACCGCCGGACGCGGCGGCTTCGCCGAGGCCGTCGAGGAGTTCGGCGGTGATCGCCTCGACCCGGCCGCGCATCGCTTCGGTACGCCGCGCCGTGAAGCTGGGGGCCACGAGCTTGCGCAGCCGGGTGTGGTCGGGCCCGTAGCTGGACAGCATGTTGATCACGCCGACCCAGCCCAGGATCCAGGCCCATTCGGGGTGTTGGTCCAGCTCCGGAAACAGCGCCCAGTGCCGACGCGGGTCCTTGCTGACCCGGGGGTCGAGGATCAGCGTCTTGAGCGTGTCGTAGCCGGTGGGCGCCCAGGCGGGGATGCCGCCGGGCAGGCTGATCGGGACGATCGGCCCGAGTGCGCGCAGACGGGCGCTCTCGGCGGCTATGTCCGCCCCGAACGGGTCGAGCGGCACACGGGTGGGCACGGTGGTCATCCTCTGTCTCTCCTGACTGCGTAAGCGATGAACCTGCCCAGTACACACACCGCTGTTGACCGATCCGACGCGTTTCTGAGCGAGGCGTGATCAAACTGCAGAATCTGCTCAGCCCTCGCCCGGCACCTTCACACCCTTCTCCAGCGCGTCCGCGACCTGCCCGAGGAAGGCCGCGTGGGCGCGGGCGCTGCACGGGGCTTCGGGGTTCCAGGCGAGGACGCGGGACCTGCCCTCCAGGGTGCGCCACGCCGCGTCGGACCGCAGCTCGTCGAGCGGGGCCGCGTTCGACCGGACGTCCACGAGGGCTATGTCGGGGCGTAGTTCGGCCGCCGTCGGCCACCCGGTCGTGAACCAGTTGCCGCCCGCTCCCTCCCCCGGCGCGATGAGATCCACGCCGTGCTCCGCGAGGGCCCGCAGCTCGGGCCAGGCCTGCGGGCGCGCCAGATGGACCCCCTCCGGGCTCGCGGGGGACAGCGCGAGGACGCGGGGCCGGGGTGTCCGCGCGGCGACCGCACGCAGCCGGCCCTCGGCGGCGGCGAGCGCGGCGGCATCCTCTTCCGGAGCGCCCAACGACCGTGCCAGATCGGCGAATCGGCCCCGTATGCGCGCCGGTGTGCACGCCTGCCCCACGTCCAGGACGATCATCGGCACCTGCTCCTCCAGGTGCTTGGCCGTCTCGGGGTCGAGCCCGTACACCTGGCCACCGCCGTAGCTGACGGCGACGACGAGGTCCGGCCCCGGGGCGAGCAGGGCCTCCATGTCGAGGCCCGCTCCCGCGCCCAGGTAGCCGACCTCGTCCAGTGGCAGCGCGCCGGATTTGGCCGGGTCGGGTTCCGCGCCGTCGTGGAGGGACCCGAACACCGCGACCGGGCGTATCCCCAGGTCCTCAAGCGTGGCGCCGGCCTGAATGTAGGCCACCACGCGGGACGGAGGTGCTGCCGCCGCCGACACCTGCCCTCGGTCGTCCGAGAATCGCCAGACCGTCTCCATGACGTCATCCGCCCCCAATGCGGTCGCGTTGCCGGCTTGTCGCAAAGCCGGTTTCCCGCTTGACTGCCCAACGCACGGCAGCGTCACGCCAGTTCCCGGTCCTGCCCATCAACTGCCGTACGGGGCCAAGGTTTTCGGGCCGATTGCGCGCGAGTGCGGGGCACGCCTTTTCGCCGCACGCCGCCGGGTCCGGCACATCGGCACACGGCCCGACAGGGGCCGCCAGGATCCCGGCGCTGTACTGCGAGAACCTGCTCGCCCACAACCCGCCCGGACGGCCCGCCGTACAGGGCCGTTTCGAGCCTTACGCCGAGGATGTGGGCGACGGCGGGCCCGGCGGCTTCTAGTCTGCGAGGCCATGAACACCACACGCCTCGTAGGTCTCGGCCTCGCCGCGGTCCTTACATGCGTCGGCGCCCTGTTGTTCAGCGTGGACACACCGGCGAACGCCGACACGGCCGACCTGACGTTCAGCACCGACAGGGACGCGGTCACCCCCGGCTCCACTGTGGACCTGACGATGACGCTCACCAACACCCAGTCGACCGAGATCCGGTTCGTCTATCAGTCGATCCAGCCGACCTGGGACACCAGCAGCCAGCCGGGCCTCAAGTACGCCCTTGTCTCGTGCGAGGCGGCGGGCGCCGACTGCAAGGACGCCGCCAGGCTTGGCCTCAACTACGGGGTCCCGCTGGCACCCGGGGCGAGCCGCACGGTGACCCTGACGTACCGCATCGGGCCGGACTCCGCGTGCGGGCGCAGCCTGGGCTTCTCCTCGTACCTCTACTACGAGTACGGCAGCGGCCTGTTCTCCACGAGCGACACCTACGGCACTCCGGACATCCAGGTCGACTGCCCGCCCCCGCACTCCTGAGAGCCCGTGCCCGATCCGTGCCCTCGCATGGCCGTGACCCCGGCAGCGACACCGGGGCCACGGCTGATTCCCGTTCTTCCTGTTCTTCGTGCTCTTCCTGTGCTCTATCGCGTGGCACCGCGGAAGCGCCGATAGAGGATCCCGCCGCTCAGGAGCAGGGCGGCCGACGCGGGGATCGCGAAGCCGACGCCGTCGGCGCCGGTGTGGGCCAGGGCGGACCCCTGCGTCGCGGGGAGCGCGCGGGTCGCGGGGGCGGCTGGAGCCGGGGTGGGCCGCAGGTGCGCGGGCGGGCGGTGCCGGACCGGCGTGGAGTGGTTCACCGAGGTGTTGCCGACGGCGGGGTTCAGCGCGCCGACGACGCTGACCGAGTTCCCGGAGACGTTGACGGGGAGATCAACAGGGAGCTGGAGACCGTTGCCCGAGAGCACTCCGGGCGAATCCTTTCCTCGCCCCGACGCGGAGGCTCCGCCGGTGTTGCCGGAGTGCGCGGAGCCCCGGTCGGCGCCGTGGTGGGTGCCCGAGGCGTTGGCGCAGGTGTTGCCCGCGCTGGGGTTGAGCAGTCCGAGCACGTCAACGGTGTTTCCGCACACGTTGACCGGGACGTTCACCGGAAGCTGCACGGTGTTGCCCGCCAGCACGCCCGGGGAGGAGTCGGCGCTGCCGCCGGCGTTGGAGTCCGCGTAGGCGTAGCCGGTCACGGCCAGCACACCGCCCGTGGCCACCATCGTGACCAGGCCTTTCATGGCGACCCGTCTCATTGGTTTCCTGCCTTCCGGAGGTTGTCGCGGACCACTCGTCCGCACCGCCATCAACGCCGTAGAGACTGGATGGGTTATGCCTAATACGCCTTTCACCCCATCGAGTGGCCTGATTATCGATTTGAGTCAAGTTCATGAGGTTTACGGCGGTATTACCGCGTATATACGCCCGCGACAAGGCGCCGCACACCTGGTCGAATGGGTCAGGGGGCGGTCCCTGACCGGCCTGCGTCCCATGGCAAGATCGACCGGAGGTCGGTGGGGAGTCCCTGGCCGGAGTGGGTCTGGGGGTTGATGGTGCGCGGGGACACGGAAACCGCGGTGCGGACTGCTGGGCCGGAACCGGCCTTCGCCGACGTTCGGCGAGCCGTCGCCGCCCCCGCGCTGCGACCGCTCGGCGCAGCCGAACGCAGCCTCAAGAGCTTCGTACGTTTCGTCGGACGGAACCTGCTCCGCGAATTCCGCGCCATCGTCGCCGAGCCCGTGCGCGAGCTCGTGCGGCGCGGCCTGTCGGGCATCCTCATCGCGATCCTGGCCTCCGCCGCCGTGCTCTCGCTGCACGCGGTGGACCAGTACCGCACCGGTGCGGTACTGGTGCGGCTCACCTCACACGTCCGGGGCGACATCCCGCTCCTGCTCGCGCTGCTGCGCACGCCGCTCTCGCTGTTCGTCCCGGCCCGCGACATGCCCGCCCTGCCGGGCATCCCCGTGCTGTTCCTCGGGTTCGCGCTGGCCCAGCTGGTTCTGGGGCACTGGCGGACCCTGATGGTGGCGTACGCCGTCTCGCTCGCGGGCACGGTCAGCGCCCGCATCATGATCGCCGTGGGGCCCGGGTGGTGGGGCCTGCCGCCCGAGGCGGCTCAGGTCATCGACACCGGGGCGTCCGCCGCTGTGGTGGGCCTCTTCGCCCATATCGCCACGGTGAAGCGGGCGCCCGTGCTGTTCTTCTTCGCGGTCACCCCGACCGTGATCAGATCCTTCGAGAAGCCGAACCTGGCGGGCCGCGAACACATCGTCGCCATCACGTTCGCCGTGGTGCTCGGCTTCCTCGCGACCCGTAAGCCGAGGAAGACAACATCCGTCGACACGGCTCGTCCGGCCTGACGCGGGGCCGCCGTTCACTCGTCCTCGTTGCCGCCGCGCGTGCATGCCACCACTCCGGCGACATCGGCGAACCGGGCGGAGAGGACGGCCGGGTCGGCGCGGCCGACCGCCGAGATCAGCACCTCCGCCGTGTCCCCCGTGCCGCCGGACCTCAGCATCTGGAGTCCCGCGACGGTGAACCCGGCGCGCTCGCACTGCTCCATGAGCTCCTGCAGAAGCCCTGGCCGCTGCTCGTACGCGATCCGGAAGGCCGAGGCCACCGACCGCATGGCGGGCAGCCGGTGGACTATCGGGCGGACCACGTACGCGGCGACGAAGTACGCGGCGGTCGCCAGGATCGAGAGCAGCGGAAGGCCGGCGGCCGCGGCGGCGCCCACGGCCGCCGTCAGCCAGATCGTCGCCGCCGTGGTGAGGCCCTGGACGGACCCCCGGTGCACGAAGATCACCCCGGCGCCGATGAAGCCGACCCCCGACACGATCTGCGCCGTCACGCGGGACGGGTCGAGCTCGATGGTCCCGGCGTGCAGGACATCGGCGAATCCGTACTTGCTGACCAGCGTGAACAGCGCCGCGCCGACACCGACCGTGGTGTACGTCCGCAGCCCCGCGGCCTTCTGGCGGATCTCCCGCTCCAGGCCGATGGCCGCGGAGAGCAGGAACGCCAGGCCGAACTCGCCCGCCTGGAGCCAGCCCTGCCCGCTCGGCTCCAGCGCCCCGGCCGCCAGCAGCACCATCCCGTGCACCTTCCCACTCAGGCCGCGCCAACCACACGAACGGGCTCTCCCTACCCATAGAGCCACATTCCATGACGCCCCGCCCACTTGATCGAGCGGCAGCGGAGCGCGTCGCACAGGTCGAGCTCCCCGAGGCCCCGACAACAACCCCCGGAAAACGACCAAGGGGCCGTTTCAGATTGCTCTGAAACGGCCCCTGATCTACGACTCTTTCGAGTCGGGACGACAGGATTTGAACCTGCGACCCCTTGACCCCCAGTCAAGTGCGCTACCAAGCTGCGCCACGTCCCGGTGCCCGTCTGACCTGGGGTTTCCCCCCGGCCGTTCGTGCATGAGAACCATACCGCACTCTGGGACCGCGGCAGGAACGAGGGACAATGGGCACATGGAGAGTTCCGCACACCGCGATCGTGACCCCGAGGGGCGGGCGCGCAACGCCCGGCCCAGGGACGGGCTCGGGCGGCCGCTGCCCTATGGCGCCGACGGGGTGGCTCGGCAGCCGGAGGGCGTGACGAGGTCGCCCGAGGAGACGGTCCGGGAGGCGCAGCGCCTCCTCGACGCGGGGATGCCGTTCCATGCGCACGAGGTGTTCGAGGACGCGTGGAAGTCGGGCCCGGCCCAGGAGGAGCCGCTGTGGCGGGGGTTGGCGCAGCTCGCGGTGGGTCTGACGCATGCCGCGCGCGGCAACGCGAAGGGCGGCGCCTCGCTTCTGGAGCGGGGCACGGGTTCGCTCGCCCAGTACGCGGCACGTGATGGCGTACCGACGTACGGGATCGACTTGGACGGGCTCGCCATGTGGGCGCGGGAATTGGCGGGCCGGCTGCCCGGTCCGGTGGACGCGGCGGCCGAGGCTCCCCGGATCACCGGCTGAGCAGCACCACTTCGAGGGCGCGGGGGCCGTGCACGCCCTCCACCCGGTCGAGTTCGATGTCACTGGTGGCGGACGGGCCCGAGATCCAGGTCAGCGGGCGGCGCGGGTCGAGCCGGGTCATGGCCTGCGGGACAGAGGCGACGACCTGGTCGGGGACCCGGACGACGCAGATGTGGTGGTCGGGTACGAGGGTGATGCGGCGCCGCCCCTGGCCCGGTCCCGCGTCCAGGACGATCGTGCCGGTCTCGGCGATGGCGAGGGCGCAGCCTGTGACCACGCTGTCGACGGCGTCGAGTTCGGCCGCCGTGGAGTCCGGGGCGTCGTCGACACGTACGCAGGCGGCATGTTCCGTCCATTGGGGCGGCAGCCCTTCCGGTACCAGCACACTCCTTGAGCCTCGCGCGGTGAGCAACTCGGCGATCAGGGGCCCGGCTCCGGCCGGGTCCGTGCGGTGCACGAGGGCGCGGTAGTCGGCGAGGTTCTCGTGCAGCAGGTCGAGTACGGCCGCCGGGTCGTCCGGGGTGTGGCTCGTCAGGTAGTCGCGGGTGACGGCGGGAGTCGCCGGGGCGTCGGCCACGGCGGCCCGGACGCGGGCCAGGATGCGGTCGCGTGAGCTCATGTGCGGTTCTTCTTCCACCAGTCACGGAAGGGTGCTTCGGGGAGTTCCGGCAGGTCGCGGCTGTCGGTCCATGCCGTCGCGCCGGGCGGCCGTTTCGGATGCAGCGCGCGGGTCCTCGCCGCCGCCCGCTCCCCCGCCGCCATGACGGCGGGACGGTCCATGGCCCAACTGGCCGCCTTCATGGCCGCCTTCTCCAGCCGGTGCCCGTGGCCGCCCTGGTCGGCGACCTTCTCGCGGAGGTGGACCAGGACCTCCGGGATGTCGATGGCGACCGGGCAGACCTCGTAGCAGGCGCCGCACAGCGAGGAGGCGTACGGCAGCGAGGCGTCGATCTCGCTTGTCGTGCCCCGGAGTTGGGGGGTGAGGATGGCGCCGATGGGCCCCGGGTAGACCGAGCCGTAGGCGTGGCCGCCGGCGCGTTCGTACACCGGGCACACGTTGAGGCAGGCCGAGCAGCGGATGCAGCGCAGGGCCTGGCGGCCGATGTCGTCGGCCAGCGCGTCGGTGCGGCCGTTGTCGAGCAGGACGAGGTGGAAGTTCCGCGGGCCGTCGCCGTCGGCGGTGCCGGTCCACATGCTCGTGTACGGGTTCATCCGCTCGGCCGTGGAGGAGCGCGGCAGGGTCTGCAGGAAAACCTCCAGGTCCTGCCAGGTGGGGATCACCTTCTCGATGCCGACCACCGAGATCAGGGTCTCGGGGAGGGTGAGGCACATGCGGCCGTTGCCCTCGGACTCGAACACGACGAGGGTGCCCGTTTCGGCGACCATGAAGTTGGCGCCCGAGATCCCCACCTTGGCCCGCAGGAACTTCTCGCGCAGGTGCAGCCGGGCCGCCTCGGCGAGATCGGCGGGCGTGTCGGTGAGACCGTCCGGTGCGGGCCTGCCCCAACTGCCCATCTTTTCGAGGAAGATGTCGCGGATCTCGCCCCGGTTCCGGTGGATGGCCGGGACGAGGATGTGCGAGGGGCGGTCGTCGCCGAGCTGGACGATGAGTTCGGCGAGGTCGGTCTCGTAGGCGTGGATGCCTTCGGCGGCGAGCGCCTCGTTGAGGCCGATCTCCTGGGTGGCCATGGATTTGACCTTGACGACCTCTGTCTCGCCGGTGGCTTTGACGAGGTCGGCGACGATCCGGTTCGCCTCGTCCGCGTCGGCGGCCCAGTGGACGACGCCTCCGGCCGCGGTGACCGACTCCTCCAACTGCACCAGATGGCGGTCGAGATGGCGCAGCGTGTGGTCCTTGATGCGCTTGCCCGCCTCGCGCAGTTGCTGCCAGTCGGCGAGTTCGGCGACCGCTTTGGCCCGCTTGTCGCGGATGGTGTGGGTGGCGTGGCGCAGATTGCCGCGCAGGGTGGTGTCGCGCACGGCGTCGTGGGCCGCCCGGGGGAACGCAGGGGGGATGGGCGGAGGAAACGCAGGCATGCCGATGAAGGTGCCGCTCATGCGTGGGGCTCCGCTTCCGTGCTGAGGAGGATCTCGGCGATGTGGAGTGCCCGCATGGGGGCGTCCTGGCGGTGGAGGATGCCGCCGATGTGCATCAGGCAGGAGTTGTCGGCGCCGCACAGCACCTCGGCTCCGGTGGCGGCCGCGTTGCGCACCTTGTCGGTGCCCATCGCCGCCGAGACGTCCGGGTTCTTGACGGCGAAGGTGCCGCCGAAGCCGCAGCATTCCTCGGCGCCGGGGAGTTCTCGCAGCTCCAGGCCCTTGACCGCGTCGAGCAGCCTGCGCGGCCGGTCGCCGAGGCCGAGCATGCGCAGGCCGTGGCAGGAGGGGTGGTAGGTGACGGTGTGCGGGAAGTACGCGCCGACGTCGGTCACGCCCAGCACGTCGATGAGGAATTCGGTCAGCTCGTACATGCGCGGCACCAGCGATTCGGCGACCTCGCCCAGCTCCGTGCCCCGCCCTTCGGTGGCCGCCTTGCGGCCGATGCGCGGGTAGTTGTCGCGGACCATGGCCGCGCAGGAGCCGGAGGGGGTGACGATGTGGTCGTAGCCCTCGAAGACCCGGCCCATCCGGCGCACCAGGGGCTCGGTCTCGTGCCGGTAGCCGGTGTTGAACTGCGGCTGCCCGCAGCACGTCTGCCCGGCCGGGAAGTCGACCTCGACCCCGAGCCGTTCGAGCAGCTTCACCGTCGCGATGCCGGTGGCCGGGTACACCGCGTCATTGACGCAGGTGACGAAGAGGGCGACTCGCATGGTCGGAGGATATGCCGTACGAGTGGTTCTCGGTAGGACCACGATCAGTGGAGATTCCGGCCAAATCGGGGCATGTGACCCGGAAACAGGCCCGCAGACATCCGACAACTCCCGTAATTTCAAGCTTGGTTGATACGACTCTCACCACACCAGCGGAAGCTCCTCCGGTGAGCGGTGGATCATCGTCGGGCGCATGACGACGGGTCTCTCCTCGGCCAGGCGCAACCCGGGCAGCCGCGTGGTCAGCAGCTCCAGGGTGACCCGGAGCTGTTCGCGGGCCAGGGCTGAGCCGGGACAGCCGTGTACGCCGTATCCGAAGGCGAGGTGGCGGGCGGGCGGGCGCGTGATGTCGAAGACGTCGGGGCGTTCGTGGCGGCTCGGGTCGCGGTTGGCGGATCCGTACGCCACGAACACCACGGCACCGACGGGGAGTTCGGTGCCGGACAGGACGACCGGGCGGGTCGTGATGCGGCGGAAGCCCTGTATCGGACTGTCGTAGCGGGCGGCTTCCTCGACGGCGGCCGGGATCAACTCGGGCTTCTCGCGGAGCAGTTCCCACTGCGTGGGGTGGTGCATCAGGTGCAGCAGCGTCGAGCCGATCAGCGCGCTGGTGGTGAGGTGCCCGGCGAGCAGGAAGTTCTGCAGATGGGCGACCATCTCGTGGCGTTCGTCGAGCGTGAGCTCGGTGGCGGGTGACTCGCCGCCCGGCGCGAGCGCTCCGATCAGCGACGTGCACAGGTCGTCCTGGGGGCGGGCGTGCCGGTCCCGTACGTAGGTGTCGAGGAGGTGCTGCATCTCGACGACGTCGCGAGCCGCCGCGAGCTGGTCCTTCTCCGACATGGGCCGGAACAGCAGTTGCTCGGCGCGGTAGCCGCCGTGCACGGCGAGCGGGACGTCCGCCTCGTCGAGGCCCATCAGGCGTCCGATCACCAGGCCGGGCAGTTTGAGCGCGAACTCCGCCATGAGGTCGGCAGAGCCGCGGTCCGCGAAGCCGTCGATCAGGGCGGTGGCGCGCTCCACCGCGTACGGCACGACCGCGGCGACGCGCGAGGGCGAGAGGCCGTGCACGATCGGGGCGCGCAGCCGCTGGTGGAGGGCTCCGTCGGAACTGACCACCACGGGGCGGCCGCCGAATCCCCGGCCCATCTCGGCGAGCACCGTGGGCCCGGGAAGGACGTCGGGGCGCAGGGCGTTGGCGGAGGAGAACGCCTCGGGGCGGCGCAGGACTTCGCGTACGTCCGCGTCCCGGGCCACCAGCCAGGCGTCCAGCTCCGGCACGAAGGTCAGGCCCTCGGCCTGCCGGGCCCGCGCATAGTGCGGATAGGGGTCGCGCTGCAGCGCGTCGAGCCGAGCGTGCTCATGCCTGTCCACAGGCCCATCGTCTATGACGTCCGGCCACATCGGAAGAGCGCCGTACGGGCGGAACGTGGCGCTTTCGCCGCCGGGGCTCGGTGGAGGCCCGGCGGCGGCCGCGTACGCCTCAGGCGGTCCGGTCGAGTACCCCGATGAGCCGGGTGACGGTCGCCGCCATCGCCTGGCGGCCGACCGTCAGATAGGTGCGGGCGTCCACCGCTTCGGGGTGAGCGGCGAGGTAGGCGCGGATCGCGTCGGTCATGGCGATGTTCAGCGCGGTGCCGATGTTGACCTTGGCGATGCCGCCGGCCACCGCGGCCGACAGCGCGTCGTCCGGGACGCCGGACGAGCCGTGCAGGACCAGCGGCACCCGCAGTGCGTCGTCGAGCCTGGCCAGCAGGGCGTGGTCCAGTTCGGCGGTGCGCGAGGTCATGGCGTGGACGCTGCCGATGGCGACGGCGAGCGCGTCGACGCCGGACTCGGCGACGAACTGGCGCGCCTCGTCGGGGTCGGTGCGTGCGCCGGGCGCGTGGGCGTCCAGCGGAGCCTTGCCGTCCTTGCCGCCCACTTCCCCCAACTCGGCCTCGATCCACAGCCCTTGGGTGTGTGCCCAATCAGCGGCGGCCCTCGTCGCGGCCAGGTTCTCCTCGTACGGCAGGTGGGCCGCGTCGTACATGGCGGAGCTGAATCCGGCGTCGGCGGCCTGGCGCAGGAGTTCGTCCTGCTTGACGTGGTCGAGGTGGAGCGCGACCGGTACGGCGGCGGCTTCGGCGGCCGCGGCGGCGGCGCGGGCGAGCGGCAGGACCCGGCCGTAGCGGAACTTGACCACGTTCTCGCTGACTTGGAGGACGACCGGCGACTTGGCCGCCTCGGCGCCCGCGATGACGGCCTCGGCGTGTTCCAGCGTGATGATGTTGAAGGCCGCGACGGCGCGGCGTTTGGCGGCGGCCTCGGTGACGAGTGTGCCGGTCCGGGCGAGTGGCATCAGTGCTTCCCCTTCACCTGTGTCGCGTGGTTCGGTGTCACGTATGTCGGTGTTACGTATGCCGATGGCACACCTGTCGATGGCATGCGGGCCGGTGCCACGCGTATGGGTGTCGTCATGTACGTCGGTGTCACGCGTTCGGCCGCTCAGGAGCCGTCGAGGATGACCGAGCGGGTGAGGTGGCGCGGCCGGTCCGGGTCGAGTCCGCGGGCGGCCGCGACGGCGACGGCGAGGCGCTGGGCGCGGACGAGTTCGGCCAGCGGGTCGAGGCGGCCCTCGATCCACAGCGCGCCGGTGGCGGACACCTGCTCGGCCAGGCCTTCGGGGGCTTCGCCGAACATCCAGGTGGCGGTCGTGGTGGTGGAGATGCTGATGGGGCCGTGGCGGTACTCCATCGCCGGATAGGCCTCGGTCCAGGACAGCGACGCCTCGCGCATCTTGAGGGCGGCTTCCTGGGCGAGCCCGTTGGTCCAGCCGCGGCCGAGGAAGCTGAACTGGGTTGATTCCACGAGGCCTTCGGGCAGCGGCTCGGCGAGCGCGGTGCGGGCATCGGCGACTGCCTGCTCGGTGTGCAGTCCGAGGTGGGCCCGAAGGAGCGTGAACGCGGTGGTGGCGAAGCGGGTCTGGACGACGGATTCCTCGTCCGCGAAGTCGAGCACCACGATGTCATCGGCGGCCCGCATGACCGGCGTGGCGGGGTCGGCCGTGATGGCGGTGGTACGGGTCCGGCCGCGCACCGTCGCGAGGAGGTCGAGCACCTCGGTGGTGGTACCGGACCGGGTCAGCGCCACGACCCGGTCGTAGCTGCGCGAGGCGGGGAATTCGGAGGCGGCGAAGGCGTCGGTCTCGCCGAGGCCCGCGCCCTCGCGGAGCACGGCGACGGCCTGCGCCATGAAGAAGGAGGTGCCGCAGCCGACGACGGCGACGCGTTCGCCGGGGGCCGGCAGGGCGTCCTTGTACTGGAGGGCCAGTTCGGCCGCCCGCTTCCAGCATTCGGGCTGACTGCTCAGTTCGCTTGCGACATGGCTCATGCCGGGCTCCCACCCTCTGGGTCTGATCACTCTCTGAATCCGACGCACACGTGCTTGTTTCTGCAAAATATAGCTCGATTTCGAGCACGATCAAGCATCTAGCCGTGCGCTAAGGTCATTACGGACGGTTACCGGTACGAAGAACGGAGGGCGCGGATGTCTCGCGATGCCCGCTGGCAGGCACTCCTCGAACTGCTCGTGGAACAGGGCCGCCTGGACGTCGACGAGGCGGCTGCGGCCCTCGGGGTCTCGGCCGCGACGATCCGCCGCGACTTCGACCAGCTCGCAGAGCAGCAGATGCTGGTGCGCACCCGGGGCGGCGCGCTCGTCCACGGCGTCTCCTACGAGCTGCCCCTGCGCTACAAGACGGCGCGCCAGGCCTCGGAGAAGCAGCGCATCGCGAAGGCGGTGGCGGATCTGGTCGCCCCGGGCGAGGCGGTCGGCCTGACCGGCGGCACCACGACGACGGAGGTCGCCCGCGCGCTGGCCGTGCGGCCCGAACTGGCCACCGGATCACCGGCGTTGACGATTGTCACGAACGCGCTCAACATCGCGAACGAGCTCGCGGTGCGGCCCCAGTTCAAGATCGTGGTGACGGGCGGGGTGGCGCGCCCGCAGTCGTACGAGCTGACGGGGCCGCTCGCGGGCGGGGTGCTGAACCAGATCACGATGGACGTGGCGGTGCTCGGCGTCGGCGCCTTCGACGTGACGCACGGGGCCTCGGCGCACGACGAGGACGAGGCCGGCATCAACCGGCTGCTGTGCGAGCGGGCCGAGCGGGTCGTCGTGGCCGCGGACTCCACGAAGCTGGGCAAGCGGACGTTCGCCCGGATCTGCGCGACGTCCCAGGTGGGCACGCTGGTGACGGACACGGCGGTCTCCGAGGAGATGGTCGCCGCGTTCAGCGAGGCCGGGGTGACGGTGCTCGCGGTCTGAGCGGGGAGCAGGGCCGGCGGCGATGCCACCGGCCCAACTCAGCGCCGCTGTAGGCCAGTTGGAGGCGGTCAGCCGATCCGCAGCGCCGGGAAGATGACCGATTCAAGCAGTCCGGGCAGCGCGTCCTCGGCGTGGAAGCGGTCCTCGAAGAGGCGCTCGACGCGCAGCATGCCCATGATCATGGGGGCGACGTAGCCGATCGCCGGATTGTCCGCCGCCACCTCGCCGCGCTCGACCCCGCGCCGGAGCATCGCGTCGAGGGCGGCGATCTCGGGGTTCAGAACGGTCTCGCGCAGAGCTTCGCGCAGGTCGGGGTGCTTGATGTAGGCCTGGCCGACGGCCTCCATCAGCGCGGTGTCGGGGCCCTCACGATGGCTGACCACGCGGGCCGCCTCACGCAGGTCCCCGACGAGGGTGCCGGTGTCGATGCCGGTGAAGAACGAGCAGCGCTTCCTGGCCAGCGCGGCCGTGACGAGCAGCGACTTGCTCTTCCACTGCCGGTACAGGGTGGCCTTGCCGCACTTGGTGCGCGCGGCGACGCCCTCCATCGTCACGGAGTCGTAGCCGCCCTCTCTCAGCAGGTCGAGCACCGCGTCGTACAGCTCCAGCTCACGCTCGGGGCTGATCTTGCTGCGGCGGGCAGCGGCCGTGGCGGCCTGCGTCGACATCGTTCCCTCCGGAGAAAAACAAGGGGTGCTCCTGCACGTACGAGAGTAGGCTCCGCTCAATCGAGACGCAAACGTATCGAGACGTTTGCGTCTCGATCGGTTTCGATCTAGCCTTCCTACGTTTGCTTGTCTTTTTTCCACCTATCGATCCAGGTTCAAAGGGGCCGGAGAATGTTTGCCGGTATAACCACGGGGACGCGTCGCCAGACCCGTCCCGCCGGACCGGAGACGACCGCTTCCCGGCCGCCCCTGGTACGCGAGCTGCTGCTCGTGACCGCGCTCTTCCTCGTCTACAAGTTCGGCCGTCAGCTGGCGAACGGACACGAGGCGAGCGCCTTCGACAACGCCGACCGCGTGTGGAGCTGGGAGCGCGCGCTGCACCTGCCCGGCGAGGGCTCGGTCCAGCATCTGCTGCTGCACGGCGACACCCTCGTCAAGGCCGCCAACACCTTCTACGCGACGGTGCACTTCCCGGCCACGGTGGCCTTCCTGGTCTACCTGTACCTGCGCCGCCCGGGCCACTACCTGTGGTCGCGCCGGGTGCTCGCCGGCCTCACCGCCGCCGCGCTCGTGCTGCACATCACGGTCCCGCTGGCTCCGCCGCGCATGCTCACCACGGCCGGACTCGTCGACACCGCACAGGTCTACGGGCCCTCCGTGTACGCCGCGACGCCGGACAACGACGCCATGGCGAACCAGTTCGCGGCGATGCCCTCGCTGCACTTCGGCTGGGCACTGATGGTCGCGATCGGGCTGATCGTGGCGACCCGGAGCCGCTGGCGGTGGCTGTGGCTGCTGCACCCGCTGCTCACCCTGCTCGTGGTCGTGGGCACCGCGAACCACTACTGGCTGGACGCGATCGTGGCGACCGCGCTGCTGGGGGCGGTGCTCTACTTCGTACCGGCGCCGAAGCGGCTCACAAGGTTGCCTGCGGCACCCAAGGCGGTCCAGCAGGCGTCCGGGGCCTCGGACACACCCGCTCCGCAGCCCGCGCTCGCGACCCAGCCCACGCCTGTGTCCCACGAGACACCCGTATCCCCGCGCACCCCCGCGCCCCAGCTCTCCGAGGCCGTGCGATGAACGAGTCCGCGCTGCTCGCCATCCTTCTCTCGCTCGCCTCGGCCGCCGGCTACGCGCTGGCCGCCGTCGGCCAGTCCCGGCTCGCCGCTCAAGGTGGCGGCGGCCTCGGCCAGTTGCTCGCCCGGCCGCTGTGGTGGTGGGCGGTCGGCCTCAACGCGGCCGGTGCCCTCATGCACGTGGCGGCGCTCCACTACGGCCCGCTCACCCTGGTCCAGCCACTCGGAGCGCTCACCCTGGTCGCCGCGCTGCCGCTCTCCGCGTACTACGAGCGGCGCCGCGTCACCCGGCGCGAGTGGCGCGGGGCGGCCTGGACGCTGGCCGGGCTCACCGGTCTGATCGCGGTGACCGGCCCCGCGAGCCCCGGCGACGCGCTGAGTCTGCGCGAGGCGCTCGCCATCGCCGCGGCCACCGCGCTGCTGCTCGCCTTCCTCGTACGGGCCGGGGCGCACTCCGCACGCGGCGGCGGCCTCGGCCATGCCACCGCGTCCGGCATCGCCTCGGGTGTGGCGTCCGCGCTGACCCAGACGGTCACCGCCTCGCTGGCCCGCGAGCTACCCGGGGGCCCGTTGAACTGGTGGCAGACCGCCCTGCTCGCGGTGCTGGTCGCGACGTTCGCGGTCGGCGGGCTGCTGCTCTCGCAGGCGGCCTACCGCGGTGGCCTCGCCGCTCCGCTGGCCGTGGTGAACCTCGCCAACCCGGCGGCGGCCGCGGTGATCGGTGTCGCACTGCTCGGCGAGAGCTTCCACGGCGGGCCGCTGGGCTGGCTGGTCGCCGCCGCGTCGGCGGGCGTCGCGGCCCGCGGCGTGCTCATGCTGACCGGCGCCACCCCCGCGGACCTGCCCGTGACGGTGCCCGCGAACCTGCCTACCGACCTGCCGACCCCCGAGCCGGCCGTGCGGATCACCGCCTGAGAGCCTGTGCCTCATCTGATCCGGCCGGGGTTCGGCCACGGCTCTGCGGGCACGCGCCTCAGACGTCCAGCGTGATCGCGTTCTTGGCGCGCGCCACGGATTCCTCGGCGGCCGGACCGCCCGGGTTCTCCGTAGCCAGCGCCTGGTTGAGCTCCACGAAGGGCCGCAGGCGCGCCTCGTACTCCGCGAAGGCCGCACGGTGCTCACCGCCCGTGCGGCCGAGCGCGTCCGCGAGCACGTACGCGCCGACCAGCGCGAGGCTGGTGCCCTGTCCCGAGAGCGGCGAGGCGCAGTACCCGGCGTCCCCGAGCAGCACGGTCCGCCCGCGCGACCAGCGGTCGAGCCGGATCTGGGCCATCGCGTCGCAGTAGAAGTCGGGCGCCGCCCACAGCGCCTTCAGGAGGCGCGGTGTCTCCCAGCGCAGCGCGCCCATCCGCTCGGCGATCTCCCCCTTCAGCACTTCTGGGTCCCTGGTGTCGGGGTCGAACGGGCCAGATCGCCACCGAGATCCGGCGGCGCATCACGAGCGGCGAGCTCGCGCCGGGTGACCGGGTGCCCTCGACGCGGGGCATCGTCAAGGAGTGGGGCGTCGCGCTCGCGACGGCCACCAAGGTGCTCACCACCCTTCGCCTCGAAGGGTTCGTGGAGACGCTCCCCCGGGTCGGCACCGTGGTGAGCGATCGCGCCCCGACGCCGCCGGTAAAGGCGCGTTCGCAGCCCGAGCACGAGCTGACGCGCGAGCGGATCGTGCGGGCCTCCATGGACATCGCGGACACCGAGGGCCTGGCCGCGCTGTCCATGCGCGGGGTGGCCGCCCGGCTCGGGGTCGCCGCGATGTCGCCGTACCGGTATGTCGGCAGCAAGGACGACCTGGTGCTCCTGATGGCCGACGCGGCGTTCGGCGAGGCGGGCTATCCCGCGGTGCCGCCGGACGGCTGGCGGGCCCGGCTCGAACTCGGCGGCCGGACGCTCTGGGCACTGTTCCGCAAGCATCCGTGGCTCGCTCAACTCGCCCCGCTCACCCGCCCGTTGCTGCTGCCGAACCTCATGACGCATGCCGAGTGGGCGCTGTCCGCGCTCGACGGCCACGGGCTCGACCCGGTGACCATGCTGGACGTGCATGTGCTCCTGTACGGCTACGTGCAGGGGCTCGCGGCCGGCCTGGAGCAGGAGGCGCAGGCCGCGGCCGTCACCGGGGTGAGCGAGGAAGGGTGGATGGAGCAGCAGGCCGCAGCCCTCAACTCCCTTGTCGCGTCCGGGAGATACCCGGTCTTCAGTCGGGTCACGGCGGCACTGGCGGACGGGTACGAGCTGCGTTACGACGACCTCTTCGAATTCGGGCTCGGCCCGCTGCTCGACGGTTTCGCGACCCTGATCGAGGGCGGGCGGCCGGGACCGGCCGCCCCCGCGACGCCGGTCAGGCGTTGACGTCCACGACGGTGCGGCCGCGCACTTGGCCGGCGAGGATGCGCTCCGCGACGGAGGGCACCTCGTCGAGGCCGACGACCGTGGTCATCTTCTCCAGTTTGGCCAGGTCAAGGTCGCGCGCCAGCCGCTCGTACGCCCTGATCCGGCGCTCCATCGGCGCCTGTACGGAGTCGATGCCGGCCAGGGTCACCCCGCGCAGGATGAACGGCATGACGGTGCCGGGCAGGTCGTGGCCTTGGGCGAGGCCGCAGCTGGTAACGGTGCCGCCGTAGCGGGTGCCCGCGAGGACGTTGACCAGGGTGTGGCTGCCCACCGAGTCGACCGCCCCGGCCCAGCGCTCCTTGCCGAGCGGGCGCCCGGGCTCGGAGAGTTCGGCGCGGTCGATGATCTCGGCTGCGCCGAGCTCGCGCAGGTAGTCGGCCTCGGCGGGCCGCCCGGTGGAGGCGAGCACCCGGTACCCGAGCCTGGCGAGGAGGGCCACGGCGACCGAGCCGACGCCGCCGGCGGCGCCGGTGACGAGCACGTCGCCGCTCGCCGGGGTGAGGCCCGCGTCCTCAAGGGCGAGCACGCTGAGCATCGCGGTGTATCCGGCGGTGCCGATCGCGGCAGCCTGCCGGGTCGTGAGCCGCTCCGGCAGCGGGACCAGCCAGTCACCGCTGACCCGGGCCTTCTGCGCGAAGCCGCCGTCGTGCCGCTCGCCGACGCCGTAGCCGTTGAGCACCACCTTGTCGCCGGGCGCGAACGAGGGGTGGGTGGACGACTCGACGGTGCCCGCGAAGTCGATGCCGGGCACCAGCGGAGAGGTGCGCACGATGCCCTTGTCGGCGAGCGCGAGGCCGTCCTTGTAGTTGACGGTCGAGTAGTCCACGGCGACGGTCACATCGCCCTCGTGGAGCTCACTCTCCTCCAGTGTGACGGTCTCGACCCGGTGGCCCTGTTCGTCCTTGGTCACACGGATGGCGCGGAATGACATTGCAGCGATCTCCTGGCGGTCGGGTGCCTGCTCAGAGCTGTGTCCAAGCCGTATGTCGATCTTGCCCCAGCTCTGCCTCGGCACGTACGGAGGGGCCGTACCGGACGGCTCACGGTACGGCCCCCGACCCGGTGGCGGACGATCAGGTCACGCGATCTCGACGGAGAAGCCGTGCCCGGTCGACTGCGACGGCGTCTTGACCTCCGTCACGCCGGTCGCGGGATCGACGTACCAGCCGGTACCCGCCGCGGCGAGCTCCGCCGCGGAGCCGTACCGGTGCAGCCGGTTCCCGCCGAGGGCGACGAGCGAGGGAGCCGCCTTGGTGTGGACGGTGAAGCGGTACGAGCGGGTGGACGGCTTGCCCTGGTAACTGCCCACGCTGGCGCCGACATTGACGACCGAGGCGCGTCCGGCCGAGGTGACCTGGACCCGCTGGGTGGCCGAGGCGCCCTTGGCGAACTGCCGGGTGACTCCGTCGTCCTCGTACAGCGTGTAGGAGGACGTGCCGAGCTGCGGGTAGATGTCGTAGTCGAGCTCGCCCTTGTCCCTGGTTTGCCAGGATGTCGTGCCCTTGGGCCACATCGGCACGATCGAGCCGCCCTTCACGAACAGCGGGAGCGTGTCGAGCGGAGCCGCGTAGTGGTCGATGGTCGTCGGACCCTGGTAGGTCTTGCCCGTCCAGTAGTCGGTCCAGGTGCCCTTGGGCAGATAGATGCCGTTGCGCACGCTGGTGTCGCTGTAGACGGGGGCGACCAGGAAGTCGGGCCCGGCCAGGAACTCGTACTTGGCGTTCGCGCCCAGGGTGTTCGGGTCGTCCGGGTACTCCAGGGAGAGCGGGCGGACCGCGCCGACGCCGGTCCTGGTGGCGTCCTTGGAGAGCCCGTACATGTACGGGATGAGCCGCTCCTTCAGCTGGAGGTACTTGCGGTTGATGGAGGCGTACGGCGCGCCGTCGAGCCAGGGCTGCTGGTCGGCGGCCTTGCCGGTGGTGAGGTCCTTGGCCCAGCCGTCCATCGTCATGATGGCGGGCAGGAAGGCCTTCCACTGGAGGTCGCGGGTGTACATCTTCGGGTCGTGGCCGAAGATGCTGCCGACGTCGCCCGTGTTGTACGCGATGCCGGAGAGCGTGGCGCCCGCGTACGTGGGGATCTGCCAGCGCAGGTAGTCCCAGCTGAGCTTCTGATCGCCGCTCCACAGGACGCCGCAGCGCTGCGCGCCGGACCAGGAGACGGGCAGCCACACGAAGCCGCGGGCGTCACTGTTGTCCTCGATGCCGGCCTTCGCCTGGTCGCAGGCGTTCAGGGCGAAGCCGTAGCCGTTGCCGACCCAGGCCACGTCCAGCTTCGCGACGCGCTGGCCCGCCTTGACCTGGTCGGCGAGCTTGTCGAGGCCGTCCTGGGTCCACAGGCCGAGCTGGGCGTTGTGCGCCTGGAGGCCCTTGCCGGTCTCAGCGAGGTTCTCGTAGCCGCAGCCGTAGCCGTCGTTGACGAGCATCCAGCCCAGCGGCATCTGGTTCCGCGTGTAGCCGTCGGCGACCTTGAGCGCGTCCAGGGTGTGCCGTTCGCCCCGGTTGGCGTTGTGCAGATAGCAGTCGGAGTCGCCCGGTTCGAGCCCGTACACCGGCGGCATGAACGGTTTGCCGACCAGGGAGGTGTACTTGCCGATGACGGACTTCACGTCGCCGGTGAAGTAGTAGGCGTCCAGGCGCCGTTCCTGCTGTCCGGTGCGCACCCGGGGCCCGAAGTCGTACACGCCCGGGGAGAAGGTGTGGCGGAACACGCCGTATCCGGCGGAGGAGATGTAGAAGGGCTGGGAGTTGTTCCAGCCGCCCTCGTTCCAGTTGGTGTTGTTGCCCACGTTCATGACCTGGTCGCGGTGCGAGAAGCTGCCGTTCTGCTCGCCGCCGCCGAAGAACTGCTCGGTGGCGCCGCGGGTCAGGCTCTGCCGCATGCCGCCGGAGGTCCAGCGCAGCGGGTCGGCCTCTGACCAGATCACGCTCTTGTTGTCGCCCGTGTAGAGCGCGAAGCGGAGCGGCTTCTTGTAGACGCGCAGGACGACGTCCTTGCTGCGGATCCCGTAATAGGCTCCCGCGTCGAAGGACTTGGTGTTCTTCTGCGGCTTCGGCTCGGTCTGGATCATGTGGCTGCCGGGCGGGTCGGTGAAGGTGCCGTCCGGGGCGGCGCGCAGCCTCAGCGTGTCGTCGGCGAGGAAGTCGACGCGGGCCTTGAGGGCTCCCGCGGCGATGTCGTAGGCGCCGTCCTTGCCGCCGAAGGCGGTGAGGTTACCGGCGTCGGTCGGCTCGGGCAGATACGCCTTGCCCGTGAACGAGTTGTGGTGCACGTCGTAGGGGACGACGACCACGTGGTACGTCCCCGACGCCTTCGGTATGACGGTCGCCTCGGGGTCGGCGGTGCCCGCGCTGGAGGCGACCTGCTTTCCGGCGTCGTCGTAGATGTACATGTCGAAGTCGTCGGTGGGGGTGGCCCATTGGACGGAGACGGGCACACCGCCCTCGGGGTTGTCCTCCCACTGGCCGGCCGGCGGCTTCACGGTCAGGTCGAAGCGCGCGCAGACCGCGCCGTCCGGGTCCTGCGCGGGCGGCGGGCACTTGTCGGGCGAGTCGACCGTGCCCTTCTCATAGACCGGGCTCTGCCAGGTCACGGACTTGGTGCCACTGTCCAGAACGCCGCCGGGCGGCGTCGCGGCCTCCGCGTGGGCGGCGGGGACGGCCAGGGCGGTGAGGCCGAGCGCGAGCGCCGAGAACACGGCGACGGCGGGCCTTCGGGGTGGGTGGGGGCGATGCCAGGGGGTCCGCAAGGGTTCGTTCTCCGTTCGTACCGAGCAACAGCCGGGCGCGGCGTGCGCGTTCATGCTTGGAACCGTGGAGTTTCGAGCATCAAGATTCACCGTGGGGCGGGTACATGTCAACGCTTGTGGCGTTCAAGGCCGCTTGAGGCACCCAACTTCCCGGCGGTAGCGACGGTTTCGCGACACCCGGGGTGCGCCGATGGCGTGGAATCCGCCGCCCACAACCGGCCGCCGCCGGGCACCCCTGTCCCGGCCCGGCCTCGCCCACACGGCCCGGCCCAGCCCGACTGACGGGCTTCCCTCCCGAGTGCTGCCCCACCCCGTGCCGGCTTGGCCCGGCTGCATCCCGCACGGGATCTCAATGCGGCACCCTTTGCCGGCCTCCGAACGCGAGCCCCGCAGGGTGCGACAGACCGGGCAGCCGGCGCGGGGCAGCATTACGACAGAACGAACCGGTCCATGGCCGAGCGGACCCTTCCGGCCTCCGACCCCGGGCCCCGCAGGATGCGACAGACCGACGGCCGGTGCGGGGCAGCGCTACGCCAGAACGAACCAGTCCATGCCCAGCCGACGCTTCCGACCTCCAACCCCAGACCCCTCAGGGCGCGACAGACCGGGGAGCCGGCGCACGGGGCAGCGCTACGGCAGAACGAACCAGTCCATCCCCAGTGCCGCGGCGAGGCCCACCACGAGGAGCCAGGAACCAAGGCGCGTGCGCCCGTTGCGGCTCAGCTCGATGACCACACCGCACAGGATCAGCGCGAGCCCGTACACCCCGACGACGAGCACCGAGGACCGCGTCGCGAGCCGCACGACAAGGATCACCCCCATCGCCGCCATGAGCACCCCGGCGGCGACCATGCGGATGCGGCGAGCCTGCCGCGGGGCCATGCCGCGGCGCTCGGGTTCGCCGGGCTCGCCGACAAGGCCCTCGGAGGGCTCGGATCCCTCCAAGTCCTGGGCGGGCTGGGCCAGTTGGCGGCCTTGGTCCCGCTCGGTGCGTGAGGCGGCTTCGGCGCCTCCGGAGGCCTCATCCGCCTCCAAGCCGACAGCCTCGGCGGCGTTGGCGGCCTTCGGCGTCTCGGTGGGTTCGGAGGTTCCCGAAGCCTCGGGAGCTTCGATCGTCTCGGCGTCCTTCGGGCCCTCGGCCCGTCCGGCGCTTCCCACCCCCTCGGATCCGATGCCATGGGCAGCCGTGCCACCCTCTTCGGCCTTCGGCCCCTCGGCTCCGGCGCTGTTTCCCAGGCTCCCGGATACGGCGGCATCAGCAGCCCTGACGCCCTCGGCAGGCGCGGCGCGCCCGGCGCCGCTCACAGCACCGGCCGCGGAACCTTCCGCACCCTCGATGTCCTCGGCAGCCCCAGCGGTGCCCGCATCCTTCACACCCTCCGCAGCCCCAGCGTCTTCCGCACGCTTCACAATCCCGGCACCCCCGGCGGCTCCCGCACCCCGCGGCTGCGAAACCCGCTTCGCCGCAGGCCGGTTCGGGGCCTGATTCGGTACTGTCGCTTCCGCCGCGCGGGACGCACCCCGCGCTTCCGGGGTCGCGTCCACCGCTTGTTCCTGATCCGAGGTGCTCATGAGCCCGGATCGTAATCGCTTCCCCCGTTACGGTGTTCCATCCAGGTCACGGCCGCGCCACACCTCGACGTGAGTCCCCTCACAGGCCGCCACCTGCCGGTTGTGCGCGGAACCCCGCCACCTGCGGCGCTCCCTTCGCGCGCGGATCACCGCGCGACAGTCGACGGCACGCTGTCAACTTACCGTTATCTTCTGGGACGTTGACCCAAATAGCAGGGCGAAATACTCTTCGTCCATGTTCTCTACGGGGGTAGAGCACTGCTCTTGGCAGCGATGGGCGAGAGATCGACAGCGAAGAACGCCGATCATTCCGCCGATCCGCGGCCCGGTCGATTCGCCGGGCGCACCTGATCCACTCGCCGGGCCCGACGGCCCGTCGTCGTGGATTCCGCTTTTTCTGCACGCAGCACGGGGGAAGCACGTTGAAAGTTCGCCTGCTCGGGTCCCTTGAATTGACCGACGGCCACATCACGTTCAAGATTCCCGGCGAAAAACTCAGGGCGATCGTGGCCGCACTCGCCCTTTCGCCCAACCGCCCGGTATCCCGAAACGACCTCATCGACGAACTGTGGGGAGAGGACCTCCCGCGGAACGCCGAGAACTCCCTGCAGGGTCATGTGGCCCGGCTCCGCCGCGTCATCGAATCCCGTACGGGCCACGACGGTCTGCGGGAAATGATCCGCACGTCCGGTTTCGGCTACGCCCTCGCGCTCCCGGAGAGCGACGTCGACGCCTGCCTGTTCGAGTCACTCGTCCGCGAGGCGACCGCGCTCGGCCGGAGCGACCCGGACCGTTCGGTGCGGCTGCTCACCGAGGCGCTCTCGCTGTGGCGCGGGCCCGCGCTGCTCGACGCCGGGCAGGGCCTGATCAGCCGCATGGCGTACACGCGGCTCACCGAGTTCAGGCTCACCGCGTACGAGCATCTCTTCGACGCGGAACTCGCTCGCGGTCTGCACCGTGAAGTCGTCACGGAACTCCAGCAGTTGCACGCGCAGTACCCCTTGCGGGAGCGGTTCTGCGAGCAGCTGATCACCGCCCTGTACCGCTCGGGGCGCCAGGCCGAGGCGCTTGACGCCTATCACCGCACCCGGCAGCGGCTCTCGCACCACCTGGGTCTGGAGCCCGGCGAGGCGCTGCGGGCCAGGTTCGAGGGCATCTTGCGCCAGGAGCCGGTGCCGGCCGGACGCTGACCGAATCCCCCATCTTTCGAGGGGAGTTGATGGCACGTCAGAGAGAGTTGGTGACGCGGAGGAGCTGCCAGATCGCGCCCGCCCTGACCCTCCCCTGGAAGGCCAGGTACTCGGGCAGGACCAGCTGTGGCGCCCACTTCTCCTTGTACGCCAGCTGGCTCGCGGCGGGGTACACCTTCTCGCCGTGCGCGGCGAGCTGCCGCAGGAACCAGGCGGTGGTCCTGCTGGCGGAGGGCGCCTCGCGCTCGGGCGCGAGTCCGGTGAACGGGGTGAAGCCGAGGTGCAGCCACTCGGCGCCCTCCGCGCGGAAGGCCTCCAGGGCCGTGAGGTTGATCGTCTCCAGGACGCCCGGTGCGGTTTCCGGCAGCCGGCGGCTGAGGTCGTGCAGCAGCCCGGCCCGCTTGCCGAAGGCCGGCGCGTACGAGATGTAGGCGACGAGTTCGCCGTCGATCCGGCCGGTGAACAGTCTGCGGTGCACCTGCCCGGGGCCGCCGAGCTGGCCCACGAGGAAGTCGATCTCCTTGACGTGACGCCCCTTGCCTCGCAGCCACTGCCGGTCGATGGTCCGGACGGTCTCGGCGATGTGCTCATAGGGGACTTCGGCCACCGCGAGGCCGCTGCGGCGCGCCCGCGAGACCTTGTTGCGCAGTTTCACGAACCGCGAGCCCTTCAGCCCGAATTCGGGAAGGTACAGGGCGTAGGAGGCGCCGACCTGATTCACGGTGAATCCGCAGCGCTCGTAAAGAGCGACGTCCTCGCTCTGCAACTGGACTGCGGCGACCATGCTCCGGCGCGCCCGCGCGAAATCGAGGAATCCGCACAGGAGTTCCTCCCGCGCACGCTCCGGAGCGAACACCCCGCCGAACTGCAGCAGATAACTCCCCGCGCTCCGATAGGCGATCACACCCGCACTTGTGGGCACGGTGAAGTACTCGTTTCCCGTGTTCATCGCCAGAAACGCGCTGGGATTGTCCGCGTAGTCCCGCAGTTGATGCAGCACGCTGTCAATGGCAAGGACATGACCGGTCATCGAAGCTCCTCCCCTGGTCGTCCGGCGAATCCTCCCACCATGCCCCGTCGAATTCCCTGAAGCCGCCGTCTCAGCGCCGTCTCAGGCACTTCTCAGCCACGGCTGAAAAATTTACGGCGAAACATTCAGGCAATTCCGCCGCGCAGTGCGGGGCGGACATAAACGGGGGCCCTGCGTGACCGGAACATCAGCGAAATCGCGTGCACTTCTGCATCCCGACGACGTGCTGCTCCCCCAGGGGGCACGCTCCTACGGCTCGTACGTGGCGGGGAAGAGCGTGCCGGGTGAGGAGTGGGTGTACGTCGTCGACTCGGCGGCCCTCCTCGACGACGCGTTCACCTCTCTCACGCTCAAGCGGAAGCTGGAGAAGGGCTGGATGCCGATCGGGCCGCTGCCCGACTCCATCGTCGCCCGCGTCGCCAAGGCCTCCGCCGCCACGGTCGAGGCGGCCCTCGAAGCGGCCGCGGGCGCCGCCGCCGAATGGGGTGCGACGCCTTTGGACGTACGCCTCGACCAGGTCTGCGGCCTGCTGCGCGAGCGGATCGCCGAACGCACCGACGAGATCATCGAGGTGCTCGTCCAGGAGGGCCATCCGCTGGACCTCGCCCGCTGGGAGGTGTCGGGGATGCTCCAGTGCTGGAGCCCGGAATCGATCGGCTTCTACCACTCGCAGATGATCCAGGAGTTCCGGCACGGGGTGCGCGAGATCTCCGTGCGGCGCAGGCCCGACGGGGTCGTCTGTCTCAACCCGCCGCAGAACGCGCCGATGGCCAGCGCTCTGCTCGGCGTGTACTCGATCTTCGCGGGCAACGCCCTGGTGGTGCGGGCGCCGCGCAGCGGCCCGCTCGGCGTGATGTACGCCCTCCAGGAGCTCGTCGCCCCCGTACTGGACGAGGTGGGCGCGCCGCCCGGCACGCTCGGGGTGGTGTGCGGGGACCCGGGGCCGATGCTGAACTCCTGGCTGGCCAGTGAGCACGTCGACGACATCATGTATTTCGGCGGCAGTGAGAGCGGTATGCGGTTCCAGGAGCGCTGCATCGCCGCCGGAAAGAAGCCGATTCTCGAACTCGCCGGGAACGACATCGTGACGGTCTGGAAGGACGCCGATGTCGAACTCGCCGCCGAGGCGCTCACCGAGGGCTTCTACGGTTCCGGCCAGCTCTGCATGATTCCCAACCAGGTGGTGGCCCACCCCGACGTCGCCGACCGCCTGGTGGCCGAACTGGCCCGCCAGGCCGAGCGGATCAGGCCCGGCCGTGCGAGCGACGAGGGGGTTCTGCTCACCCCCGTGCTGCGCAACGAGAAGTTCTTCGAGTGCCTCGACGACGCTCTGGCGCACGACGCCGAGCTGGTCTGCGGCGGCCATGCCATGCAGCTCGACGGGACGCGGGACGCGAACGGCATCTTCCTGGAGCCGACCGTCGTCCGCGTGAACGGGCTCGCCCAGGCACGGCGGGTGCAGGCGGTGCGGCACGAGACGTTCTTCCCGCTGCTCCCGGTCGTCGTGGCCGAACCGGCCGAGGACGAGGAGCTGTTGGCGTCGTTCATCGACTTCGTGAACACCAACTGGTACGGCCTGCGCAACTCGCTGTGGGCCAAGGACCGCGCGGTGATCGACCGGTTCGTGGCCCGCGTCACCGAGGGCGGGCTGCTCAAGGTCAACGACTCGCACATCGGCTTCCTGCCCTATCTGCCCTCGCACGGCGGCACCGGGTTGACCGGCGGCGTGTTCGGCGAGGCCAACTATCCGATGCTGCGCACCACCCATGTGCAGGGCGTGAGCGTCGCACCCGGCGGGATCCGGCCCCGCGACGCCGTGTTCGGCACCGGCAGCAGCGCGGCCTGAGGAGGATCCGATGCGTTCGACGGAACGGGCCGCGGAGGTCTGCGAACGATTCCTGCCCGGGCTGCTCGGCAAGCTCGCCGACATCCCGCTGAGCGAACTGGAGGCGCCGGGCAGCCCGGCCCTCGACCATTTCAAGGCGTGCAAGGGTCCGGGGCTGGTGATCCCTCAGACGTACCAGGGCGCGGGCGCCACACCGTTGGAAGCGCTCTCGGCGGTGCGGGCGATCGCGGCACTCTCGCCGTCGCTCGCCGTGGGCACCACGATGCACCACTTCTCGGTGGCGACGCTGTTCACTCTCGCCGACAGCATCAAGAGCAGCGGCATGGAGTGGGCGCTGCTCGAAGGCATCGCCGAACAGGGTCTCCTTGTCTCGTCGGGCTTCGCCGAGGGGCGGCCGGGGCAGGGCATCCTGTCGCCGACCATGACCGCGGCGAAGGCCGAGGGCGGCTATCTCATCAACGGTTCGAAGAAGCCGTGCAGCCTGGCGCACTCCATGGATCTGCTCACCGCGTCCGTGGCGCTGCCCACCGACTCCGGCTCCGAGATGGCGGTGCTCCTGGTGCCGCGCGCCACTCCCGGCGTCACCGTGCACCCGTTCTGGAAGAGCTGGGCGCTGGCGGGCGCGGAGAGCGAGGAGGTGCGGCTGACCGACGCGTTCGTGGACGAACAGCTCGTCGTGCGGCCGGAGTTGAGCGGCTCGGGCGAACTCGACGAGCTCCAGACGATCGGCTTCATCTGGTTCGAGCTGCTGATCTCGGCCTCGTACCTGGGCATGGCCGGCGCCCTGGTGGACCGGGCGCACGCCTCGGGCCGGGGCAGCGTCTCCGACCGCGCCGACCTGTTCACCGCGTACGAGAGCGCCGGGCTGCTCCTGGAGGGCGTGGCGCGGATGTTCGGGGACGGCGAGCACGACAACGAGGCGCTCGCCAAGACGCTGGTGGCCCGGTACGCGGTGCAGGACGCGCTGGGTGCGGCCGTGCGGCGGGCGGTGGAACTGCTCGGCGGCATGGCGTTCATCGGCTCGTCCGACATCGCCTATCTCGCCGCTGTCTCTCACGGGCTCGGCTTCCATCCGCCGTCCCGGGCGAGCTTCGCGGCGCCCTTCCTCGACCACGTCGACGGCCACCCGCTGCGGCTGGCCTGAAGGAGGTGGACACCATGACGGTCACGACACCGCCGGTCACGGAACTGCCCGACCGGGAGGCGCTGGGGCGCCTGTACCGGGCCCGGCTCAGCAAGGGCCGGGCGACGCTCGGCGAGATGTTCGGCGGCCATGTGGAGGTGGCCTCAGAGGGCGCCTGGGTCACCACGGCCGAGGGCCGCAAGTTCCTCAACTGCGGGGGCTACGGCGTCTTCATCACCGGCGCGAAACACCCCACGGTGATGCGCCACGTACGGGAGCAGCTGGAGAGCCACCCGGTGGCGACCCGCCTCTTCACGGAACCGCAGATCGCCCTCGCCGCCGAAGCCCTGGTGTCGGTGGCTCCACCGGGTCTTGAGCGGGTGCACTTCGCGGGCTCGGGCGCCGAGGCGGTGGAGGCCGCGATCAAGGTGGCCCGCACGCGCGGCAGGACCCGCCTCATCTCGATGACGGACGGCTACCACGGCAAGACGATGGGCGCGCTGAGCCTCACCGGCAAGGACGTCTTCCAGGACCCCTTCCGCCCGCTGCTCCCGTCGGTCACGCATGTGCCGTACGGGGATGTGGAGGCCCTGCGCAAGGAGCTCGCGGGCTGCCCGGGCGAGGCCTGCGTCTTCGTCGAACCGGTGCAGGGCGAGGCCGGGGTCGTCATTCCGCCGGCCGGCTATCTGGGCGCGGTGGAGAACGCGTGCCGCGATTACGGCGCGCTGCTCGCCGTCGACGAGATCCAGACCGGTCTCGGCCGGCTCGGCACGTGGTGGGGCTGCGGCCCCGAGGGCGTGCGCCCCGATCTGCTGCTCGTCGGCAAGGGGCTCAGCGGCGGCGTCGTCCCGGTGTCCGCCGTGATCGCGACGCCGGAGGTGTTCGGCGCGTTCGACCGCGACCCGTATCTGCACACCTCGACGTTCTCAGGCGCGCCGCTCGCGATGGCCGCCGCGCGCGGCGCGATCGCGGCGCTGCGCGAGGACAACCTGGTCGGGCGGGCGCGGGTCCTCGGTGAGGAGATCCTGCGGGTCGTCGGCCGCATCGTGCGCGGCCACTACGGGACGGCCGTGCGGGAGGTGCGCGGGCGCGGACTGCTCCTTGGCATCGAGTTCGCCGAGCCGGGACCGGCGGGCGACCTGCTGATCGAACTGATCCAGCACGGCGTCATCGCCAACCACTCCCTCAACTCCCACCTCGTCCTGCGGCTCACCCCGCCCGCGGTCCTGACCCGCGGCGATCTGGACTTCCTGTACGAGGCGGTGGACCGGGCCTGCCGGGCCCAGGCCGCCCGCTACACACCGATCCCTGAAAGTGGCTGAGACAACCATGCGCAGCACGCAACTGAAGGTCCGCGTCGAGGCGGTCTGCCCCAACGCGGCGTACGACCGCATCAAGGACTACGCCCGCTACCCCGAACTCACCCCGGTCGTACGATCGGTGACGGTCCGTGAGGTGACGGACGAGGAGATACACAGCGACTGGGAGGTGTACTTCCGCAACGGCATCCTGCGCTGGACGGAGACCGACCGGTTCGACGAGGCCAAGCTGCGGATCTCCTTCCGCCAACTGGAGGGGGACTTCGCCGAGTTCACCGGAACGTGGTCGGTGACGCCGGACGGCGAGGGGTGCCTGGTGGACTTCGCCGCCGAGTTCGACTTCGGCATTCCGAGCCTCGCGGGCATTCTGGACCCGGTCGCGGCGCGGGTCCTGAAGGAGACCATCGGCGTGGTCCTCACCAGTCTCTTCGAGCGGGCCCATGTGGTCGGCGACGACCCGGTGGCGCGCTCGGTCGCCCGGGCCGCCGAGGGCGCGCCCTACCGGGGCCTGCCCGGAGCGGCCGCCTGATGGACGCCAAGAACCTCTTCGAAACGCCGGTGACCTTTCGCCTCGCCCGCCTTGAGTACGCGGTCGGGCTCGCGGTGGCCACCGGGCTGCTCCTCGCCCACCTCGGCGAGGTGCGGTGGGGGGTGGCGGCCGGTCTGTTCGTCTACATCGACGTGATCGGCTACATCCCGGGGGCGATCGCCCACCACCGCAGCCCGAACGGGCGGATCCCGCACGCCTATTACGTGCTCTACAACGTGATGCACAGCCTGGCCACGCAGACGCTGCTCGCGCTGGCGTGGATCTGGCTGTTCGGCGCCGAGTGGGCGCTCCTCGCACTGCCCGTCCACCTGTTCGGCGACCGGGCGGTCTTCGGGAACTTCCTCAAGCCGTTCGGCGTGGGCTTCGAACCCGTGGCGCACCCCGCGTACCAGCGCTTCCGCGGCGAATACGCGGCCGGAACCACGGGCCGGGAGCAGCACCCGACACGCCTCGGCGCGAGGTCGTCATGACGGCCCCGGGGAGCGTGTCGACCCGTACGGGCTGGCGGGTCGTGTCGGGGGTGTCCGTGCTGACCTGCGGGGCGGCGGACCGGGCACACGGGGTCACGGTCAGCACCCTGTCCGTGGCCTCGGTGCACCCGCCGATGGTCTCGGTGGCGCTGCGCCGGGGCAGCCGGGGGCTCGGCGCCCTGCTCACCGCGGGCCGTTTCGTGGCCAACGGCCTCTCGGTCCAACAGGCGCCCCTCGCCCGGTACTTCGCGCGCAAGGACCGCAGCGAGGGGCTCGCCCTGTTCGGCCCCGAGGCCGAGTCGGCGTGGGAGACGTACACCGCCGACGGGGTGCCGCTGCTCACCGGAACCGTCGGCCGTCTGGAGTGCCGGATCGAGCGGACCGTGCCCGTCGGCGACCACGAACTGCTCATCGCCCGCGTGCTCGGCTCCCACCTCGGCTGCGGCACTCCCCTGCTCAACATCGACACCAGGAGCTGAATCCGATGACCGACACCGAGAGCGCTCTCAGCGCGTTTCCCACCGAGGCCGACCGGGAACGGGCGCCGTCCCTCGTGGACGGGGCGATGCGCCTTGAGCTGACGGCCGCCGACTGCGATCTGCGGTACTGGCTGCGGGCCGTCCCGCAGGGCACCCTGCGCGGCCAGGTACTGGGCCACGCCGACGACGTGCGTCCACTGGCGGTGACCAGCGAGCCGGGGCCGCTGAACGACGCCCTCACCCAGGAGCTGGCGTTCCGCTCGATCGCCGAGGAGAAGGCGACCCGCGCGATCTCGTATCTCGTGGCGCTGGCACCCGACATCGCCGTCATGGAGTTCTACGCCACCCAACTCCTCGACGAGGCACGGCACTCGATGGTGTTCCGCTCGCATCTGACGTCCCTCGGCGTGGCCGAGCGCGAGCTGTGGCCGACGGTGGAACGGCTGGCCGGCGCGGACCGCGAGCTCGTTCTGGCGCCGCTGGAGGAGCTCGGGCTGCGGGTGCTGCGCGACGAGAGCGACTTCATCGGGGGCGTGGTCGTCCTGACCATCCTGGTGGAGGGGGTGCTCGCACCGGCGGCGGAACTCAGCGAGCGCAAATGGCGGATCTTCGACCCGGCGGCCGCCGACATCGAGCGGGGCGCGGCCATCGACGAGATCCGGCATCTCACGGTGGGCAGCTCCATCGCCCGCGAGCACCTCTTGGCCCACCCCGAGGACAAGCCCCGCATCCTCGAACTGATCGCACAGGGCAGGGAGTTGTGGGGTTCACTGCCCGCCACGGACATGATCTTCCGTCGCGAGTCCCTGTTCCAGGAGGGGCTGCGCAAGCACGCCGAACTGGCCGGCGACTACGAGATCTGGCCGGGCCGACGCCTGGTGGACACCGATGTCGAGGAGCGCATGACGACCGCGCTGGGCTGGGCGGACACCATGCAGCGCCGCCGCCTGGAGTACATGGGCCTGGAGGGGGCACTGTGACGACCAGGCCACCGTTCCGGCCCGACCGGGACGCTGGACGAGGTCCCCCGCCGGACGGTCGCCCGCCGGAACGTCTCCGGATGCCTGGGCGCCATCAGCGCGGAGGTCGCCGAGCAGGAGGGGACGGCGACCTCCGCCACACCGCCGCCGCACTCAGGCCCGCTCTTCACCTCACCGGATTCGGGCCTGTTCAGCCAGGGCACGCACGACTGCCGCGGCGGCCACGGCGTGCCCTCGGCCGTTGAGCCGGCCCAGATGCGAGCTCCACAGCCGCTTGGAATCGATGCCTTTCTCGTGCGCCATCAGGTCGATGTGCAAGGCTCCATGACGAAGCGTCACCACGGTGACGCGCTCGACGAGAAGACGCTGTCGGGTGCGGATCCGGTCGCGCTGGGCGTCGGCCACCTGACCCGACCCGGCCCAGTCGAAGGGGCTGACCACGGCGGCGTCCCGGCAGGTCGCGCCCTTCAACGAGGCCAGGATCCGGCTGAGTTCCGACTCCACCACATCGGGGTCGAAGCTCCGGGCCCGCAGATCGGGCCCGCCGCAGGCCAATACCGCAAGGTCGGCCTCGAAGGCCAACGCCTGCGCCAACTGCCGGGACCGCACCTCGGACAGGACCAGATCGCGCCGGGGGCGCAGGGACAGACAGGCGAGTTCCGGCGGCCCGGCCTGCCTGAGCATGCGGGCCACCCGCTCGGGCCAGGGCGTTGCCCGGCGGTCGCGGGCCACGGCCACCGGCACCGGGCCGCCCTCGCAGCCGCCGAACACCACGGCCCTCCGCCACGGCAGGTCCGCGAGCAGCTCCTCGGCCTCGCCCGGCCGCAGAACGTACGGATCGGGGTCGTGCGGATCGGGACCGCGCGGATCCGAACCGTGCGCATCGGGGTCCTGCGCATCGACACCGCTCGGATCGACACCGTGCGGATCGTGATCCTCCATGGCGTTACCTCTGCCTCGCTCATCGCTCAACCGGCTTGCCCCTAGGGCGAGTTGATCCGAGCCGCGTGCCCCGGCAGTTGCTCCTCGGCCCGCATGCGGACGATCTCTCCCCATGGGACGGACCCGCTGAACAGTTCCTCCCCGGCTTCGTTCACGAGCCGCACCCGCACATCGGCGGTCTGTCGCCGGTCCGGGGTGCGGGCGAGCAGCCCGACGAACTCGGCTGCGTTCCGCCGGACGAGCTCGGCCAGAACGGCCCGGTCCGCCGCCATGACGAGCGCGTCGATCGCCGCGGGATCGGTGGCCGCCGCATTGTCGAGCACGGGCGCCCGCGCCCCGTCGAGCACCTGCCGTGCGACGCCCGCCAACAGGCGGTCGCTGAGGGCGAGATGTGCGAGCGTACGGTCGACGTCGCCCCGAGCCGCGCCGTCCACCGCGGCGCCGAGACGGCTCTGGGAAGCCGCGCGGAACAGCCCGTCGTAGGCCGCCTCCAGCCCGGCCGTATCCCACATGGCCTCGGGCTTCCGGAGCGGGGACGACTCGGCTTCCCCCGGCTCGGCAGCGGAGCTCGCGGGCGCCGGCCGCCCGGACTGAGGCCGCCGGATGGATACGCCCTCGCCCAGATCGCCCAGCGCCAGCTCGACGAGATGCGCCACCTCACGGGCGTCCAACTCCGTTAGATTCCTGGCGAGTTCGACGACTTCCGGGTGGCCGCCACAGCGCAGGAACTTGCGGCGCGCCAGTTCCTCGTGGCCCGGCCCGTCCGTGCTGCCGGCCGCGCCCACGGCGGTGCGGCGCTCGGCGCGGAGTTCGCGGCCGTCGTGCAGCCGTACGGTGACCCGGGCGCCCAGATCCTTCGTCGCCCAGCGGAAGTCGTCCGCCGGGGCCAGCCAGTCCGGCGGGAGCGCGTCGACGGCTTCCCGGCCGGCCGCCCCGGCCCAGCCTGCGGCCCGCTGCCCCGCGCGCCGCAGCGCCTGCCCGAGCGGGGCGGTGCCGAGGAGCGCGGCCCGGCTCAGTGCCGGGTCGTGGACCGTGCGTACCTTCGCGGCGAGCGCCCAGCGTTCCGGCCGGGTCACATAGGGGGGCGCGAGGTCGGCGGGCTCCAGGGACCCGGTGAGCAGGGCGGTCGCCACGTTATAGGGCACGGAGAAGTTGAGGGCGGCGACGCTGGAGCGGGGACCTACCTGTTCGGAGCGGGTGAGCCGGTCGAGGCCGCTGGTGAAGAGCGAGCCCTCTACCACGACCTCGGCGATGTCATCGACCGTCAACTCCCTTGATTGGGTGCCGATTTGGGCCGCACAGTCGATGGCCGCGCTGAGGTAGGCGCTGCCGGGGTGCACCTTGTACGAGAGGGTCTCCGTGTACCAGAGGGTGCCGAGCCCGCCGACCGCCTCCTCGGGCAGCGGCAGCGCGGCGAACCGGTTCAGGAAGCCCTGGGGGTGTTCGAGGACGTCCGCCGGGCCGCTGAGCCCCGCGCGGGCGCCGTCGCAGGCGCCGAGGCCGATGCGTACCGGAACGGCGGCCGTGCAGAGCTTGGCGTCGGTGGTGAAGAAGCCGCGCGGCAGCGTCCAGGTGGGGGTGGTGAAGGCGAGGCCCAGCGCGTTCACCCAAATGTCCGTGAGAGCGCTCTCGGCGCGCAGCCTGCCTGCCACCGCTCCGGCGAGGTGGGTGTGCCCGGCGGTCTGGCCCCGGAACGGGCCGAGCGTGGCGGCGGCGGTGATGCGGGCCGCGCATTCGTTGGCCGCCAGGATCGCGCTCGCGAGCCGCCGCCCGTCGAGGCCGAGCGGCCCGGCGTACACCAGGGGGACGTTGACGCAGGAGTGGGAGAGGTGGCCCGCGTACGCGGTGTCGTCGAAGTCCAGGCAGATGGTGGCCATGGCCAGGGAGTGCGCGGCGCGCTCGGGATCGTCCTGGAGAGCGCTCCCGTACGCCTGGGCGATCCTTTCGCCCAGCGGGTGTCCGTATCCGGCGCGGGCGGCGGCGAGCTGGCTGAGCAGCTGGCTCCTGAGGTGGGCGACCACCCGGTCCGGCGCGTCGGCTACATCCAACTTGCTTGCCCAGGAGGCGAGTTGAATCAGTAGCGCGGGCTCGCTCATCCCTGCCTCCGGCCCATGGCGGCCTCGGGCTGGGCCGACTCGGCCCGCTTCGGTGCGGCGTCGCCGCCTCGGCGGCGCAGGAAGACCAGCGCGCACAGCCCGCCGACGAGGGTGCCCGCGGCTGCGACCTCCATCACCAGGTGCATGCCGTCGAGGAAGACGGGGCTGACGGCGTCCATGACGGTCCCGCGCACGCCGGGTGGCAGCGTTCCGGCCTGCGACAGGTCGCCGCCGTTGAGCTGGTCGTAGGCGCGGTCGCGGACCTGCTGCGGGAGGGGGGCCGCTGAGAGCGCTCCCGGCAGGGCGTCGCTCAGGTGGCGAAGGAGCAGGGCGCCGGCGAGTGCGACGCCGAACACCGCGCCGACCTGCCGGAAGGTGTTGGAGATGCCGGAGGCCGTGCCCGCCTGCTCGGGCGGGACCGAGCCGAGCAGGGCGACCGTGGCCGGGGCGCCGGTGAAGGAGACACCGACGCCGAGCAGCGCCAGGGCCCACCAGTAGCCGCGGAAGCCGGTGTCCACGTCGAGCGCGGTCAGGCCGTAGAGCCCGGCCGCGGACAGGACGGAGCCGACGACGATGGGCCGGCGGGGGCCGGCCTTGGCGGCGACCACGCTCGCCGCGAACGAGGCGATCATGATGGGTACGGTCAGCGCGAGGAAGCGGACGCCGGTCTCCACGCTGCTCAGTCCCTGGAGGCTCTGCAGCACGAGGGTGAGCAGGAAGATCGCGGCGAACAGGCCGAAGAGGCTGAGGAAGTTGACGGCTCCGGCGACCGCGACGACCGGGCTGCGGAACAGTTTCAGGGGAAGCATCGGGTCGGGTCGGCGCAGTTCCCAGAACACGAAGAGGACCAGCGTCACCGCGGAGAGCGCGAACGATCCGACGATGAGCGCCGAGGCCCAGCCCCTGCTGTTGCCCTCGATGAGCGCGTACGCGAGGGCGGCGATCGCGACGATGAACAACGCCTGCCCCACCAGGTCGAGTTGGCGGGCGCGCGGGGAGCGGTTCTCGGTGAGCAGCCGGGCGAGCACGAGCGCGGCGAGCACCCCGATGGGCACGTTGATCCAGAAGATGCTCTGCCAGCCGACGTGGTCCACGAGCAGTCCGCCGGCCACCGGACCGGCGGAGAGCGCGACGCCGCCGATGCCCGCCCAGATGCCGATGGCCTTGGCCCGGGCGGCCGGTTCGGTGTAGGCGGCGGAGACCAGGGCGAGCGAGACCGGGATCATGACCGAGCCGCAGATGCCCTGGAGGGCCCGGCCCACGAGCAGCACGCCGATGGATCCGGCGAGCGCGCACATCACCGAGCTGAGGGTGAAGCCGGCGAGGCCGCCGAGAAAGAGCTTCTTGCGTCCGAGGATGTCCCCGAGGGTGCCCGAAGTGAGCAGCAGGCAGGCGAACGCGAGCGCGTAGGCGTCCACGATCCACTGCAACTGGGTTATTCCTGCGGTGAGTTCGTGCTGGATGTTCGGCAGCGCCACGTTCACGATCGTGGCGTCGAGGTACACCATGAACACGCCGAAGCAGAGGAAGGCGAGCAGCAGCCCCTTCCGGGGGGCATCCGCCGTGCCGGCGCCGATGGTCTCGCTCATGTACGGATCCTCACGTGAGGGGGTCCGGGTTCGGTCTGGCACTCGCAACATAATGACCGACGGTCAGTCAGTCAATGCGCAATGACTGGCGGTCAGTCACCAGGAGGGTAGATTGGGCCATGACCCAACTCCCCGCGACCGGAGGCGAGTTCATGGCCACCACCAGCCCCCCGAACCGCCCGCGCCGCAAGCGGGTCACCAGGAGTCCCGAGGACCGCCGCGCCGCACTACTGAGCGGCGCCGCCGAGGTCTTCCGCGAGAAGGGCTTCGCGGACGCCACCGTCGCCGAGCTAGCCGAGGCGGGCGAGGTCGCGAAGGGCACGTTCTACCTCTATTTCGACTCCAAGGACCATCTGCTCGGCGCCATGTGGGAGGAGTACGTCGACCGGTTCCTGGTGACGACCCGGGCGCTCCTCGACGAGGGCGGGGCCTGGTGGCCTACGCTCGACCGGCTGGTGCGCGCACTGGTGGCGCACGCCGTCGAGAACGCCGAGCTGCACCGCGTCGTCTACCGCTCGGCGAACGCCAAGTCCCTTGACCTGTGCCGGAGTTCGAACCAGCGGGTCATCGACCTGATGGCGGAGTTCATCGGCCGCGGCGCACTCGCGGGCGCCTTCCGGTCCGGGGACGTCGGGCTCACCTGCCGCATGCTGTTCCACGGTGCGCACGGGCTGCTCGACGACCTGATCAGCGGCGCGGAGCCCATCGACGTCGAGGCGGTAACGGCCGCCGTGCTCGGACTGGCCCACCGCGGCCTGGGCGCACCGGAGCCGGCCGCCTGAGAGCCTGTGTCTGAACCCCGCCCGCGGTCTCAGCGCCGTCTCAGCGAAATCTCAGCCCGCCCCCGCAGGATTGGAACGTACGCGGGAACGAGGCGTACGGGGAGAGGTACCCGAAGCGGTCCAACGGGGTTCCGGTGCTTTCCGGTCCGGGTGTGAAAGCCCTCGCAGGTTCGAATCCTGCCCTCTCCGCCACAGCCGAAGAGCCGCCTGTCGCGACGAGGTGTCCGCCGATGACTCCATCTCTCAAGTCCGTTCTGGTAGTGGCCAATCCGGCCGCGGGAACGTACACACGGGAGATGTCGGAGGCAGTCGTCCGGCGGATTGCGGGGGTCGGCGCGGCAGTCGAGCTGGCTGTGACCGAGCGGCCGGGCCATGCCCACAAGCTCGCCTTTGCGGTGGGCGAGCGGGGCGGCCCGGCCCTCGTGGTGTCCCTCGGCGGCGACGGCACCGCCCATGACCTCATGACCGGCCTGCACGAGGCAGCCCCCGCGGAGGGGCGGGTTCCGCTGCTTGTGCTGCCGTTCGGCACGGGCAACTCCTTCTACCGCGAGATCTGGTCCGACCGGCCCTGGCAGGAGGCCCTGGAGAGCGCTCTCTCGCGGCCGCGCGTGCGGCGGATCGACCTGGCTCGCGTCGCCGAGACCGACGGCCTCGTGCTGCTCGGCGCATCGTCCGGGCTCGCGGCCCAGACGCTGGTCACGGCGCGCACCGTCGCCGAGACGGGCCGGGCCCGCTACGAGGAGGCGCTGGCCCGCGCGGTCGAGGCGTTCCGCCCGTATCCGGGCCGGGTCACCGTCGACGGCGAGGTCGTCCACGCCGGCCCGACGGCTTCGGTCTGTGTGGGGGGCGGCCGCCACCGCGGCGGCCAGTTCATGATCCTTCCGCGGTCCGTCATGGACGACGGGCTGCTCGACGTCTGCGTCGCGGGCACGGCATTGCCCCTCCCCGAGCTCCTGCGGCTGTGTCGCGACGGCAGCCATGTCGGCGGCCCCGGAATCGTGTACGCGCGGGGCCGTCGCATCATGGTGGAGCGCACCGACGGGGAGCCGCTCGTCTTCGAGTACGACGGCGATCTGCTCCCCGGCGCTGCCGCCCGCTACACCCTGGACGTGGCCCCGCACGCACTCCCGGTGCTCGCCCCGTGACCGCCCCGCCTCTGCCCGACCGTACGAGCCTGCCCCCTGCTCAACTCCCCACCTCTGCCCGCTAGTTCAGCTCAGTGCGCGCAGGGCGTGGTGGGCGATGGCGCGGAGATGGTCGATCACCTCGGGGTCGGCGTCGAGGGTGTAGGCGGAGTCGAGGCCGGCGAGGGTCTGGGCGATACGGGGCAGGCGGTCGTCGGACGCGTCGAGGCGGCAGGTGCGCTCGTCGATGAGGGTCAGGCGAGTGGCCAGGCCGCGGGTGCGGACGTGGTCGGCGGGGGCGTGGATGGTGGCGATGGCGCGGTAGCGGGTGGGGACGGCGGAGAGTCGGCTCGCGACGAAGGCGGCGGGGTCGTCGCCGGGTACGGGGCGGGGCGGGACGCGTCGGCCGGTGGGCGTGGCGTCGGTGAGGCGGTCGAGCCGGAAGAGGCGCCAGTCGTCCTTGTCGATGTCGTGCGCGATCAGGTACCACAGGCCACCGGAGTCGACCAGGTGGCACGGCTCGACGCGGCGCCGGGTGGCGGCGCCCTGGCGGGTGGTGTAGTCGAAGGTGATGATCTCGTGGTCGCGGCAGGCGACGGCGAGGGCGGCCAGCAGGGCGGAATCGGCGCGTGGCCCCTGTTCCTCCCAGGTGATGCCGGCGAGTGAGCTCTGGAGGGCGGTGACCTGGCCGCGCAGACGGCTGGGCAGGACCTGTTCGAGCTTGGCCAGGGCCCGCAGGGCGGTCTCCTCGATGCCGGTCAGGCCGCCGGCGACGGTGCGCAGGGCGACGGCGATGGCGACCGCTTCCTCGTCGTCGAGGAGAAGGGGCGGCAGGTCGCTGCCGGAGGTGAGGCGGTAGCCACCGGCGTGCCCGCGTGCACTGTCGACGGGACAGCCGAGTTCGCGCAGTCGGTCGATGTCGCGGCGGACGGTGCGCACGGTCACGTCGAGGCGGTCGGCGAGATCGGCGCCGGACCATTCTCGCCGGGTCTGGAGCAGGGAAAGCAGTCGCAGCATGCGGGCGGTCATGTCGCTCGTCATGAATCCCATGATGCCCACGTCAAAGGACACGACTTGTCCTGAAAGGCCTCTACGGTGGAGACCACACGGGGCAAATCAGGAGGTTTCACCATGAAGGTCACTGTTCTCGGCACGGGCGGCGGTGCCCGCGCCCACATCGCCAAGCTCGCCGAGCTGGGCGAAGAGGTCCACGTCGGCACCCGCGACGTCCATGCCACCCTGGCCCGCACCGAGCCCGACATGATGGGCACCGCGCCCTTCAAGGACTTCCTCGCCGAGCACCCCGGCGTCGAGCTGCACTCCTTCGGCGACGCCGCGGCCGCCTCCGACGGACTGGTGATCAACGGCATCGACGGCCACAACGCCGTGGCGGCCCTGTCCGCCATCGCCGACCAGCTCGACGGCAAGACACTCATCGACTACGCCGTCCCGTTCATCTACCGGCACTCCCCTGAGCACCCCTGGGCCACGCCGTGGGGGATCATGCCGAAGCTGGACCCGTGCGACAGCGACAGCCTCGGCGAGCAGATCCAGCGCGCCCTGCCCCGCACCAGGGTCGTGAAGTCCTTCGTCACCCAGGAGCAGACCACCGTCGTCGACCCCGCGAGCGTCGGCGGAGGCGACCACACCATGTTCGTCGCCGGCGACGACCCGGACGCCAAGCAGCAGGCCACGGACCTCCTCAAGGCTTACGGCTGGACCGACATCCTCGACCTCGGCCCGCTCGTCTGCGCCCGCGGCATGGAGATGTACGCACACGTGCACTCCGCGATCGGCTTCGGCCCGGGCCATCAGTTCGGCGGCCACTTCGGCATCAAGGTCGTCCGCTGACCCGCTGCCCCACCCGCGCCACCACGCACAAGGAATCACCATGAGCGACGAGAACAACGGCACGACCGGCGCCCTGGCCGGAAAGATCATGTGCCATGCGATGTGGGCCCGCGACGGACGGCAGCTCGCCGACTTCTACGCCACCGCCCTCGGCACCGAGGTCTCTCAGACCTACCCCGGCGAAAACGGCGCCGAGGCCGCCTGCGCCTTCTACGTCAACGGCGCGATGTACCTCTTCTACACCTCCCCCTCCTATCGGGCCCCGCGCTGGCCCGAGGAGGAGCTGCCGTTCCACATGGACTTCTCTTTCCCCGACGTCACGGCGGCCGAGAAGCGCCTGGCGGAGCTCGGCGCCACCAAACCCGGCCACCAGCCCGGCGGAAAGCACTGGACGGTCCTCTTCGACCCGTCCGGCCAGCCCTTCTGCATCCACGGCACCCGCTGATCCGCGCCCATCACATGACGATCCCGCCGCGTGTCACCGCCGACCAGCGCCGCGCGCGCCTCATGCGCCGCCACCTCACCAATCGCTGAGCAGGGACGCCGCGCCCCAAAACGATCAAGGGCCGGTTTCGGATTTCTCCGAAACCGGCCCTGTGACCTGCGACTGTCTCCAGTCGGGACGACAGGATTTGAACCTGCGACCCCTTGACCCCCAGTCAAGTGCGCTACCAAGCTGCGCCACGTCCCGATGCCCGTCTGACCTGGGGTTTCCCCCGGCCGTTCGTGCATGAGAACAATACCGCACTTCCCTGGGTGGTCACGAACCCCTTTCCCGGGGCGCACACGGCGGCCCTCGGCGGCGTCCACCGACCGCCGGGCACGGAGTGCGCGTCCAGGATCTTGCTCGGAGCGACGAGTCGATCAGGATCACGGCCAGCCGCTCCTCGCCGTCGAGGGACGCGAGCCGCGCCCTCAGTCGGCGTCGTGCCGCTGCCCCCGCTCGAAGTACGCCACGAGCTCGGGGTCGAGCCGGGGCACCTCGCGCGGGGTGCCGCCGGCCCGCAGCGAGGCTGTGGCCTGGTAGCCCGCCGCGACCGCCATGCGGGCCGCGACCGGCGAAGTGTCGGTGACGCCCCCGACGCGCACGAAGCGCAGGAACTCGTCGATGATCAGCGGATCCGCCCCGGCGTGCCCCTGGTCGGCCTCGGCCTTGGGGATGTCGTACGTCTCGTCGGGCTCGGCGCGGTACTCGGAACGCCGGGAATTCCACACCTTCACCTGGCCGCCGGGACCGTCGCCGAAGTTCTCCAGCCGGCCCGCGTCTCCGATCACCGTGTAGTTGCGCCAGTAGTCGGGGGTGAAATGGCACTGCTGGTAGGAGGCGAGGACACCGTTGTCGAGGCGCATGTTGAGCAGGGAGACGTCCTCGATGTCGATGACCGGGTTGAGCGCGCGCTGGGTGTGCGGCGGCCAGTGGCCGTCCTCGGTGTACCAGTCCTCGGTCTTGGGCTCGCCGGGGGCCCGCCGGTGCGGGTTGTCCCCGTACACCATCAGGTCGCCCATGGCCTGGACGTCGCGCGTGTAGCCGCCGGACAGCCAGTGCAGTACGTCGATGTCGTGCGCCGCCTTCTGCAGGAGGAGGCCGGTGGTGTACTGCCGCTCGGCGTGCCAGTCCTTGAAGTACCAGTCGCCGCCGTAGCCCACGAAGTGGCGCACCCAGACCGTCTTGACGGTGCCGATGGCGCCCCGCCCGATGAGGTCGCGCATCATCCGGACTACGGGCATGTGCCGCATGTTGTGGCCCACGTACAGCCGGGTGCCGGTTTCGCGGGCGGTGTGCAGGATCTCGTCGCAGCGCTCCACCGTGATGTCCAGGGGTTTCTCGACGAAGGCCGGCTTCCCGGCGAGCAGGGCGGCGCAGGCGAGGTCGGCGTGGGTGTGGTCGGGGGTGAGGACGAGCACGGCGTCGAGGTCCTCGGCCTCGATCACCTTGCGGTGATCGGACGAGACGAGCGCGCCGGGGAAGGCCGCGGCGGCGGCCTCGCGGGCCCTCGGGTCGGGGTCCGCGACGGCGGCGACGACGGAGCCGCGACCGGGCCGGTGTGCGGTGCGCGCGATGGTGCCGCGCATGCCGTATCCGATGACGCCGATACGGAGGTCGGTCATGTCAACTTCCTTCACGTCGGGCGGTGTTGCGGTGGGGGCTGGCGGTGGAGCCGCGGGACGCCCGCGCCGCGCCGGTGCACGGGACGTACCGACCGGCGGGCCCTGTCGTCCAGGGGCATGCTGCGCATTGTTCTCGATGCCGGTGCCCAGGGCAGGTACATCGCGGCAGCCGCCTGCTTGCGTCGGCCCGGCGAACGTCTACCCGGCGAGCGTCCGCCCGGCCCACCGGGTGGCCGAATTCCTCACCACTTCCCCACACCTCAGGGGCCGCGAGGGCCCGTGCGGCAGCGGGGGCCGCTCGGTCAACCCCCGTTTCGCGTCGGGCGGCCGGTGTCCGGAAGCAGGCGCTCGCCGGCCGGACCGCGCCGGAGGCAGCAGACCCTGACCAGGGCGGCATCCGATTCCGCATCGCACGCTCCGGCACGCGCCGCGCACCACGTCCGCACACCGCATGCGCCGGGCCACACCCCAACGCGCCACACCCGAGCGCAACCGCCAGAGGGACGGATAGGTGTCGTCGGCTCTTTCAGAACCGATCAACTCACCGACAGAGAAGAGGAGTTGCGGATCAAGACACACGACCCGCAACTCCGTCGAGGACTCATGCGGGGCCACCGGCGTGACGCGCCACCTGGCGCGCCAAGATCCGCAGCCGCCTTCGCCGCCGCCGAGCCGAGCCCCGCCGGGCCGCTCTCCGTAGGGAACACCACCAGGTCAGCGCAGTGATCGAGGAGCCCGCGCGCGGTTCCCAGCCGGCCGCTCAACCCCGTCGCGTGCGGCACGGCACCCCCGCCTCGCCACCTGGTTCGCCACCCGACGCCACCCCAGCGAAGCGAGGACTGCCGCCCCTACGGCACTGCGGGCCTCGATCATTCACCCACATGCAGGAAGGGAAGGTCGTTTTCGTCGATGTCGAAGCCGAATCGGTTCTGCACTTGTCCTTGGATGTCATGACCGTGCCCATCTGATTCCGCTTCCTGGCCCTCAGTGCCACATGCCCACGAAACCTTTGCCGTTGGCATGTGGCAGATAGTTGCGTGAAGGGGATGCAATCGACTGGGACCGAACGGGCCGGCCCGCACACAACACATCGCCATTCAAACGTCAACCCGCCTGATTCCAGCCAAAGTTGACGGTGAATGTTGTACGAAGCGAAGGTGATCCACAGCATGAGGAGGTCGGCCTCTTCGGGACGGGACCACTGCCGATGCACCACCTGCCACGGCCTCCCGCGGCAGGCGTTTCGCGGAGGAGGGCTCGCGGATGGACGGATACTTCAACAGCCGACTGCACCAACAACTCAGGGAAGACGTACGGCACTTCGCGGAACGTGAGGTCCGGCCGCGGATCGCCGAGATGGAGACGGCGCGCACCGTCCAGCACGAGCTGTCGCGGCTCATCGCCCGGCAGGGCTGGATAGGAGCCACCGTGAGCCCCGCATACGGCGGGATGGGGGTCGGCCACCTCGGCAAGACCATCATCATCGAGGAGCTGTCCCGGGTGAGCGGCGCGATGGGCGCCATGGTGCAGGCCTCCCAGCTCGGCGTCGCCAAGATCGTGCACTTCGGCAGCGAGGAGCAGAAGAAGAGCTGGCTCCCGGCCGTTTCCGCAGGCGAGTGCCTGCCGACGATCGCCGTGACCGAGCCGGAGTCCGGCGGTCATGTCCTGGGAATGGCGGCGAGCGCGGTCCGCGACGGCGACGACTACCTGCTCAATGGCCGAAAAGTGTACGTCGGCAACAGCCACGTCGGCGATCTCCACGGGGTGATCCTGCGTACCGGACCGGGCTCGAAGGGGCTTTCGGCCTTCCTCGTGGAGTCGGACCGGCCGGGCTTCTCGCTGGGCGAGCACCGCGAGGCGATGGGCCTGCACGGCTTCAGTTTCGGCGAGGTCCGTTTCGACAACTGCCGTGTCCCCGTGGCCAATCGGCTCGGCGATGAGGGTGACGGGCTCGCCGTCGCGTACTCCTCCAGCGTGCTGTACGGGCGGGCCAACCTCACCGCCGTGTCGCTCGGCATCCACCAGGCGATCCTTGAGGAGACCGCCAGATTCTGCACGGAGCGGATCCGCTACGGCAAGCCTCTGCATGAACTCCCCAACATCAAAATCAAGTTGGGGCAGGTGAAGTCCCGCCTCATGACGGCCCGGCTCGTCGCCTACCACGCGGTCCATCTGCTCGACCAGGGGCTGCCCTGCGACGCGGAGCTCATGAACGCGAAGGTCGTCAACGTCGAGTCGGCGCTGGACTCCGCGCGCAACGCCATGGAGATCCACGCGGCGGCCGGGCTGTTCACCGACCGCCCCATCGAGCGCTACCTGCGCGACGCCCACCACATCTTCGCCCCGGCCGGCACCTCGGACGTACAGCTGCTGAGGCTGGCCGAGGTGGCCCTCGGCACGGCGAAGGGCCAGTGGTCGCAGCGGCTCTCCGATCTGGTGCGCATGGAGGAACTGGCCGCGGCCCACTGACCGTACGTGCGGCGGGGGCGGCTCAGATACGGCCGTCCTCGCGCCGGTGGATCTGCTCGATGAGTTCAGCGGCCATGGACTTGATGGTCTCCAGGCCGGCCCGGCCCCAGGGCCTCGGCTCGGTGTCCACGACGCAGATCGTGCCGAGCGCGATGCCCGTACGGTCGATGAGCGGCGCCCCGAGATAGGAGCGGATGCCGATCTCGTCCACGACCGGGTTGCCCGCGAACCGCGGGTAGTCGCACACGTCCTCCAGGACCAGCGCCTTGCGACGGACCACGACGTGCGGGCAGTACCCGTGGTCGCGGGCCATGATCCGGCTCACTCCGCCGGACGCGGCGGCCAGGTCCGAGCCGGTGTGCGCACCGTTCGGGGTGTGCAGGCCGGCGAAGAACTGCTGGTTCTCATCGATGAAGTTGACCATCGAGAAGGGCGCCTCGGTCACCTCGGCGAGCTTGCGCGCGAACTCGTCGAAGGCCGGGTCGGGCCACTCCCCCATGCCCAGCTGCCGCAGCCGCTGGACGCGGACCGGCGCCTCCCGGTCGACGGGGGTGAGCAGGAGGTGTCCGGTCGGGTCGTACGTCATGTCAAGCTCCATGGCTGGTGGCTGCCGGGATGGTGGCGAGCAGATGCTGGACGAGAGTGACCAGCGTCCGGATGCCGGAGCTGCCGATGCGGGCGTCGCACAGCACGACGGGGACCTCGGGCTTGAGGTCTATGGCGGCCCGCACCTCCTCCGGGTCGTAGCGGTAGGAACCGTCGAACTCGTTGACGGCGACGAGGAATCCGATGCCCCGCCGCTCGAAGAAGTCGACGGCGGAGAAGCATTCGTCGAGCCGCCGGGTGTCGGCGATGATCACCGCGCCCAGGGCCCCCTCGGACAGCTCGTCCCACATGAACCAGAAGCGCTCCTGCCCGGGCGTGCCGAACAGGTAGAGCACGTGGTGGTCGTCCAGGGTGATGCGGCCGAAGTCCATGGCGACCGTCGTGGTGGTCTTGGACTCGACTCCCGCGAGGCTGTCGTGGGCCACGCTGACGGTGGTGAGGAGCTCTTCGGTGGAGAGCGGTTCGATCTCGCTGACCGCCCCGACAAAGGTCGTCTTGCCGACCCCGAACCCTCCCGCGACGAGGATTTTCAACGCGGTCGGGAACTGGTCGACGGCGTCCCCGTCGGACGGGGCGTCAAAGCCGTCGTCGTAGGCCATCGAGCACTGCCTCCAGCAGAGATCGGTCGGTGGGTGTGTGGTGGAAGCGGGGGGCTCGTGCGGTCACCGCCCCGCAGTCCACCAGGTCGGACAGGAGCACTTTGGTGACGACGGCCGGCAGCCGTAAGTGCGCCGAGATCTCCGCCACCGAGGTGGGCCCCTTGCACAGGCCGAGGGCCTGCGAGTGCTCGGGGCCCAGGTGCGTCTGCGGGATCGCGCCGGTGGCCATCACCTGCGAGAGCAGGTCCAGGGTCGCGGTCGGCCGGGTGCGGCCGTTGCTCACCGTGTAGGGACGGATCAACCGCCCGGCCGCGTCGTCGAGCCACGGCCCGTCCTGTGGGGCCGCCACGGTCAACTCCTCAAGCCGCTCGGTGTCCCGGCTCCCTGCCTGGCCGGCGTCACGAGATAGGGCCGTACGCTCTTGACGAGCATGGCCATCTCGTAGCCGAGGACCGCCGCGTCGGCCTCCCGGCCGGCGAGGACGGCGAGACAGGTGCCCGATCCCGCCGTGGACACGAACAGCAGCGTGGAGTCGAGCTCCACCACGACCTGCCTGACCTCGCCCCCGTCACCGAAGCGGGCCCCCGCGCTCCGGCCGAGGGAGTAGAGGCCGGAGGCGAGTGCCGCCATGTGGTCGGCGCTGTCGGTGTCCAGGCCGTGAACGGATTTCACCAGACCGTCGGAGGAGAGCAGAACCGCATTGCGGGTGTAGGGCACCCGCTGGACCAGTCCGCTCAGCAGCCAGTCGAGGTCCGAGACGTGTCCGGTCGGCGCATCGCTCGCCATGGTGCATCTACTCCTTGGAGTGTTCGGCGTCAGTTTCCGACTGGAGCGCCTGGGGGGACTGGTGGGTCGGCTGTGCGGGGTGGCTCTGCTGTGCTTCGGCGAGGCCGATGCCCCGTTGGAAGGCGGCCATCAACCCCGGGTCGTGCAGGGCGTGTTCGTCTTCCTTGCGGGGTGCGGGCGCGTCCCGCAGCTGGGGTACGAGGTGTTCCTGGCTGCGGCGCCGGGGTAGATCGGGGCGGCCCATGGTGCCGCGCACGGCTCCGTTCTGGGCTCTCGGGGTGACGGGCACCCGTGCTTCGACGGGCTCGGGGGCCGCGCCGTGGTGGGTGCCGGGGGGTGCGGCGGCCGGGTTGGGCCGCTCGTCGTGCGCCCCGCGCACGGGCAGCGGGCCGCTGCCGTGTCCGGCCGCGGTGGGCTCGGCCAGGTGCTGGCGGGGCGGGGGCAGCAGATCGAAGGCGGGCCGGGCCTGGTGTGCGGGCTCCGGCTGTACGGGAGCGATGGCGGGCGCGGGGACGGCGGCCGGGAGAGGCACGCTCACCTCGGCGGGCTGGGTCACCTGAGGGGGCGACGGCACGACGGGGATCTGGCCGGTGCTCTCCCGCTCCACGCTCTGCGCCGCCTGCGGCTGGGGCCGTCCCTGCTGGTTGAGGCCCTCGGGCTCGGCGCCCAACAGGCCCTGCGGCAGCACCAGTACGGCCTGGACTCCGCCGTAGATGTTGGTCTGGAGGCGGACGGCGATGCCGTGCCTGCGGGCCAGCGCGGAGACCACGAACAGGCCGATGCGGCCGTCCTGGAGGAGGTGGGCGACGTTGACCTGGTCGGGGTCGGAGAGCAGCGCGTTCATCTTGTTCTGCTCGGTGACCGGCATGCCGAGGCCCCGGTCCTCCACCTCGACGGCCAGACCGGCCGTCACGAACTGGGCCCGCAGCAGGACTTGGGTGTGCGGGGCCGAGAACACCGTGGCGTTCTCGACGAGTTCGGCGAGGAGGTGGATGACGTCGGCGACGGCGTGGCCGCGCAGCGTCCCGTCGATCGGCGGTACCAGCTTGACGCGGGGGTACTGCTCGACCTCGGCGATCGAGGAGCGCAGGACCTCGGTCATGGTGACCGGGTGCGACCACTGGCGCCTGGAGATGGCGCCGCCGAGCACGGCGAGGTTCTCGGCGTGGCGGCGGATGCGGGTGGCCAGGTGGTCGACGTGGAAGAGGCCCTTGAGCAGCTCGGGGTCCTCCACCTCGTTCTCCAGCTCGTCGAGGAGCTGGATCTCGCGGTGGACGAGGGACTGCAGCCTGCGGGCGAGGTTGACGAAGACCTCGACCTTCTGCTCGTTGCCGACGCTGCTGGAGAGCTGGGAGGCCTGCACCACGGCGACCACGGCCGCGTCGTGCGAGCGGGTCAGCTCGTGCGCGAGCAGCTCGAACTCGTCGGCTCCGGCGGGCAGTTGAGCCGGTGCCCGGCGCGCGGGCGGCCCTTCGCCGCGCCGCAGGGCCTCGACGACCGTACGGAGGTCGGCGGCCGAGCGGGCGCTGCCCCGGCGCAGTCCGTTGGCGCGGCCGAGCACGGTCTTGGCCGCCCGGTCGGCGCCGATGCCGGCGGCGATCAGGGCGGCGATGGCGAGCACGGCGAGGCCCGCGAGCATGGCCCAGAGCCCCACGGTGGGGTGGCTGCCGGTGGAGTGCAGGGTGAAGGCGACGGCTGCCGCGCCGCACAGCACCGCCACGGTGGCGGGCAGTACCGCGGCGCGCAGCAGCTGCGGGCGTATGCGGGACTCGGGCGACGGGCGCGGCCCGGGGGGCGTCGGCGCCCGGCCTTCCGGGGCCGGATGCCCGGCGTCGGCGGTGGGCTGCTGCGGCCGGGTGGCGTTGCGGCCGTGCCGCCCGCCCTCGCGGCGGTCCGGCCGCGCGGCGGGTGCGCGGAGATGAGACATCGGTGTCCTCGGTGCGTGGGGTCCCATGGATCATTCTGGCAGGCCCAACTCGGCTGATGTAAGGCCCACTTTGATCGTCGACCACTCACCGTAGTCGTCAATACATCACCCTCGGTGCGCAGTTGGCAAAGTTCCACGCACAGCGTCAGGCTCTGGTATGACGCATCGTACGACAGACCGATAACGTGCGGGATCTTCAACTGTGCCCTGCGGAACGCTCGATGTCATTTCCCGCTCCCCCGGGTTCCGCTTCGCCGCATCGTTCCACTGGCTGCCGGGGGTGGGTTCGAGGGGCGTCACGGGGGCGTCGGGACGACCGCGACACCGGTCGCTATCGGGCCACGCTGCCCAGCCACAGCACATCGCGTGCGCGGGTCATCGCGACGAACAGCCGGCTGCGGACCAACTCGTCCCGCTCCCTCGCCGTTTCGGCCGCGTCCGCCCCACGGGTGTCACCGCCCTGCAGCAGGGTGTCGTACTGCGGCAGGTACACGTGTTTGAACTCCAGGCCCTTGGCCCTGCGGTACGACCCGAGTTTGACCGCGCCCACCGGGCGGCCGTCGTAGTGCTCCAGCAGACACACCGGGATCCCGGCCCGGGTGAGCAGGCGCTGGTAGCACTCGATGGTCCGCCCTGACGGGCACAGGACGGCGACATCGGCGAGCGCGTCCGCGGGCAGCGCCGCCAGAGCTTCCAGGAGGGCTTGGTCGTGTTCGGCGAGGGTGGGCTTGGTGACTCGCACGACGTGGCCGTCGTGGTAGGTCAGCTCGACTTCCCGGCGGCCCGGCGTGCGCAGGCCGTCGATGTCCTCGAAGGAGTCGTCGGCGACCACTTCGAGAGCCGCATCCAGGATCTGCTTGCTGTTGCGGTAGTTGGTACGCAGCACCTGCCCCCGGTCGCCGCGAATGTCGATACCGGCATCGGACAGGCGGAACCCGCCCGGGTAGACGGCCTGTTGGCCGTCACCGACCAGGAGCAGCCCGTTGGGCGCGTCGCCGACCAGGGCGTGCAGCAGGCGCACCCCGACGAGGGTGAGGTCCTGCACCTCGTCCACGACGACGGCCGCGTACGGCGGGCTCGGCGCACACCGCCGGGCCTCCGCCAGGGCGAGGGTGAGCACGTCGTTGAAGTCGTGCACCCTGCTCTTGACGCGCAGGGACTCATACGCCTCGTACAGGGCCCACACCGCCCGCCGGTGTGTCTCGCGCAGCGCGGTCCGGCGGCGTCGGCGGACCACGGCCGCGTATTCCTCGAAGGTCGTGATCCCGCGCCCTTTGATGACGTAGTCGATCTCGTCGTGCCAGTAGTCCGACGCCGGGTCTATCTCGGCCAGGCGGCTGTCGCGGCCTACGTGCATCCAGGCGAGGCTGAAGGCGGTCGTCGCCTTCTCCTTGTGCAACCGGACCGGGACGCCACGGCCGCGCAGGAACTCCTGGGCCCACGAATGCAGGCTGCTGAAATCCACCCGGTCCGCGACGGCGGGGGCCATGGTCTTCAGGAAGTGGCTCTGCACCCGGGGCAGGTTGTTGGCGAAGGTCACGTACAGGATCCGGCCGCCGACGCGCCGGGCGAGGTGGGCGGTGCGGTGCAGGGCGACGACTGTCTTGCCCGTGCCCGCCGGGCCGCTGATGCGCGCCGGGCCCGCCCAGTTGCGCCGTACGAGCGCGACCTGATCGGGGTGGAGGAACGTCATCCACTGCTCGATGGGCGCCCGTAACGCCTCGTCCAGGGCCGCGTCCCGCAGACCTTCGAGGTCGAACAGGCCGTCGGATTGGTCCTGTTGGGACTGAGCGGGGGCCTCGGGCCGGCCGACGGCCGATCCCTCGTAGTCCGGGAAGACCCGCTCCAGATGGTCGGCGATCGCGCGAACCGATTCGGGGCGCATCCCGCGGCGCTCCCGCATCAGCGCCGGCCCCACCTCCCCCTCCCCCAGCACCCGGATCCTGCCGAGCTCGGTGTCGATCCGCCGCCCCGCGAAGACCATGAGCGGCTGGACCGCCACCGGGGACAGGCCGAGGGAGGCGACCGCCCCCTCGGCCACCCTGGTCACGGCGAGCAGTTTGGCCGCGTGATCGTCGCGCGGCTCACCTCCGGCGCTGAGCCGGCCGCCCGAAGTCTCCGGCGGGGAACGCCAGTTCTTGACGTCGATGACGAAGACACCGCCCGGGCCGACGAGGAGCATGTCCACATTGGCGGCCCGCGTGCCCGGCCAGCGGCGGTCCACGAGCAACCGCCACCCGTACTCGGTGAGCATCAACAACTGGGCGTGGACCCGCTGTTCACCCTCACTGGCCGCCTCCCACCGATAGGCCTCCCGGCGGGCCGCGTGCCACTGCTCCCGCAGTAACCGCTCCTGCCGCCGCGCCTCCTGCGCCCGTCGCGCCGCCGACCCGCCTGCCGCCATGCCCCAGCCCCCCTCGTACACGGAGCAGCGATCATAAAACCGTGCGCCGCCCCTGCGTCAGGGTGGGTCGATGCCACGCGGGGCGCGTGCCCTAACTCCGGTCGGCCGCATGCTCCTTGAGGAAGGCGCCCGCGTGGGCTGCGGCCTCTTCCTTCGTGGCGTGGTGCGAGGCGGCGCCGGTCTCGCCGTGTGCGCCGTCGGCGGCCCGCCCCGCCCAGCGCCAGTGGCCCGAGGACGGGTCTCGCGACAACGTGGCGCTGCCGCCGCAGAGTTCGACGACGCTCTCCCCCGGTTCACCGACCTCGGCACAGGGACCACAGGCCGTTCGGGCGCTACTTGGCGAAGGCCGCGCGCAGTCCGGCTCCGTTGACGACGAACGCCGTCGCGCCGAGCGCGAGCGCGCATCCGACCTGCATCGCGACGAACCACCCCGGCAGGGCACCCGGGATCATGTCGACGGCGACGATCGCGATCGGCACGACGACCGAGATGACGCGCACCCGCACATACGCCCATCGCTTTCCGTGTGCCGCGAGCACAGTCAGCCAGTGAGTCACCGCGGCGCTCGCGAGCACTCCGCCCGACCGGCCCCACATGAACGAACTCACGGTGTGTCCGGTGAGGGCGCGGACAACCACGGTGAGCATGACCGCGGCACTCAGCGCACCATAGGCCGCGACGATCAACTTCGCTTTGCCGAAAGCTCGTTGGGAGTTGGTGAGGTGTGCTGCCCCGGGCGTGGTGCGGCTGGTGGTTTCCATGACCCTCGTCTTCCTTCGTGATGGCTGTGTCCGGCTTCGTGTCGACGTTAGGAAGCGCATCGATCCGCCGGTATGGGCCTGGACGCCGCGGTGGGTGGGTCCAGACCCACTCCTGGGCCGACCTGGGGCGTAACAGGCTCCGGCCGGTGCAGAGTGGAGATCGGCAAGGCGTACCGGCCCGGGGGCGCCGTGCGGGAACTGCCCGTGCCACGATTCCGGGTCGTGAGGGAGAGGGAGGAGCAAGGTCATGCGACGGCTGGGAGTGTGGGTGGTGGCTGTCTGTGTGGGGTTCGTCCGGGCCTGCGTCGTGGTGGCGGCCACCATGGTGATCCCGGCTGTGTGGGCCGGCGCCATAGCGCTGGGGATCTGGTGGGGAGCGGCGAACCCGTGGTCGTGGGTCGCGCCCGTCGTACTGGTCTGCGTGGGCACGCTCGGCCTGTCCCGCCCGGTGTGCCGGACGGTCCGCCACCTCGTAGCGCGGTGGACCGGGACCGTCATCCCCTCCGGATACCGGCAGCCCGGGCCGGTGACGCGGCTGTCCACCGGGTACTGGTGGAACGGCTTCAGTTACGAGCGCACCAGCCGCGACGCCGTCATCGACCAGAAGCTGCGGCTCCGGTGGAGCGACCCCGCCAACTGGCGCGACCTGCGGTTCGCGGCGATCGTGCCGGTCACCGCGGGCGTGGTCGCGGTCATCCCTCTCGCCGGGGTGGTCGCGGCGGTCCTGGGGTTCGGCCGGTCCGGTCTCGGAGCGCACCTCGTCGGAGCGCTCGGCATGGTCGTGGCCCTCGCCACCTCCCCGTACGCCTGGCGGCCCGTCGAGCCCGTGGCCGTACGGTTCCTGCGGGCGTCGGCGGCGATGGCGCTGGCCGACCGGGTGGATGAGCTGACCGCACAGCGCGCGGACACCACGGTCGCGCAGGCCGCCGAGATCCGCCGGATCGAGCGGGACCTCCACGACGGGGCCCAGGCGCGCCTGGTCGCGCTCGGGCTGTCGCTGGCGACAGCCGAGAAGCTGATGGACACCGACCCCGTCCGGGCCAGGGCTCTGATGCGGGAGGCGCGGGTCGGCGCCACCACCTCGCTGACCGAGCTGCGCGAACTCGTCCAGGGCATCAACCCGCCCGTCCTGAACGAGCGGGGACTCATCGATGCCGTACGCGCCTTCGCCCTGGACAGCCCGCTGGAGGTGGCGGTCGGCGCCGACATCGAGCTGCGCCTGGACCCACCCATCGAGTCCGCCCTGTACTTCGGCATCGCCGAACTCGTGACCAACGCGGTCAAGCACGCCCGCGCGAGCCGGGCCCGGATCTCCATCGCCTTCGACGGCACCGGCATCGTCGTGGAGGTCGAGGACGACGGTCGGGGCGGGGCCGGCGTACGGGCCGGCGGTGGCCTCGCGGGGCTGCGCCGCCGCCTCGCGGTCTTCGACGGCACGCTGGAAATCACCAGCCCGGCAGGCGGCCCCACGCGGGTGAGGATGATGGTGCCATGCGAATCGTCGTAGCCGAAGACCTCTACCTGCTGCGCGACGGGATGGTCCGCCTCATCGAGGCGTACGGACACGAGGTGGTGGCGACGGCGGCCACCGGCCCGGAGACCCTCGACGCCCTCCTGAAGTGGCGGCCTGACGTTGCCGTCGTCGACGTGCGGATGCCGCCGAGCCAGTCGGACGAGGGCCTGCGCGCGGCCCTCGCCGCGCGCCGCGAAGCGCCCGGCCTGCCCGTCCTGATCCTCTCCCAGCACGTGGAACAGCTCTACGCCCGCGAGCTGTTGGCCGACGGCGCCGGTGGCATCGGCTACTTCCTCAAGGAGAGCGTGTTCGACGCGGACCAGTTCATCGACGCCCTGGAGCGCGTCGCCGTCGGCGGGACCGCCATGGACCCGGCCGTCATCGCCAAACTGCTCGCCAGCGGGTCCTCGAACCGGCTGCTCGAAGGGCTCACCGAACGCGAGCACTCCGTGCTCGGCCTGATGGCCGAAGGCCTGTCCAACCAGGCCATCGGCCGGCGGCTCTTCCTCAGCGAGAGCGCGATCAGCAAGTACACGACGTCGATGTTCGGCAAGCTCGGCATCACCGACGACGACAGCAACAACCGCCGCGTTCTCGCCGTTCTCACGTACCTCAACAACCCCTGACCTCAGCCGTCCGACCTTGAGCCGCCGGGCAGCGTCGTCGTGGTGAGCGTTCCGGCGGGCTGTCCCGCGAGCGCTCCCTCGATGGAGTCGCGCCAGACGGGTCCCGCGAGGGTGCCGCCGAAGGCCTGGCCGATGGTTTCGCCGGCGATGCTCTGGCCGTCGAGGTCCTGCGGGCTCCTGGTGTCGCTGACGACGGCGGCGCCGGACAGTTCGGGGGTGTACCCGGCGAACCACACCTGCTTGCTCTCATCGGTGGTGCCGGTCTTGCCCGCGCTGTCGCGATCGGTGAGCCCCGCGGGCTTGCCGGTGCCGTCCTGGACGACACCCAGGAGCATGGTCGTCACGGTGTCGGCGGTCTCCGCGGACATCACCTGGTGGCAATTGGCCTGCGGCACCGGGACGTTGGACCCGTCCGGCTTGGTCACCGAGGTGACGGCGACCGGCGTGCAGTACGTACCGTGGTTGGCGAAGGTGGCGTACACGTTGGCCATCTCCAGCGGGGTCAGGTCGTTGCTGCCCAGCGTGAGCGAGGGGACCACCTGCAGCTTGGTGCCGCCCGCCTGCTCCGTGATGCCTAGCGCGTTGGCCATCTTCGACACGTCGCACAGCCCGGTGTCGGCCTCCAGCTGGGCGAAGTAGGTGTTGACGGACTGCGCCATCGCGTCCGGCATGGCGAACGGGCCGGTCAGCGACGGGCTGTCGTTGTGCACCTCGCCGTTCTCCGGATAGGTGTGGCCCGCGCAGTCGGACATGGCGGGCCAGGGCATGGAGTAGGGAGCCGGGTACTTCTGGTCCGGGGTCGTGCCCTTCTCCAGGGCGGCGGCCGCCACGATCGGTTTGAACGTGGAGCCGGTCGGGAAGCCCAGGCCGCCGCCCATGTCCGTGCCGACGTTGAGGTTGATCTCCGTCTGATGCGCGCCCAGGCCGTACTCCCGGCTCTGCCCCATGGCCACGATCCTGCCGGTGCCGGGTTGGACCAGGCTCATCACGGCGGCCGCATCGTCCGTGGTGTACGCGTGCGAGGTGACCGACTGCTGCAGGGCCTTCTGCGCCTTGGGCACCAGCGTCGTACGGATCTGCAGACCGCCCCTGCTCCACAGGGCCTGCCGCTCGGCGGCGGTCTTGCCGAACGCCGAATCGGTGACGACGACGTGGTGTACGTAGTCGCAGAAGAAGCCCTCGCCCTGCTGAGCGGTGATGCAGCCCTGGCGCGGCTTGCTGATCTTGAGCTTGATCGGCGCGCTGATCGCCTGCTGAGCCTGAGCGGCGGTGATCGAACCGTACTGGGCCATCTTGCTCAGGACCGTGTCGCGGCGCTGCTTGGCCAGGCGTGCGTTGGTCACCGGGTCGTACATGGACGGCGACTGGACGATCCCGGCCAGGAGGGCCGCCTGGGGCAGCGAGAGATCCTTGGCGTGCGCGCTGAAGTAGCGCTCGGCGGCGGCCTCGACGCCGTAGGCCTGCTCGCCGAAGAACGTGATGTTCAGGTAGTTGGTGAGGATCTGGTCCTTGGGCAGGGTCTGCTCCAGCTCGATGGCGTAGCGCAGCTCCTGGATCTTGCGGCCGAGGGTCTGGCGCTGGGCTTCGAGGACCGCCTTCTGGTCGCTGCCCGCCTGCTCGACGAATACGTTCTTCACGTACTGCTGGGTGAGGGTGGAGCCGCCCTGGGCCACGCCGCCGCTGGCCGCGTTCTTGTTCAGGGCGCGCAGTACGCCCTGCAGGTCCGCGGCTCCGTGCTGGTAGAACCGGTTGTCCTCGATGTCGACCAGCGCCTTGCGCATGACCGGGGCGATCTGGTCGCCGGGGATGACGGTGCGGTCCCGGTCATAGACCGTGGCGATGAGCCCGCCGTCGGCGTCGTAGATCTGGGACGCCTGGGACAGCGGCGGCGTCTTGAACACGTCGGGCAGATTGTTGAAGCTCCGCGCCGCGTTCTTGGCGCCCAGGCCCAGCGCGCCCACCGCGGGCAACGCGATCCCGGCGGCCAGCGCGCCCGCCAGAACGCTCACCCCGAGGAACCGCAGGGTGCGGGTGAGCGGGGATCCGGGCTGGCGGGGGCGCGTGGAGGACATACGGCGAAACATACGCAGCCGACCTGTGAATCACGTCAAATAATCGTCTATGGAGGGTAATTCCGGCCGCGTGGTACTGAGGCTGGTCGCGGTTGGTCTCCGCTGGTCATGCCGGGTCCCTCAGGGGCAAGATCTGATCATTTCGGCTCGCGGGTGCTCGGGCGGGGCCGGGTCGGGCGGGGCTGTGAACAGGGAGACGCGGTGGTCGACCGGTACCGGGGAGCGCGGGACGGTACGCCGGGTCGGGTCCGGGCTGCCGATGTACAGCCAGCCGATGAGCCGCTCGTGGGGTGCGAGCCCCAGCAGGCTCCGGGTGTCGGCGGAGTCGACGGCGGACCCGGTGCGCCACATGCTGCCGAAGCCCCTGCCGTGCAGGAGGAGCATCAGCGAGTTGACCATCGCGCTGCTCGCGGCGAGCTGCTCCCAGTCCGGTACGCGGTGGTTGCGCTGGGGCACGAGGACCAGGGTCGCGAGCAGCGGGGCGCGCAGTGGTTTGCGCCCCTCGCGCCGGACGGCTTCGGTGTCGGTGGCGCCGGACGCGAAGGCCTCGCCCAGCGCCGCCCGGCTGTCACCGCGTACGAGGATCCACCGCCAGGGGCGGAGATGGCCGTGATCGGGCGCGGTCGCCGCCCAGCCGAGCAGATCGATGAACTCCTCGTCGCTGGGGGCGGGTTCGATCAGCCGGTGCGCGCTGCGGCGGGTGCGGATGGCGGCCTCCAACTCCATCAGCGAACGCCCCTCTTCGCGGTCGGCGGCATCGGCACTTCCCTCCCCTTTCCTTGGTGGCCCTCACCCGCACCTCGGCGGGAGCCAGAACGAGCGGACGCCTCGTACTGCCGCGAGGCGGTCGCGGGCCATGCTGGTCGCGGCGGCCGCGGTGCTGATGTTCAGGTGCTTCGCCCTCGTGAAGATCTCGACGAGCCGTTCCGGGATCAGCTCGGCGCGCTGCCGCACCCGGTTCATGTCGTGCCCGGCGGGATGCAGTTCGTCGACCACCTGGATGAGGCCGAGCGCGTTGATCACGAAGTCCGGTGCGTAGAGGACGCCCCGCGCCGCGAGTCGATCCGCGATCGTGGGTGCGGCCAGCTGGTTGTTGGCGCCGCCCGCGACGATCCGGCAGCGCAGCTTGTCCACGAGGTCGGCGTCGATGACATTGCCGATCGCGTTGGGGCTGAGGACGTCGGCGTCGAGGAGGTAGAGCTTCTCGCGGCTGACGACCTCGGCCCCGCATGCCTCGGCCACCCGCTCGGCCTTCTCCTGGTCGATGTCGGCCACGGTCAGCCGTGCGCCGCCTTCGGCGAGATGGGCCGCGAGCCGTCCGCCCACCTTCCCCACACCGTCGATGGCGATGTGGCGGCCCTCGACGCTGTCGCTGCCGTCGAGGTGGTCCAGACAGGCGCGGATACCGAGGTTCACGCCGTACGCGGTCATCGCGCCGGATTCGCCGGAGCCGCCCTCCTCCACGTCCAGGCCGCGTATCCACCGGGACTCCTTGCTCATGATCCGGAGGTCGGCGGTGGTGATGCCCATGTCGCAGGCCGCGATGAACCGTCCCGAGAGGCTCTCGACCGCCTGGCCGAAGGCACGGAGCAGCGTTTCGGACTTCTCCACACCCGGGCCACCGAATATGACGGCTTTCCCGCCCCCGATATCCAGTCCGGCGCACGCCGCCTTGTAGGTCATCGCACGGGAGAGGCGTAACGCGTCACCGACCGCCTGGTCGTCATCGGCGTACGGAAGGAATCTCACCCCGCCGAGCGCGGGGCCCAGCAGGGTCGAATGAATGGCGATGACGCAGCGGAGCCCGCCGGGGCCGGAGCTGAACAGAACCTGCTCGTGCCCGTCCATTTCGTTGAACACACTCATAACCCACCCCAGGATCGTGTCCGGTGACAGCCGGGCCGGCGGCCCGCATGGAGGCGCGAACCGCCGGCCCGTCCGGCAGAGAATTATGCGGCCGGCTGCAATCCGGACGAGAGCAGTGCTGCGTCCAGGACGTCCCACAGCGCGCACAGCGATTCGAGGAAGTCCTCGACGCCCTGCTCTATTTGCTCACTGTTCGACGCGTCCATGACGGTCGAGACGGCGCGGATCACATTTGCTTCGTGCTGCTGCTCGGCACCGGCGTCACCCCAGTGCTCCGCCATGTAGTGCATTTCCGGCTCGTCGAGTTCGGCCTTGTAGTGACCGGAGTCGATCAGGGCGCGCTTTTCGCCGGGGATCAGGGACTGGTTGGAGATGATCTCCAGCGCGAGCGCGGTGCCGAGGTTGCGGACGGTGGTCTCGGCGTCGTTGGCGAACCGGCGCCGGAACACCTCGATGGCGGCCTTCGCCTGAGCCGTGAGGCCCGTCTCGCGGTCATAGCCGGGGAGGCCTGCGAGCAGCCGGTCCGAGGAGGTCTTGAGCCACTCCTCGACGCGCTCGGTGTCGTAGACGTCGTCGAAGACCTGGGAGCCGGTGCGGTTCACGATGTGGCCCGCCATGGTGGCGAGTTCGGGGCCGTGGCCGGACTCGCTGTCGACGATCTCTTCGATGAGGACCGCCTGCTCGTCCCACCCGAGGCCGCGCAGCGCGGTCGGGAACTCGCCGCCGGGCCGGGTGGAGGCGCAGAACGACTGCACCTGGTGGAAGAGCGCGCCGGTGACCTCGGCGGACGGGGGCTTCGCGGCCCAGTGGTCGTAGAGCGGGTGTGCGAAGACGCGGTGCGTCTTGATCCGGTCGATCAGCATGTCGGTCGTCGTCATCAATTCCTACTCCGGTGAGGTGGCTGGGGTTCCGAGGGAAGCGGATCGTTTCCGGGGAGGGCGGGGTCGTTCCGGGAGGGCGGCCCGGCGCCGCTCAGGCGAACTGGAGCTGCGAGGGGTCGACCTTGGGGACGGAGAAGCCGATCTTCTCGATGTGCTGGGCGATCGCGGTCTTGTAGAGCTCGCGGAGTTCGCCGTTGTCGTGCTTGCGCAGGCCCCACCTGACGGCGAGGCGTCCGCGCCGGGAGTCGGGCCGCCCGAACATGTCGAGCGCCATCGGGTAGAACCGGTCCAGCGCCCTCTGGGCCCGGTCGCGGGACTGTCCGCCGGCGTCGTACGCCTCCTGCATGAGGCGCTTGCCATAGCCGAAGTGCCGGGCCTCCTCCTTGAGGATGGCGTCGGCCTCGACGCGCAGGGGGGCGTACGTGCTCGTGGTCATTTCCTTGATCTGGAAATGCCCTTCGAGCTCGCAGAGGAAGCTGAACGCGGCGCGCTCTTCCCAGACGGTGAATTGCGTGGTCATGCTCTCGGCGGGGAAGTAACGCCGGTCTGCCACGGCCTGGTTCACCATGTGCGAGGTGTCGATGCCGAGCGGGGTGAGCAGTTTGGCGAAGCGCCGGAAGTGGTCCACTTCCTCCATGCCGAACTTGAGGCACATATAGCGCTCGTCGGCGTTGGGAGCGAGCGGATAGAACGAGTCGACATAGGTGTCGCCGGCGCTCAGCTCGCCCTCACCATTGGCGAGCATCTGATGAGTCAGTACCTCCCGGTATTCCTCGGGGAGTTCACCGACACTCTCCAGGCTCACATTCTCCGAATAGACAGCAGCCATACGAATCTCCTCCGGTAGCCGAGGAAATTGAGCCTATCCGGCTGGTTCGCGCCGTCGGTAGGCCACGATGGACCCATCTCGTCCCGAACCATGGGGGTAACCATGGGGCTCGTAAGAGGTACTTCGGAGGTACGTTTCTCAGGCTCGGGGGCCACACAAGCAACCCCCGCACCACCTGCCGCTCAGGCGTGATGCGGGGGATCTTTTGGGGGTACGGGGCTGTGACATGGCGCGGCTCAGCCGCGCGTGACCGGCCGCGGGCGGCCCGCGGCCGGAAATCAGGACGCGGGAGCGTCAGACCGCGTTCCGCTGCGGCGGCCGGATGTACGTAAGGGTGTGGTGGGAGACCAGCTTCCCCGCCGTGTCCGTCGTCTCTGCGGTCCCGTACACGATCAGCCTCCCGGGCCGGACGATCGTCGACTCGCAGACCAGATCCGTACGGGCGGGCCCGAGGAAGCTGGTCGTCATCTGCTGGGTCACCGAGGGGTCGTCCTCGCCGAACAGCGACATGATCGCGATCCAGCAGGTCACATCGGCGAGGGTCATCGCGCACCCGCCCTGGAGTACGCCGCCCGGGCGGAAGAGTTCGGGGCGCTGCGGCAGCGAGACTCTGGCTCGCCCTTCCTTGACGGCTTCCACTCTGAATCCCCACCAGGGGCCGAACGGGCTGTTATCGAGGACGGCCTGCGCTGCGTCGACATCCATCATCGAAGGAACATAGCATCGTTCGGTATGTCACCGCGCAGAACCAACGCAGAGCGAACCGAGGCCACCCGAGCCCAACTGACCGGTACCGCACGGCAGTTGTTCAGTGAGCGCGGGTACTCCTCGACGACGATCGCGGAGATCGCGGAGCGCTGCGGGCTCACGACGGGTGCGCTGTACCACCACTGGGCGGGCAAGGAGGCGCTCCTGGTGGATGTCGTGCACGACATCCACCGCGAACTCGCCGTACGCATCCGCGCCCTCGGTGTCGAGGACGAACCGGTGGCTCAACTCCTGCTCTCGGGACGTGAGTTCATCGCGTTCTGCGCGGATCCGGCCGTCGCCCGTCTGCTCCTCCTGGAGGCTCCCGCTGTGCTCGGCTACGAGCGTTGGCGGCGGATCGACGAGCAGTGGTGGCTGTCGACGACGATCCGGCTCGTGGAGCGGGCGCGCGCCACGGCTCCCGGAACCGGGCTCGGCGGAGACGGCACGGAGGCGGGTCCCGAGAGTTCCCGCCAACTCGCGCTCGCCCTCCTGGGCGCGCTGACCTATCTCGGGCACGAGGTGGCGATGAAGGGGGAACCGGCGGTCGCCGGCGCGGTCCGGACCTATGAGGTGCTGCTCACGTCGCTCTTCCGTTGAGCGGGGCTCACGACATCGGACCGAGCCGGGAAACGAGCAGCGCCGCTTCCACCCGACTGGAGGCCGATAACTTGATCATGACGCGATGGACATGTTTCTTGACCGTGTTCTCGGCGATATGGAGAGAGGATCCGATCTGTTTGTTCGTCATACCGTCGGCCAGCAGTCGCAGAACGTCGTTCTCGCGTGAGGTGAGATTCGATATCGTCCCCGCGGGCGAAGACATCGGGCAGCCGTCACCCATACCGGAAATCCGTTCTCGCGGGACGAGATAGGCGGCACAGCCGCGGCCGACCAGAGCGATCATGCCGGCGAATTCCTCTTGCAGGATCTCCAGGTCCATGAATCCGGCGACCTTGGCCCGTAACGCGTCCTGGATCGTGACGGCGGAGTCGTGGCACCACAGGACGATGATCGAAACGTGTGCGCCGATCAGCTGGACAAGATGGCGAAGACTGTCGCCCGTCAGTTTGCGCAGATTGAGCAGGACGATATCGGGTTTTGCACAGTCGACGGCGGTCAGAACGCCGGCCACGTCCTGCGCCACTCCGACGACGTCGAGCCCGGGCGCCTCTCTGCTCATGGCCACGAGACCGGATCGGGTCACGACCTGGTCGTCAGCTATCAGCACGTTGATCGGTGCCATGTACGGCGTTCCCTTTCCCCCGTGCGACCGCCTGCGGGCCTCTGTGGAGGCCGGGCGCCAGTGCGGCCACTTGATCGAATAAGGTCTGAATGCCGGTCCGCCATTGAGCCGCATTTGTCGGGGGCCAATGGGAAATACGGTGATGAGGCGGGCCTCCGCACCGTCGGCGACGCACACTTCTTCGTGGATCGGCTCTCCTGGATCAAATCGATCCACTGCGATCCGGCACGGGCGGGGACGGGGACGCCCCGGAACAAGGCTCAAGTACGGGTTGTCCGACTTGCCGCCCTTACCGAGGTAGGGCTTTGTCCGAATCCCGCAACACGGGATCGCTCCAGCTTCACTGAGGCCGACGGGGAAAATCAGCCATGCGCGCGAACATCTCCTGCACATCCAAGGCGTACCCCCCTCTGCCTGGTGTCGGGCTCACGGCGAGCGTACCTCACGGTCACTCCTGTGGGGAGATCTGAATGAAATCTTCCGCATGAGAGCATTGACCACGGCCCAACTCGCCTGAATCAGCCATTCTTTCCGATATCAATCGGCCATTCGGCTCCGGGAAGAAGCCCCGGGCGCGCACGGAAAATCGGCCATAAACACAGTCCGGGGGGCGACCGACTGGCTTCCGCCCGGCGGGTGGTTGACTACGCCGTATGGATCTCGCACCAGGGTTCGCAGGGCCGCCGGAGCCCACCCCGGCCTCGACGCCTGGAGCCGCGCCCCCGCTCGACCCTGAACTGAGCCTGTCTCTGGGGACGTTGAGAGCCGAGCCCTTCACCCCGGAGAACCTCGCGGCTCGGCAGGAGCGGGATGCCACCACCCGGGCCCGGCCGACCGCCGAGGATCTGCGGGCCGACGGCCGCTTCGAGGTGGCCGAGCTACGGGTGCCGGGGGCGTCGGGCGGCCAGGACGTCACGCTGGTGAGCGCTCGGCCCGGCGGGGTCAGCGGCCCGCTGCCGATGCTCTACTACCTCCACGGCGGCGGAATGATCATGGGCAACGCCTGGTCCGTACTCCCGCGCCTGCTGCGCGAATTGGCCCTTCCGTTGGAGTTGGCCGTCGTCTCGGTCGAGTACCCGTTGGCTCCGCAGGCTCGGTACCCCGCCCCGATCGAGGCCTGCTACGCCGGTTTCGTCTGGGCGGCGGCGCACGCGGCCGGTCTGGGCATCGACGCGGACCGCATCATCGTCGGAGGAAAGAGCGCCGGCGGCGGTCTCGCGGCGGCTCTCGCCCTGCTCACCCGTGACCGGGGCGGCCCCGCACCGATCGGCCAGCTGCTCCTGTCCCCGATGCTCGACGACCGCGGCACGACTTGCTCCAGCCATCAGATGGCGGGCATCGACACCTGGGACCGGACCTCCAACTCCACGGCGTGGCAAGCCCTGTTGGGGGATCGGTACGGCGCTGCGGACCTGCCGCCCTACGCGGCCCCCGCCCGCGCCACGGATCTGTCAAGGCTGCCCCCGGCGTACATCGAGGTCGGGTCGGCCGAGACCTTCCGCGACGAGGACGTGGCCTACGCCAATGCGCTCTGGCAGGCCGGCGGCCAAGCCGAACTGCACGTATGGCCCGGCGCCTTCCACGGCTTCGACACCTTCGCGCCCCGGGCGGCCCTCAGCCAGGACGCCCGCGACGCCCGCTCCCGCTGGCTCCGTCGCGTTCTCACGGAACGGTAGTTGAAGCCACAGCCCTCGCGAACAGCGCCTCACATCTGCCGAATCACCACGAGCACCACAAGCAGCACGGTGGCTCCCGCGCTCATGCCGTGGGCGGCGACCGCCGCGAAGGGGAAATGACGCTCGGCCGTGGTGCTGCCCTGGGAGTGGCGGCCGGAGCTGGGCAGCCAGCGCAGCAGCATCGTGAAGCCGAACGCGGCCACGACCAGGACGCCCGCGCACGCCGCCCAGGCCAGGCTCCGGAGGTTGCCCATGAGGTATCCGCTCCAGGCGGCCAGCCCCGCGACGGCGAAGAAGACATGGCCTCCGATCAGCCACAGCGGGAGGCGCGTCACACCGGGGGCGCGTTGCCTCAGGCCGCCGTGGCGGATCCATACGGTGCCGAGGTAGCCGCCCAGGGCGGCGGTCAGCAGCCATGCGCACAGCACGAAGACACCCATGCACTCCCCCAAAAGTCCCGTCACGGCATGTCGTGCCCCCAGGACACCGCATGGAGCGGAAGCAGCCCGGACATCCATTCCCTGATTCACCCGTTGGCGTGAACAGAAGTGCAAGCCCCCCACGCAGTGCCTCGCTGCTGTGCCATGGCGCGGCGACGGGGGGCGGCCGCGTTCCGTGAGCTCATGGCTTCTCCGCGTAGCCGGGTAGCGCCCAGCGCAGCACCCGGCGGGCCGTGACCCCGCGCCGCCCTGGGCCGCCCGGAAAGGTCCGCCGCGACCCGCTCGTCGAGGTGGAACAGGCGGAACGCGAGGTGGAACAACTGTCCTTCGGGATTCTGGTGGCCGTGGCCGTGCTGGGGTTCACCATGTTCGGGCGCTGGCCGCCGGTGCGCAGCGTGCCGATCGGGACGCCGGAAGCCACACCGGCCGAACGTCACTTCCCCCTCCCCGTCGTCGCCGCTCACGGCCTCGTCGGGGCCACCACGCTCGTCCTGGTCCTCCTCGCCGCCCTGGGTATCGGAGGCAGCTGAGCCAAGGGGCGCGCGGGACCCGGCCTCACCCCTCCAGCGCCGTACCGCAGTTCCAGCAGAACCGGGCCGCGCGCTCCGTCGCGAGCCGGCCGCATTCCGGGCACACCCGCCCGAGCAGGCAGGCCGCCTCTCCGCCCGCGTCGCCCTGCGGGCGCGTGATGGCGAGCCCGGGCCTTCGCGCGTGTACGGAGAGGTACCCCATCCCGTCGACCCCGGCGGCCAGGGAACGCCGCGAGCCCTTGGGCAGCCAGAGCGCGCAGACCGGGCGCAGCTCCTGGGTCCCGGCCTCCGTACGGAGTTCGCCGCCGCCTTCGAGGACGATCAGCAGGACGTCGAGCTGAAGGTCCGTGTGCTCGCTGATGGTGCGGCGCGGCGGCAGCCGCAGCAGGTTCGCGTCCAGGCCGCGCCCGCTCTCGGCGAGCCGCCACAGTGCGCCGCCCGTGTGCAACGACGCTGCCGCGAGTTCCTGGCCGAGGTCGACCACCACCCGAGCGCTTTCCTGTCCCATCTGTACGCCACCCTCCCCTGCCTGCACGGTTCGCTTCGGCCGCCCCGCCGACCAGCCATACTCATGCTCACTGCAAGTATTGCAAAGAGCAAGACAAAAAGCGTATAGCTCGCATCAACTCTGCGGAGTCGCTCCCTCAGGCATCGCATCCCGGATGCAGTCTGAAGGCGAAGCGGAACGCCGGTCGTGTGTGTCAGATCCTAGGGCCGGCGTGTTCGGGGCAGCCGTGAAAGGAGCGACGGTGTCGGTACGGCGTAGTGCGCGCGAGGAAGCGGAACGGGTGGCGGCGAACGCCACGGACCAGCTTCTGCGGGCCGGGCGGATACTGCGGCGGACCACGACGACACCGGATCTGCGGGCCGTCTACCGCGCCGACCAGAAGGTCAACGACGCCCCGTACAGGGAGCGTTGGGCGCATGACAAGGTGGTGCGCTCCACGCACGGGGTGAACTGCACCGGGTCGTGTTCCTGGAAGGTGTACGTCAAGGACGGCCTGATCACCTGGGAGACGCAGGAGACGGACTACCCGTCGGTGGGCCCCGACCGGCCGGAGTACGAGCCCCGCGGCTGCCCCCGAGGCGCCTCCTTCTCCTGGTACACGTACTCGCCGACACGGGTGCGCCATCCGCTGGCCCGGGGTGTGCTGGTGGAGATGTACCGGGAGGCGAGGGCGCGCCTGAAGGATCCGGTGGCCGCCTGGGCCGAGGTCACCGGGGATCCCGAGCGGCGCCGCCGTTACCAGGCCGCGCGCGGCAAGGGCGGTCTGGTGCGCGTCGGCTGGGACGAGGCGCTGGAGATCGCGGCCGCGACGGCGACGGCGGGCCGGGCATGTACGAGGCCGGGCTGCCCGGCATGGAGACCTTCCACGCCCCGCCCGTACCCGCCGGTGCCTCCGCGAGCACGGGGCTGCGCGGCCGGGTCAACTTCCTCAACTGGGACGGCCGCGGCACCCCGGGCGGCCTCTTCCCGCGCCGCCGGAAGGACGAAAGCCGATGACGCGCCGCGCAGTTCACCAGGCCGCGTCCGTCCTGCTCACCTTTCCGGACTCCGACTGGCCCGCCTACCTGAACACCGTACGGACCGCACTCTCCCAACTGCCCGCATCCGACGGCACGTTGGCGCTGCTGCGATTCTGTGACGCCGTTACAGAGGTGGCTCCGCTAGAGCTGGCGGCCCGCTATGTGGCCACCTTCGACCGCAGCAGGCGCCGCGCCCTGCATCTGACGTACTACACGGACGGCGGCACCCGGCGTCGGGGCGCGTCCCTTGCCCGCCTCAAGGGGCTCTTCCGCGCGCACGGCTGGGAGCTGGACGACGGAGAGCTGCCCGACTTCCTGCCCGCCGTCCTGGAGTTCGCCGCCCGCTGCCCGGAGCCGGGCCTGAGCGTTCTCGTCGAGCACCGGGCCGCACTGGAACTGCTCGGCCACGCCCTGGAGAAGTACCGCAGCCCGTACGCCGATGTCGTGCGCGCGGTGTGCCGCACGCTGCCCGGTGCCGCGCCCGCCGATCACGCGGCCGCCCTCCGGCTCGCCCGCAACGGGCCGCCCACCGAGACCGTCGAACTCGCCCCCTTCCCGCCCCGAGGTTCCCGGCCCACCGAAGGAGCCCGCCGGTGACGCATCTGAACATCGCCCTGTGGGGCGTCCTGCCCTACCTCGCCCTGACCGTCCTGGTCGCCGGCACGGCCTGGCGCTACCGCTACGACCGCTTCGGCTTCACGACCCGCTCCAGTCAGCTCCACGAGTCCCGCCTGCTGCGGGTGGGCGGCCCGCTGTTCCACTACGCGCTGTTCCTCGTCATCGGCGGGCACGTGACCGGCCTGCTGGTCCCGGAGGCGGTCACCCAACGCCTGCACGTGAGCGAGGAGATGTACCACGCTTCCGCCCTGGCCATGGGCGGCGCGGCGGGCATCGCCGCCGTCACGGGCCTGGGCATCCTGCTCGTGCGGCGTCTGCGCACCCCCGCCGTGCGCGGCGCCACCAGCCGCATTGACCGGGCCGTCTACCCCCTGCTGGTTCTGGTGCTGCTGGCCGGGCTCACCGCCACCGCGACCAGCGCCTCCAACCCGTACGACTACCGCCTGGGCGTCTCCGTCCGGTTCCGCAGCCTGTTCGCCCTTGATCCCGACGTGAACGCCATGGCCGACGCGCCCCTGGTGTACCAGCTGCACGCGCTTCTCGCGATGTCCCTGTTCGCCGCCTGGCCGTTCAGCCGCCTCATCCACGCGTTCACCGCGCCGGTGGGCTATCTCGTCCGGCCGTACGTCGTCTACCGCTCGCGAGCCCGTTCCACCCCATATCGCCATCCGGCGGCGGGAGTTCGTCCCGTGGAGAAGAGGCACGTGCCGCGTTGAGCGGCGCTCAGGCGTCCGCCGCCGCCTCGCGGAAGTAGTCGGCGAGGCGGCGGTGACCGGTGGTGGGGGCGATGACGTCCTGGATGAGGACGGTCAGCGGGAACTCGACCACCCCGTGGACCCGCAGCGGGGTGACCCGCCGCAGTACTGCCAGCGATGCCCTGAGCACCCGGACGGGAATGCGTGTGATGCGTGCCGGTCGGCCCACGGCCCGGAAGGCCTCGCGTGCGATGCGTTCGTGGGTGAGCACGTCGGGCCCGCCGAGGTCGATCTCCTCGGCGGTCCCGGCCCCGGTGACGGCATCGGCCGCCGCGCTCGCCACATCGGCCCCGTCGACGGGGTTGATGCGGAACTGCCCCTTGCCGAAGACGACGGCACGCCCTCTGCGAGCCATCGTCAGGTACTCGTCCATGTCGGAGAAGAACCCGTTCGGGTACAGGACGGTGTACGCGAGCCCGGAACTCCTCAGCTCCGCCTCGAACGCCCGCTTGGCGCGCACGAGTTGGACGTGTTCCAGGCCGGGCGCGCGCACCACCGAGATGTACACGAACTTGCCGACCCCGGCCCGCCGAGCCTCTTCGAGGAGTTGCCGGTTCGCGCCGTAGTCCACGTCCCAGCAGGTGAGCCGACCGCGCTTCCCGACGAGCCCGATGGAGCTCACCACGACATCGACGCCATCACAAGATCCGGTCAGCGTACGGGAGTTGGTGGCATCGGCGATATGCACCTCGTCCACCAGCTCACGGATCGGCGCCAGGTTTCCGGGGGTGCGTACGAGCGCCCGCACCTGGTGGCCGCGCAGCGCCAGTTCGCGTACGACCCGACTGCCCAGGTAGCCGGTCGCACCGGCCACCAACACCTTCATCTCGCCCACCCTTCCCAGGCGGCCGCGTCTACCGGCCGGGCGCGAGCGGGTCAGCGACGAGGCCGCCCATGCGGCGCACCTCGTCGAACGGGTCGACGGCCAGCTCTCCGGCGGCCCGGGTCAGGGCACGCAGGGCGGGCACGAGCCCGGCCCGCTCCTCGGCCGGGACCCGGGCGACGAGCTCGCCGACCTCGGCCCGCCGGTGCGCCATCACCCGGGCCACCAGGTCACGGCCCGCGTCGGTCAGGTTCAGGACGACCTCGCGCCGACTGGCGGGGTTGGTCCTGCGGTCCACCAGGCCCGCCGCCTCCAGACGGTCGACCATGCGCATGGCGGTGGACGGATTGACGCCCAGCGTCGCCGCCATGGCGGCCAGCTTCAGCGGCTCACAGCTTTCGAGGACCACCAGGGCACGCAGCTGCGGAAGCGTCATGGAGTCGTCGATCGACGAGAGGGCGCGGGCGGAGATCGCGACCAGGAGCCGCGAGGCCGCCATGACGGCGACGGCCACTTCGTCGGCCTCCTGATCAAGGGACCGCTTCCGCGCCGCGGCTTCGCCGTGCGCCGAGTCGTGCGCCGCGCCATGCGTCCTGCCGTGCGTCGCGTCCTGCGCTGTGTCGTGCGCCGTGTCGTGCGCCATGGAGATCGATACACCCCACTTGTTCAAGGCTGTCCCAAGACGGGCAGGCGGCCCTTGCAATCATTGCAGTATGCAATGTTAGCCTGTGTTCGGACGACCGGACCTGCGCGGGCGCGACGGGAACGGCCAGCAAGGAGTGATTGACGATGCCGGTGGAGCCGATACGCGAAGCCTATTCGTTCGTGTGCCTGCACTGCGGGCACGCCTGGGAAGGCGCGTACGAGATACAGCACTCGATCGACGCGCACGGCACCCTGCGCGCGGACTACTACGTGCGTGGCGTCAAGCAGCCCTCTCCGCTGACCCAGAACACCTGCCGGATCTGCCACAGCACGACGATCCGCATCCTGCGCCCCGGCCGCGTCGCCTCGGCCCGCCCGGTCCTCGACTGACCGAGCCGTACCCGGGGACGCGGCGTCCGACGAAGCACGCGGCGCCCCGGGTACCAGCCGAATGCCCCCTTCGCCCCTTGTTCCCTCCTGCTCCCCTTCCCCCTGCTCCCCTGCTCTCCTGACGGGCGGCGCCGCCCGTTCCCTCCCCGCCGCGCCACGCCCGCGTGCACGTAACCGTGCCCGGGCCCGCGACTCCCTGCCTGCTCCCGCACCTGCTCGTGCCCGAATATGGAGACCTGCCATGCCCTTCTCCCGCGCTGCCCAGTCCCATCCACCGGCGCCGACCGCGCAGAGGCACGGCGTGAAGATCCCGCACCTGGGGGACTTCCATGTGCCGCCGCGCGTCGCCGCCATCACCGCGCTCGCCATCCCGATCGGCGCCGCGGCCGCGCTGGTCGCCGTCGCGCTGCTCAAGCTGATCGCGCTGTTCACCAACCTCTGCTTCTACGGCAGGTTCGCCTTCTCGACGACGGCGCCGCACGGCACCCCGCACCGCTGGCTCCTGGTGGTCATGCCCATCGTCGGCGGCCTGGTCATCGGCGTCATGGCGCGGTACGGCTCGGAGAAGATCCGCGGCCACGGCATGCCGGAGGCCATCGAGTCGATCCTGATCGGCGGCAGCCGCGTCCAGCCCCGCGTCGCCGCGCTCAAGCCCCTGTCGGCGGCGATATCCATAGGCACCGGCGGGCCCTTCGGCGCCGAAGGGCCGATCATCATGACCGGCGGCGCGGTCGGCTCGCTCATCTCCCAGCACCTGCGCGTCACCACCGACGAACGCAAGGCCCTGCTCGTAGCGGGCTCGGCGGCCGGCATGGCGGCCACCTTCAACGCGCCGCTGGCCGCGATCCTGCTGGCCGTGGAACTGCTGCTCTTCGAGTGGCGCCCGCGCTCCTACCTCCCGGTCGCCGCGGCCGCCGCCACCGCCACCCTCGTACGCGGTCCCCTGCTCGGCACCGAGCCCCTCTTCGGCGGCGCCCACGTCCCCGCACACCTCCCCACGTCCGCGTACGGGCTGTGCGTCGTCGCGGGCGTGACCGCCGGACTGCTCGCCCTCGGCGCGACCTGGCTCGTCTACTTCTCCGAGGACCTCTTCGCGAAGCTGCCCTTCCACTGGATGTGGTGGCCCGCGATCGGCGGCGCGATCATCGGCATCGGCGGCCTCTTCGAGCCCCGCGCACTCGGTGTCGGCTACGACGTCATCGACCAGCTGCTCACCGGCCGCGCCACCACCGGCCTGATCATCGGCATCCTCGTCGTCAAGACCCTCATCTGGGGCCTGTCGCTCGGCTCGGGCACCTCGGGTGGTGTGCTCGCCCCCATGTTCATGATCGGCGGCGCGCTCGGAGCGGCCGAAGGGCTCGTCTTCCCGCAGGTCAGCCCGGGCTTCTGGGCACTGGTCTCACTCGCGGGCGTGCTCGGCGGCGTCATGCGCTCGCCGCTCACCGGCATCGTCTTCTGCCTGGAACTGACCCATGAGATGAACGCCCTCATCCCGATGGTCATCACCGCGTCGGCCGCGTACCTGCTGTCGGTCATCGTCCTCAAGCGTTCGGTACTCACGGAGAAGCTCGCCCGGCGCGGCATGCATCTGACCCGCGAGTACTCGGTCGACCCGCTGGAGGTCCATCTCGTACGGCAGTTGGAGACCCCGATCCGGCTCACCCTGCGCGCCGAGCAGACGGCGGGCGAGGCGGCCGAGGTGCTGCGTGCGGCGTACGAGGCGGGCGACCCCGATGGGCTGCTTGCTCAGCGCCTCTACCCCGTCCTCGACGGCGAGACCCTGACCGGGGTCGTGACCCGGCACCAGCTGGTCCACGGCGCGGCCGACGACACCCCCTTGTCGCGCCTCGCCGGCTCCGCCGTGACCGCCCACGCCGACGAGACCCTGCGCACCCTGGCCAACCGCATGGCCGAGCACGACATCACCCGCATCCTCATCGTCAGCCGCGACGAACTCCCACGCCTGGAGGGTCTATTGACACTCCGTCAGCTCCTGCACGCCCGCCGCGTCGACCTGCACGAGGAGCAGCACGTTGAGCGCCACCTGACCCTACGGCCCCGCCGCAAGCGGTCGATCGTGGTGGCGTCCGGCACGGGAGTTTGGCCGGCCGTGCCCCGGTCCGCCGAGGAGGAGGGGGACCCCTCGCCGGTCTCCGTCACCTGACGGCCTGGGAGGGGGAGGCAGAGAGCATCAGAACCTCGTTAGGGACGGGCCGGTCCTCTTGAGCCGCCGCCCGGGGGCCAGTTGGATGGAGGGCATGAACAGCGGCCTGCGGCACGACGACCGGCCACCGAATCCGGTGCGGCCGACTGTGCGCGCTGTTCGTATGCCGGCTTTCTAGAGCCGCGCCTCCCTGACGCCGTACGCCGTCGCCGGTCCCACGCCGCGACGGCGTACGCGCGCTCTCGTTCCCGCATGACCAGCCCGCCCCAGGCGCGCAGCCCCGTCATGCCATCACTTGGGATTTCACATGCCTTCCACATCGCTTTCCGGCAGCACCGTCCTGGTCACCGGCGCCACCGCGGGGATCGGTTTCGAGACCGCCCGCAGGCTCGCCCAACAGGGTGCGACGGTTCTCGTCCACGGCCGCACCGCCGAAGAGGCCCAGGCCGCCGTCGACGCGCTCATCGCCACCACCACCGACATCGAGACGGCCCAACTCTGCGCCATCGCATCCGACTTCACCCACCTCGACGAGGTCGAGGCCATGGCCCACCGGGTCATCGAGACCCACCCGCGCCTGGACGTCCTCGTCAACAACGCCGGCATGGCAGCCCCCGAACGGCACACCCTCACAGCCGACGGCAACGAGGTCGCCTTCCAGGTCAACTTCCTCGCCCACCACCTGCTGACCTGCCTCCTGGAACCGGCGCTCACCAGCGACCCCGGCGGCCGCGTCGTCAACGTCTCCTCCACCCTGCACCGCACCGGCAACATCCAGTGGAGCGACCCCAACCGGGTCCGCCGCTACTCCCGCCTCGCCGCCTACGCCCAGTCCCAGCTCGCCCTGACCGTCTTCGCCGCCGACCCGCGCGTTACCGCCGTCTCCATCCACCCCGGCATCTGCGACACCGCACTGCTCCCGCTGTACGCACACGAAGGTGCCACGCCCGCCGAGGGCGCAGCCCACGTGGCGCGCCTCTGCGACCCGGCCGTCGAGATCGTCAACGGCGCCTACTACGACCGCGACCAGCGCGTCGACCCGGCCCCCGCCGCCACCGAGAACCGCTCCCTGCAGCGCCTCAACAAGCTCGCGTCCCAGCTCACCGGCCACACCGCCTGAAGAACACCACCTGCCGCAACAACAGCACCTGAAGGAGCACCGCCGCATGTCGAAGCGCGCCCGCAAGAAGAGGGACCGCCGCAAGAAGAAGGCCAACCACGGCAGCAAGGCGTCCTGCTAGCTGCACCGAGTGCCCTGAGGGGCGGACTGCTCCGGCGGGCAGTCCGCCCCTTCGTGGTACCCCGGTGAGACTTCAGCAACTGCCAGAATGCATACCGCAGTTGGCACTGCCTCGGCGGAACTCCGCGAGCCTCGGCCGCAGGCCCAGCGCAAGGAGCAGGGCCGCCAGGAGGAGGGCGCCGGCGGAAGGTGCGGTCGTCCTTCTGGTAGACGGCGTACGCCTCGACGGTCTTCTCAGCGGCCTCCCGCTGGCAGGGGAACAGGTGCTGGACAGGCCGGTGGCGGTGACCGCCAGGAGCGCGAGCAGTGCGGCGCCCAGCAGGGAGCAGACAGTGCGGGCGAGCCGCAGCCGGCCGGGGGTGGCGTCCCAGTAACACTCGGCGTGCCGCAGCAGGCGGACGAGCCGGGCGACGGTGACGGTTGACCGTCGCCTCGGCCGTCCTTGTCCCGGCCCCCCTCTGGCCTGGGACGACGGGATCCCCCCGTGACGAACGGCCGACGCGGGGTCTGGTTCGGCAGTCGTTGTCGGGCCCCCACTCCCTGACGCTGCCCGGCACCAGCGAAGCCCCCTTCGTCTCGACGGAACCCCGAGGTCGCCCGGGCAGGACCGCCGAGGGGGCGTTCCGCGCAGGTCAGCCGGTTAGGGTGGGTGGATCTGACAGGGGGAGATCCGCCGTGACCAGCAGCACTCAGGAGACCACCGCGCCGACCGCGGAAGTCCGCCGCAATACGCCTGCCCGGATCGCCTTCTGGTCGGCCGCCCTGGGGGTCAGCCTGATTGTCGCGATGTTCGCGACACCGATGTTCTGGTTGTGGTGGGGGCAGTACTACACGTTCTTCATGGCCGTGTTCGGCATCGTCGCCATCCCGATGGGGCACATCGGCCGCATCCGGGGCAAGCGCCTGGGAGGCCGGGACCGCGGCCTCGCCCTGCTGGCCATCGTGACCGGGTGGCTGCTGCTCCTGTGTGTGTTGTTGATTCTGGTGGCGTACGGTGGGCTGATCGTCGGGTTGACGGCCCTTTTCGGCGCGGCGAGTTGATGGCTCGGGCCCTGGGGGCCACGCGCCCTAGATCGCCAGGCCGCCGACAACGACAGCACCATCGCCGGTCCCCCACCCGGAGTGCCCACCGGGGTCAACGTGCCAGACATCGCCTCCGTCAGGCCGCGGGCAGCCAGGGTGTGCGGGTGCTGGTGGCACTCGACGTATGCCGCCCCCATCATGCCGCGCCACTCGGCCGGGGCTCGGCCCGACCCCCGGTACCCCGAAATTCGCCAACTGGCAGCTTCTGTAGGTGAGTTGACCCGCCTCATCCTGCACACGCAGGTCATCCGCACGCATGCCGGTTATGATCCCCGGCGTTGATGTGGGGCCGGGTGGCGCCTGCCTCTCCTGTCCGCGAAATCCTGGCCGGCAAGGCCGCCGCCTCCAACGAAGGGAATCTGCCATGGAGACTCCGTACGCCAGCAGACGCCGCGTACTGTCCGCCCTGGCCGCCGCCTCGGCCGCCCCGCTCATTTCCGCCTCGTGGGGCGCCGGAGTCGCCCGGGCCGCCACGAACGCCGACATGTACAGCTCCAGCACCGACCTCTACACCCGGCTGCCCAACGGCGAGGGCACCGACTACGCGCGTCGGTACAAGCGGCACGCGATGTCCGACAACAGCACGGCGCAGAAGTACCCCTACAACCGCACGATGATCATGGCCATGCACGGCGGCGGCATTGAAGTGGGAACGTCCGAGCTGTGTCTGGGCGTCGCCGGATACCACCCCGCCACCCTGGCTGCCATGCCCGCCGACGGGCCCGCCTACGACTACTGGATGTTCGAGGCCATCAGGTCGTCGAACAACTCCGAACTGCACGTCACGGCGGCGCACTGCAACGACCATGTCGCCCTGTCCATGGCGGCGAGCAACCTCAACGTCCTGAGCCTGCACGGCTGTACGGCCGCCACCGCCGACGCCCCCGCCGGCCGGCCCGAGGCGGTCGTCATCGGCGGCCGCAACGCGACCTTCAAGCGCTACCTCACCGAGGAGCTGAGCGGCGCGGGCTTCCAGACCATCGACGGGGCGTCCAATCCGGCGCTCGGCGGCGACAGCCCCGACAACATCTGCAACCGCACCATGCTCGGCATGGGCGGCCAACTGGAGCTGACGACGGAGCTGCGCAAGAGCATGTTCGGCACCTTCACCCGGAACGGGTGCGCCGCCAGCACCAATCAGACGTTCTGGTCCTTCACCGCGGCCTGCCGGGCGGCGATCGCCAGGCTGGAGGCCGGGCCGGACCAGGTCATTCTGTAGCGCGTCGGGCGCCCGGGGGCCCGCCTCTCACCGCTCTCCCGCCAGATCCAGCTCCCCCACGGGAACCGGCGCGACAGCCGGTGAACCGTTCCGGGCTCGACAGAGATCTCAGATGTTGGCTGTGACCTGGGGTTTCGCGGTTGATCGGTAGTAGTTGGCTTCGCATTCGACGGGCGGGATGTGCCCCTTTTTCACCGTGGAGTCGGCGGTGGTTGTACCAGTCGATCCGTTCCGTGGTGGCCAGTTCGACATGCGAGAGCGTCTTCCACGGTCGCTGCGGCTTGATGACCTCGGTCTTCAATAGGCCGATCGTCGACTCCATCAGCGCATTGTCATAGGCGTCGCCGACCGACCCGATCGAGGCCGCGATCTGCGCTGCGTCGAGGTGTTCGGCGAGGCGAAATGACGTGTATTGCGACCCGGCATCGGAGTGGTGGACCAACTCGCCGGCAACGGGCGAACGTCCGTCTCGGTCACGCTGCCGCAGGCTCATGCCCAAGGCATCCAGGACGAGTTGGGTCTGTCTTGACAGCCACGCGGATCAGCCGACGATGCGACGGGAGAACGTGTCCACGACGAAGGCGACGTAGACGACGCCCGCCCAGGCGGCGACGTGCGTGAAGTCCGCAACCCAGTCCGGTTCGGCGCCGGTGCGACGAACTCCCGGTCGAGCAGGTCCGGGGCCCTGGCCCCGGCCGGGTCCGGCATGGTCGTGATGACCTTCTTGCCGCGGACTGCGCCGGCGATACCGATCTCGCACATGAGGCGCTCAATGGTGCAGCGGGCCACTTTTTGGCCCGCTGCACGGCCGGGAGCGGCACCGGGATGTGTACCCCAGGCGGAATGATCCGCGTCGGGATGATCGGGCTGTCGGGCATAGCGGGACTCACAGGAGGTAGGCCGAGACGGCGGCGGTTCTCACCGTGGTCGCGGCGAGCGTGGCGGCTGACCGGTAGTGGCCGGCGTGCCAGGCGGCGACGACGAGGAGCGCGGCGGCTGCGTCGGTGAGGTGGGCTGCGGTGGGGGTGGTGAGGCCGAGGGCGAGCACCGGTGCCAGCCGTCGGCGACATCACCGAGTTCGAGGTGGGTCACGGCGCTACCACCCGCGCCAGGTGAGGGCGAGGCACAGGGCGCCGGTGATGACGCAGGACGCGGCGACGAGCAGTACGGCGTGTACGAGGGTGCGGTGGGGGACGTCGTCGCGGTAGGTGCCGAGGGCGAGACCGAGGGCGGCGATGATCGCCACGGTGGGGAAGCCGATGAGCGCGAGGATCACGACGTCCGCCTCCGCTGCGCCCGCAGGTAGCGATCCACGGTGTCCGGCCGGGCGCCCGGGTCAGCCGCCTCGCGGACGTACGCGAGGACGCGTTCCGGATCCGTGGATCCCATGGGACACGGCCGTCCGGACGGCATCCGCAACGCTCATGCGGCCGGGCTGCATCGGCAGGACCACCCCGACCGGACCATCCGTGGACTCCTCCTCGCCGTCCGGATCCGCATCCGGATTCGTCCGGAGCGCGATCCGCTCGGCCTCGATCGCGGCCTGCGTGCGCTGGAGTTCACGGCGCACCGCGGTCATCGCGAGGCGGCCGCCGGCCTTGGCGCGCTGCGCGTCGACCCACTGCTGAGTGCGCGGGTCCAGTGGCTTGGCGTGGTGGCGCAGGACGACGGTCCATGCACCCTTGGCGATGCCGGACACACACACGCCGATGATGCCGATGGCGGTCTGTCCGGCGAACCAGCCGTGAACGCCGACCGCGGCCATGGCGATAGCGAGCGCCCAATGGCCAGCCTGGCGCGGGAGCTTGGCGCGGCGAGTGTCGTAGCGGGCCAGCCACTCGACCGCCATGCACATGATCCATGCGAGGTCGAAGACACTGGCTGCGCCGTACGCCGCCGCGGCGATGGTGACGGAGGTCAGGAGGTCGCCGATGCTCGCGGTCGACCAGACCACGGACGCGGTGACGAGGAGGCCGGCCGCCGCGGTGACGGCGTTGAGGACGATGCGGTCCCAGTCGGCGGGCGGCTGGGGCACGAGGACGTTGTACGGCTCGTCGACAAGGACGGTCTCGTCGTCGATGGTGTGAGGTACCTGTCGGATGCGGGTCTCGGTGGCGGGTGCGCACGGCGTAGCTCCAGGAACGAAGGGGGCCGGGCTCATCGGAGGGGAAGCGGCGGGCCCGGCCGGTCGGAGGGGGTCAGCTGCGGTCGGCGATGGTCTGCCAGCGCTGCGCCTCTGCCCTGCACGCGGCGGCCGCACGGGCGGGTGGGATCCAGGCGATGCCTTCGCCGGGGTCGTCGCCGTCCTCGCGGGCGATGTAGCACTCGATGAGTGAGGTGACCTCGTCGAACAGATCGGCGCCCGGGGTGTTGTCGACGTACGGCATGTCGTACCGCAACATCGCAGCCGAGATCAGCGTGTCCCTCGGCACCGTCCAAGACATCCTGCGCGGGCACTCCGGGTCATGGGCCGATCGTCCTAAGGCAGCATCCAAGGAGAGCGATGGAGCCAGTGATCGGCCAGACGACCCGACCACCGACGGGAGTTGAGCGCGGCAGCGCCACGGCTCTCTACCGCCTGTACGACAGCGCCGACCGGATGCTCTACGTCGGTGTGACCAAGGACCCGCCCGCCCGGTTCGCTGCTCACCGCAGGGGCAAGCCGTGGTGGCCCAACGTGGCACGCCGCGAGGTGACATGGTGGCCCACCCGGCACAAGGCGTGCGAGGCGGAGTCGGCAGCGATCTGGAACGAGGCGCCGCTCCACAACGAGGCTGGCACGCCGCGTGACAACGCCAAGAGGTCAGTGCGGCAGCAGGGCAACCGGGAACCGGCCCGGATCAAGGGGAAGGTGTCGCGCCGCGCAAACGAGTTGCGGTGGCTCGTCAAGGCCAGGCTCCTCCGCGGGGGCGTGCCGGCCGCGGCGGCGCACCAGGCCGGGTGCATGGCTGAGCGGGCTTACAAGGAAGCATCGGGGGCGTTCCCCGACGGGGTCGCGTATCCGCCCCTTGGCTGGCTGTAACTCGATACGCGTGAGCGCCCACCCTCCACGGAGTGGGCGCTTCGTTCTTGGATGCTTGATCGACCGCGGGTAGCCGGATCGCCCTTCCTTCTATCGGAACTCAGAGGAGACCTGCATTCCTGAGTCCGGTCCGGGCGGCATCCAGGCGGCTGCTCAACGCGGGGGTCGGGTTGATCGGCTCGTCAATTGCTGTGCCTCCACGGTCTCCCGTGTTCTGCCACCGGAAGAGGTTAGCGGGCCAGTCGGCGATGTTGCATATTTTTTCGTCCACCCAAGTGTCGAAGCTTACCCTGCTCGCCCAAGGGTTTTGGCCGAATTCGTTCGCAGGGACGGCCTCGATCTGACTGAGGGTTGCACTCGCCTGATTCAGGGTTCCGACAATTTGGTCTCGCGACTTGAAATTCAAGCCGGCCACGATCCTATTGACGATTGCAGAGTGAGGGACATGATGGTTGTAAACCCCCTGACCCGATCCATCGCCGTAGGTCTCCATAATGTTTTTAATTCTTGGGCTGATGCTTTCGCGGGTGTGTGACACGTTAGTGATCTCTTCGCCGCGGAACTGGGGATCCTGAGACCTGTCCTGCTGAGACTCAGCCCTGCTGTAGAGCTTAGTGACGCGCTGAACATGGGGTTCCTCGGTGACGGCTCTCGCCGACGCCGGAGCATCCCGAGGCTCTCCACCCACGTCGCTGTGCCCCGGCGGCGCATTCATGACCCGCGTCGCATTGGCTTCAGCCTCGCGTTCGAAGTGGTCTGTGGGATCGGAGACCTTCAGCCCCGAGCCGTTGTCGGTGCCGGCTACGGGGCCTTGGCGTTGCTGGATGACGTGAGTGAGTTCGTGAGCAAGGGTGTGCTTGTCGGCACCGCCTTCGCCAATGACGACGTGGTTGCCAGAGGTGTACGCGCGGGCGCCAACCTCTGCGGCTGACGCCCGCGCGGCACTGTCGTTGTGGATGCGGACATCGCCGAAGTCGGCACCGAGCCGGGATTCCATGTCCGCGCGGGTGGTGCTGTCCAAGGGGCGACCGTCGGTGCGCAGGACGTCATGGACGGCGGAACGCTGCACGGGGGGCTGCTCGGCTGATTGTTGGTGGCCGCAGCCAGCTCCGTGCTGATGCTGTTCTGGCTGGGCCCAGTGGTGACCGGCCGCGCGAAGCATTTGCACCACGGCCGCGTTGCCAGCACTCGCCTGGAGTGCGAGGAGGCCCATTGGGGCACTACCACCAGGGGTCCGATGAGCCCGGGGGGCTTGGTCGGGCCGCTTGCTGCTGGGTGTCGGGGCCTTGTCGTGGGGATGCATCGCATCACTTCCTGTGGCTGGCAGATTTCCAGTTGGGCGTTGGCCCAGCTTGTGAGGGTGGGGCGAAGACGTGCGGGTGAGGCTTCCGAATGGCGCTAACACCTCGCTAACTGACCGGCGGACATGGCGTTAGGGGAGCTTGGGCATGGGACGCGATAGGGACGGCCCGTGGAGGAGAGGCGCTGCGCACGCGTCAGCCCCTGCCAGCGTGGGGCGGGGGCTCGCGCATGCACAGCTCACGCCGTGTGGGCGGCGATCCAATCGGGCAGCGTCTCCGCCATGACGAGCGGCACCTCACGCTGCGTGATGCGAGGGTGGCCCTGCTGGCTGGCGCTGATCAGACCGTCACCGGCGCGGACGTACGCCGTGTACCGGATGGTGCGTGAGCCGTCGGGGCCGGAGACGGTGACGAGCTCGCTGTTGCAGGGCACGTCGCGCGGGTCTATGCCGTGGCGGTGAGCCATGCGCAGATGATCGCGATCTGTTCCGGGGCTGGGGTGAGGTCGGCCATGATCAGTTCTCCTTCGGTGGATAGAGGGTGGCGCGCCAGTGGGCGACGGTCCGCTCGCTGATCCAGCCGACGCCGAGGCAGGGCTCGCCGGGGTGCCCCTTGTGCATGAAGCGCCGGAGGATCTCGTCGAGGGTTGTGCGCAGCCGGTCGCGTTCGGCCTCCAGACCGCGCACCTTCGCGGCGTGGCGGTCGCTGGCGCAGACGAGCGGGACGCTCGCGGCCAGCCGGTCGAGCTCGGCGTACAGGACGTCGAGCTGGTCACTGGTCAGTGAGTCCAGCGGAATGCGGTCGGTCACAGGTAACTCCCAGTAGGCACAGTGGTGATGGGGCGCGGCGGCGGCCCGTCGTACTCGTCCTCGTCCTCGTCGTCGTCGACCACGTCCCGGCACAGGCACGAGGACGGGCACCCGGACACTCCTCGTCCGGATCGTCGGAGCACAGGCAGACGCTCACGGCTCACTCCCTTCCTGCGTCCGGCAGTCGGACGTGTGCGCCCGGCCGCAGCTCGGCCACCACGCCTCGCGGCACTCACCCGCCCGGGCCACCGCGAGGACCGCGTCGCTCATGTCGATGGGCCCGGAGTGCGGCGGCGCGTCCCGCAGGAGACGGCGGATGGTGCCGGCGTGGATGAACTCCCGTACGGCGGCGACGTAGGCGCACAGCGCGGCGAGGAGCAACAGCGCGGCGGTGTCGTGCCGGGCGTGGTCGGCTGCGTCGGCGGCGAGTGAGCCGAGGATGGCAGCGGCGACGACGTGGGTGACGATGAGCGCGAGCGCGGGGCGGGTCACCACACCTCCCCGTCAAGGCCGCGGGCGTCGAGGTCCTGCCGTGCCAGCCGGACGCACGCAGCGTGCAGCTCCCTGGCTTCTCCTCGACGTTCAGGGCGGCGTCGCCGCACACCCACCACCCCCCACCCCCAACAGGCCGGCCACGGGCCACACAGCGGCTTGGGCGTAGACGCACGCCACGGCGAGAAGCAGCAGCCCGGTGAGGAACAGCAGCACCATGCGGGCGCGTTCGAGTCGATTCACGACGTACATCTCCTGGTCTCGATGTGAGCGGGCTCGGCGGCCGGGCTGGTGTCGGTCATCGCTGCGCCTCCCGCAGCTTGCGGGCCGCCTCGCGCTCGCGGTACGGCGGGCGCGGGCCACGTGGACGCGGTTCTCCTTGAGTCGGCCGCCGCGGGTGTTCAGGCACGGGGCGCCAGGCACGCAGCCGCAGCGCGGGCAATGGATCATGAGGGCGCGGTTGTAGATCGTGGGCTCACGACGGGTCATCGGTGGTCCTTCCGGGGTGGGTTGAGGTCGACGGCGAGGAGCGCCGTGGCGATCGAGACGAGTGCGATGTACGCGCCGAGGTAGAGGTAGCTCACGACGGCTGCTCCATCGGCGCACGACTGCCGGTGAGGCGATAGCGGCGGTCAGCCGCGGCATTGGCCGCGCGGCAGATGTCGCAGGGTTCGCCGTTCTTCAGGTGGCGGCGGTACATGCGGGGTTCACCGAGACCGGGGCGGGCCGTAGGGCACGAACACGTCTCTTGGGGTGGGTACCGCCGGGCTTCCACCCGTTGCTCTTCCATCCTTGGACAGTGGTCGGGTCGGAGCCGATGCGTTCGCCGATGGTCTTCAGGGTGGCGCCGTGGCTGTCGAGGATCTTGGCGGCGTGGATCTTCTCGGCGCGGGTGAGGTTCACGGGTTCGCCGTTGAGGGCTTACTCGATTGCGATGAGGTCGAGGTCGCCGTCGCTGGTCTCTGTAGTGGAGGCGTACACCCGCGGTCGAGCCGTGGCGCCTACGCGGTTCGCGATCACTTCGGCCCTCCCTGTTCGGCTGGGTCGTCCCACACGATCTCGGTGGCGCCGCCGTGTCCGTGGACGTGCTCGGCGTCCTCGAAGCTGTCCCAGTGCACCGACGACGGCTTGTCGCCGAGCCAGCGCACTGACGCGCTCCCGTCGGGCCGGCGGACGCCGCGGGCGACCACACCGGTGCCAGAGATCCCGGACACGTCGCGATGGCGCAGGAGATGGAAGCGGCGGGGCAACTCGGTCTGGCGGTTGAGCTGGCGCCAGACCTTCCTCGCACCACAGACGCGGTAGTTGGCCTCGTAGACCTCCTTGATCTGTCCCTTGAGTTCCTCGTCCCGCACCGATCGCGGTGAGGGCGCCGACTGGCGTTTCTTGACTGCGTAGTAGGTGGAGGGGGCGATCTTGCAACCGTGCTGGTTGAGCACGTGGCAGATCGGCTCGACACCGCCGAAGCGGTCCCGGTGCTCGTCGATGAACGCTACGAGCGTGTGTGTGGCCGGTCGACCTCGGCCGCGAAGAAACTCGCGGCGGCCTTCAGGATCTCGTTCGCCCGCTTGAGTTCGGCGATCTCCCTCTTCATCGCTTTGATCTGCGCGGACTCCTCCCTGGCCGTTCCCGGCCGGGACCCGTCGTCGGTCTGGTCCTGGCGGACCCACTTGCGCAGCGTCTCGGTCGTCCCGATCCCCAGCTTGGCGGCGACCGCCTTCATCGCGGACCACTCGGTGTCGTACTCCGGCCGGACCTCGGCGACCATGCGGACCGCTCGTTTGCGCAGCTCAAGGGGGGCAAGGGAAAGGGCGTGCCATGACTCGATCCCCTCAAATGATCGAGCCCCTATCGAACCCGGAACGGTTCCTCGCCGCCTTCCCCGAGGGCGTGGTTGTGGCTGACCCGGCGTGGAAGGGCCGCAAGGGCGTCGTGTACTTCGGGCACGAGGCAAGCACGTCCGACATCCCGAGCGACGGTGGCACCCCGAGCGGCTACGCCGCATTTCCCGGGCCTGCACGGTTCCACAGCGCTCCGAGCTGGTTACCGCCATGGGTCAGCGCTTGGTGCCGAAGGCTGCTCGGCCCACTCCGATGGCCCGGGACCGCAGTGGACAAGCGCCGACCGGGACTCGTTCCGCCTGTGGCAGCGCAAGCTCGGCGACGCTCCCGAGTATTGCGATGGATGGCCCGGTCCGCGCCAGTGGGCCGCGCTCAAGGTCCCGGCGGCTTGAGGTACGAGACCCCATAGAAGGGCCGTCACTTCTGTGACAGCTTCTGCCAGGCCTGACGTATCTCCGCCAGAGCGTTGATGACGGCGAGCGCTGCCGCAGAAGCGCGGCGAGAGAAGGAAGGCACCTGCTCCAGCAGGTAATTGAGAATCCAGAAGATCGCGCCCACTACGGAGGCTGCTGCGGCAGCCCAACCGAAGTTACTCAACGGAACCCACACCCTGTCTGTCTTTCAGGCGGTTGGTTCCGGGCGCAGGGCAGGCTCGGCTCCAACCACACACTGTGGTCTGGAAAGCCGACTCCTGTCCCCGACGGGTCGCGAAATCAGGTCTAGCCTCGATCTTTCGTGACGGCTCATCAGTTCAACTGGTGGGCCGTCACGAAAGATCGAGGCTAGGTACCGGTGAATCAGTCCAGCGGACCGAGGACACCAAGACCGCCACTGCCGGACTGGAGGCCACGCCCACCGAGTAACACCAGGTCATTCAAAACCACAGAAGCCCCCAAGCCACGTCACATCGACGCGGCTTGGGGGCCCTTCTGCGTTTAACGATCAGCCACGGCAGCCGCTGCAGCCGCCCTAAGGCGCTCTACTGCTAACGCCCTTTCGGACTCGTTCCCAAGGAGATTCGCGCGCGCCTGGTGCTCGGCGGCGTCATCCACCTACTGGTCGTACTCGTCCGTGATCCACTTAGGCAGGCGTCTGCGCTCACTTGTCTAGGGCGCTGTTGTTGCAGCCCATGCTCGAACCCATGTGGGTGTTCTGGGCACCCGGGTTGCCCTCGCCGTTGAGCGCGTTGCCCAGCAGGCCGTTGAGGATGCCGACCTGGCCGAGGACGTCCACGTTCAGGTCGTGCGACCGGCAGTTGCTGCTCTGCCCGATGCCGAAGCGGTCGCCGCCCTTCTCCCCGTCGTGCGCCTGCGCCGTGCCAGCGGCCAGCATTCCGAAGCTGCCGAGGGCAACGACCAGGACGGCCGCCTTGCGAAGCTCGTTCATTTCATCTCCGTTGGAGTGACTGGATGCGACCCGTGATAGATCGATTCCTTACGACCACGGAACTTAATACGCAATACTTACAAACCGTCCGATAACACGCCGAGTGTCGCCATACTGCTGAGGAAGCACCGTGAAGGCGTAACGCCCCCTGTTCGTCAAGCGCAGAGGCATCCAAGGCACGCCACCACCGCGCGCCTTGGATGCCTTTCTGCGTTCTACCGGTTCACATCATCGAGCAACGTCTGGATCTGACCGAGGTCCGCGATCAGGTATGAGCGGGATCCGGACCCGTTACGGAAGACCAGACACCATAGATCGTCCCGGTTGAGCAGGATCCGAGAAAGCCACGCCGTGGTGGGTCCCAATCGGAGTTTCCCTCCCTCCTGGCCTGCCTCGTAGATCACTCGGTCGATGACCTCTTCCACGTATCCCACATCGCCACGCACAACCTCCCGCCCTTGCAGCTCAACTCCCAGGGTCCTGCTGTCGTAGCGCCTCAACTCAGGCCGTAGAGCTTGTCCTTGCCCAGGTCGTAGGCGGCGAAGAGGTGCCGGACCCCGTGCGGGCGGGTGCAGGTCGCCCGCCGTCGGGGCCGGGGCTCGCGGTCGGGGTCCTTGTGTCGTCCGCCGCGCTCGGCCCACTGCCGTCCGGGGTGGGGCTGGAGGTTGAGCGGGCCGAACTCGTCCAGGCAGAAGATGACTTCGGGTTCGCCTTTTCGGGTATGACCTCGCCGTCGGCGATCGCGTAGAGGTGCTCGGCGCGGGCCTTCTTGGCGGCATAGTCCGGGTTCGTGGGAGGTCTTCCAGGTCTCTATGCGTTGAAAGGACACGCCCTCCTCGCGGAGCAGGACCCGAAGGCCCTCGTGGCTGATGTCGTCGACCACCCCCTCGGCGACCAGAAAGTCGGCCAGCTTGGCCAGGCTCCAGGCCGAAAAGGGCAGGCCGTGCTCAGCCGGCTTGGACTTGGCGATCTTCTTGATCTCCCGGCGCTCGGGCAGCGTGAAGGTCCTGGGCCGGCCGCCCTTGTACTTCGGGTAGAGCGAATCGAAGCCGTCGGTATGGAAGTTGTGGATCACATCCCGGACCCGATCGGGGCTGGTGAACGTCACCTCGACGATCTTCGCCACGGGCATGCCCTGCGCCGCCAGCAGCACCATCTGGGCCCGCCGCCAGGGTCACCACCGACCCGCTGCCTCTGCGGATGATCCGCAGCAGGCGCTGCCCCTCGTCGTCATCGATCTCGCGGACGCGTACTCGCTCAGCCACTTCCCTGCCGCGCACTGCCGGCGAGTGTCATTCCGTCGGCGTGCCGATCCGCAACCGGTTGCCGTCAGGGTCACGCAGCTCGATCTCACGCGCCCACGGAGCGTCCTTCGCCTGCACACCGAACTCGGAGGCGATGGCCTCGACATCGCGAACGCGGAGGTAGACCAACGTGTCGGGGCGGGCGTCGCCCTTGTGCTCCGACAAGAACAACCGCACCCCGCCCCGGGCGACCTCGACGAACGTGGGAAGCCCCGGTTCGAAGCGGTGTTCCCACTGCTTGGCGAAGCCAAGTCGCTCGTACCACGCGACCGCCGCCGCAGCGTCCTCGACGCGAAGAATGGGGATGGCTTCCTCGTCCATGGAGCCATCTTCGCAGACCGGGCCAACACGCGACTCTACTGATCTTTCATTCCTCGACCTTCACTCGTCGCATAGCGCTGCGTCTTGCGGCCCCACGAACCGAGTGCGAACAACGATGCGCGACGGCCCTGTTGTAACAGGCAAGGGTGTGAACTGCTGACACCGCTCGTTCGCTGTAGGTCTGGGCGGACCATCAACCGTTCGTACGAGCCGGTCACGCTCCTCACTGGTCATGTCGTTCCATAACCGCGCCACCTCATCGAGACCGCTCATGGCGCGACGTCACCTATCCCCAACAAGGTCAAGGTCGGCCTCTGAAGTGGTAGCCCGTGGGGTGAGCGCGCGGGCAGCGCTGCGCCAAGGATGGGCAATCGGCGCCGACACCGCTCGCCACCAAGCCTCGGCCGGCACCTCCCCAGCGGGCTCAAAAGGCTCGCCGGGCCGAGGAGTCGCTACGGCCTGCCCAACTTCCTGTGCTGCGTCCAGGGTCCACTCACCGGGTTCGGCCCACGCGTGCGGGGCGAGGTTGAAGGTTCCCCAGTGGATCGGCATGATCACGCCGTGCGGCCTGCCGCCCTGGAGGTCGAGGTGAGCGCGCAGGCCCTCGGCCGGAGTCATGTGAATGTCGGGCCAGAATTCGCTGTAGGCACCGATCTGGATCATCGTGGCGTCGAACGGGCCGTGCTCCGCGCCGATGTCCTTGAAGCCGCCGAAGTAGCCCGTGTCACCGCTGTGGTAGATCCGGTGCTCGGGGCCGGCCACCGCCCAGGACGCCCACAGGGTGTGCTGCTGGTTGCGCAGGCCGCGGCCGCAGAAGTGGCGGGCCGGGGTCGCGGTGAGGGCGAGCCCGTTGACCTTGACGGACTCGTTCCAGTCCAGCTCGTGGAGGCGGTCGGCGGGCACGCCCCAGTGTTCCAGGTGGGCGCCGACGCCGAGCGGCACCGCGAACACCGTGCCGGTTCCGGCCAGGGCGCGGATGGTGGGCAGGTCGAGGTGGTCGTAGTGGTCGTGGGAGATGACGACGACGTCCACCGGACCCAGCGCGGCCAGCGGCAGCGGGACGGGGTGCAGCCGCTTGGGTCCGGCGAAGGCGAAGGGGGAGCAGCGCTCGCCCCACACCGGGTCGAAGAGGACCCGCCGCCCGTCGATCTCGGCGAGCACGCTCGAATGGCCCATCCAGGTGAGCCGCAGCCCGGTGGGCGGCGGCTTCGCGATGTCGGCGAGGGTGGTCGGGTGGACCGGGATGGTGCCGGTGGGGGCGCGGCGTACGCGCTGCTCCTTCGCGAAGAACTGCTTCGCGAACTCCAGGGTCGAGCCCGATGGCCGGGTCCGCGCGCCCTCGGGGTTCTGGAACACGCCGTCCGCGAAGTTCGGCGAGCGGCGGATGCGAGCCATCCGCTCCCCCGCCGGGTCGGCGCCGAACGCGTCGGGCCGCAGCTCACGGAGTCTCGAACGAAGGGGAAGCAGGGAACCAGGGCCGGTCACGGCACCTCCTGGGGCTCGGGGTATTTCCATATTGTGCGACTGTTGCGGCCGCTGTGCTGGGAGCGTCACGGGCGGCCGCGGGCCGGCCGGGCCCCCGGCCGGCCCGCGGCCGCGGGACCGGTCAGGCCCCGCCCTGGCGCGGCTGGCCGTACGCCCGCTCCACGCGCAGCCGCAGCACGAGGCGCCGGTCACGGACCATGACGTTGCGGTACTCGTCCCAGTCGGGGTGCTCGCCGCGCACTTCCCGGTACAGGGCGACCAGTTCCTCGACCGTCTCGTCGTACGGGTCGGCGGCGACCGGCGTCAGGTCGGCGGTGCCCTCGGCCACCGTCCACGCCCAGCGGTCCTCGCTGGTCACGTGATAGCTCGCGCGGGGGTCACGGCGCAGGTTCCTGGTCTTGGCCCGGTCGTCGGTGAGCGAGACCTTGATGACGCCCTCGTCCGGGTAGTAGGCGTGGTTCACGTTGGAGAGCTGGGGCCGCCCGTCCCGTTTCAGGGTGACCAGGACGCCGCCGTCCTGCTCGGCGACCAGTTTCAGGAGCGCTTCCTGGGGTGCCTCGAATGCCGTCATGGCTGTGGAACGTGGATATGGGCGGCCGGATTCCCCGGAGCCGCCCGGCGGCGCCTGCCATGATGCGGGGATGATCACTCCGATACCTCCCGTGGTGCCCGCCGGCCGGATGGCCCGGCAGCAGCAGCCCTCCTTCGTCCTGCCCGGCGGACGTGAGCTGCGCCCCTGGCGGGAGTCCGACGCGAACGTTCTGGTGGCCTCGTGCCTGGATCCGGAGATCGTGAAGTGGAACCGCCCCGAGGCGCTGACGCCGGACACCGCCCGCGAGAAGATCGCCCGCTGGGGGCAGCGCTGGACCGAGGAGGCCTCGGCGATCTGGGCGATCTCGCGGCGCGAGGACGACCAGGCGGTGGGCCTGATCGGGCTCGGCGATCTCGATCTGCGGGGCGGCAGCGCGGAGTTCCTGTACTGGCTGCTTCCGTCCGGCCGGGGCAGGGGCGCCGTCCTCGACGCCACGCTGCGGGTCAGCCGGTGGGCGCTGGAGGAGCTCGGGCTGCACCGGTTGCGGATCTGCCACTCGGTGGGGAACCCGGCCTCGTGCCGGGTGGCGCAGCGGGCCGGGTTCGCCCTGGAGGGCACGATGCGCAGCGCCCTGCTGCACGCCGACGGCTGGCACGACGAGCATCTGCACGCCCGGGTGGCGGGCGACCCCTGGCCTGACGGGGCCGACCTCAACGGGCTCCCGTACTGACTCGTCGTTCCGTTGGGGTGTGCCGCATGCCCGTTCCTCTCGTCGTGCCCTCCTGGACCGATCACGTCACCGGCCGCCGCGGCCACCTCGTCCTACACCGCCTGATGCGCGGCGCGTCCAGCGGCTGCCCGCGCATCAGGCCTACGGGACGACCGCCGCGCGAGGCCGCCTACGCGCTCGCCGCCGCGACGCTGCCCGTGATCACGGAAGGGTCCGGTGGTACGTGCCGCTGATGGGCCCGGCTCCGCAGCGTCTCCCGCGCATCCCCGCAGGCCCGGACAGGTCCGGCTCGCCCCCGCCCCGGGGGCGCCCATCCCATTCCGGCCGCCTCCCACCTAACTATGCACTCGATGTATACACCTAGCGTATAGTCCGGCGGAGATCCTCAGCAGAAGGTCGTCGCGAACGGGAATCCCACCGTCGAGGAGAGCACCGCCATGCTCAAAAACAGCTCACGCCTGTCCAAGAACAGCTCGCGGCGCATCCGGTCCCGGGCCGCCGCATACCTGGTCGCGGCCGCCGCACTGTCCTTGGCCCTGACCGGCTGCGGCCAGGACTCCACCTCCCCCAAGGAGGCGCGCGGGCAGGCCGACGTCAAGTCCACCCACGCCGAGGCACACCTCAAGGCCGCCGGTACCGCGAACCCCGTGGACTGCGCCAAGGCCAAGTGCATCGCCCTGACCTTCGACGCCGGGCCAGGGCCGCACACGCCTCAACTCCTGGACATCCTCAAGGAGAAGAAGGTCCGCGCCACCTTCTTCCTGCTCGGCAAGAACCACGTGGACACCCACCCGGACACCGTCCGCGGGGCCGCCGCCGAGGGCCACGAGATCGCCAACCACACCTGGACGCACCGCCGCCTCGATCAGCTGAAGCCGTCCGAGATCCGCACCGAACTGGGCCGCACCCAGCAGGCGATCAAGGCTCTGACCGGCCACGAGCCGACGCTGATGCGCCCGCCTCAGGGCCGCACCGACGGCGAGGTCAAAGACGTCACCAAGGAGCTCGGCCTCTCCCAGGTCCTGTGGAGCGCCACCGCCAAGGATTACGCGACCACCGACAGCGCCGTCATCCGAAAGCGGATACTCGACCAGGCAGGCCGCGACGGCATCATCCTGCTGCACGACATCTACGACGGCACCGTGCCCGCCGTCCCCGGCATCATCGACGAGCTCAAGAAGCGCGGATACACCTTCGTGACCGTCCCGCAGCTGCTCGCGCCCGGCACCGCGGAGCCGGGCACCGTCTACCGGCCGTGACAGTCGAGCACGTACGCCCATGTGTAGGGTCGGCCCATGGCCAGAGTGCGGTTGGGCGTGGCGGAGTGGCGCGAGGAGATGCCGCGAGCCGCGGTCGAGCAGATCGAGGCGCGCGGGGTCGCCGCCGCGCGAATCCCAGACGTCGCCGCTTCGCCGGGCGTGAGCAACTCCCTTGTCCTGTACCCCTTCTCGATGGAGTCGACGGACTCGACGGCGGAGTGGCTGGTCGCGCGTTGGAAGACCGCCCCGACCGAGGTCATAGCCGAGGGCGCGACGGCCTGCGAGTTCGGCTGCGCGGGCCCGGCATGGCGCCTGGCCGCCCTCCTCGACGGACCGGCCGTGCCGATGAGCCCGTACCCGGGCTCGCTGTCGCGGGCAGCCACCCCGGCGGGGGCGGAAGACGTGGCGGCCCGCGAACTGGCCGTGTACCGCGCCGAGTTGACGGCAGCCCGCTGAACACGGTCATCCGGAGCCCCGCTCCCACCGCCGGACTCCCTCTCGCCCGGCACGCGGCAGCGCGTGCGCTCTGCGGGGATGCCGCGCGGGATCGCCCGGCGACGGTGCCACTCAAGACCAGCGAAACCCACGCACACCCCCCTCCGATAACATGATCCGACTCAGATTGATCGCCCGCAGCGTCCACCCTTCACGGAAACCATGCAATCGACCACGAAGAGTGACTCGCTTAGTCAACGTCTCACAAATCGGCGTCCAAACAAATCGGCCAAACCATTGATATCGCGAATAAATAGCAGAGTTACAGTTGCATGGCGTCAACCCCGGGTGATGCTGTGGGCCGCGGCAGGAGTGGTGGCCCTCGGATTCCTCATCGCGCTGGAAATTGCCGCCCATCATTACGGCCTGCCCGGGCCGATGACCAACCAGGCGAAAGAGGTGATACTCCCTCCGAAATCGGGACCGCTGCTGTACGCCAGTATGGCGTTGATGATGGTGGTGCTCACCTGGCGGGAACGGTTCATCGCCATCGGTGCCGCGATCGGCATCGACGTCATCTTCTTTCTGGTGCGGTGGGCGATCGACGCCAAGATGATGTTCGGCAACGGAGCGTTGTGGGTGATGCTCGGCTGCGCCGTCATCGCCGTCACGCGCCGCACCGGCCGGGAACGCATGCTGCTCCTGAAGGGCGTCGGCCTCGGCCTCCTGCTGGTGGCGGGCCGCAAGACCGGCGACACCTGGCTGCTCATCACGTCGAAGACCCGCCCGACGGTCCTCGACCAGTACGTGGCGACCGCCGATCACGCGCTGGGCGACCCGTCCTGGGTGGCGGGCCGCATCGTCAACGCCACCGGCTCGATCGGCGCGCACGTCCTCGACTACGTCTACATTCAGCTCGCCGTGGCCGCGGTCATCGTCGCGCTGTACCAGTTGCGCAACGTGGCGGCCGAGCGGCGCTTCCCGGCCCACCACCTGGTGCGCACCTTCCTGGTGATCGGCCTTCTCGGGCCGGCCATCTACATGATCTTCCCCGTGGTCGGGCCGATCTTCGCCTACGGCGCCGACGGCGGGCATTTCGCGGTGGCCAACCTGTGGCCGAACACCCCGCCGGGCGGTGGTGCTCCGCACCACATGGGATTCAATGAATTCACCCCGCGCAATTGCATGCCCAGCCTGCATACGGCATGGGCCACCACCATCTTCATTCATTCCCGCAAGGGCCCGCTCATTCTGCGGTTCGCGGGCGCTTTCTGGCTGATCGCCACGCTCGGCGCGACGCTGGGATTCGGTTATCACTACGGCACGGACATCATCGCGGGCGTGGTGTTCGCGCTCACGATCGAGGCGGCTCTGCGTTCGCTCGCACGCGGCTGGGACCGGTCCGGAATCCAGCTGGTCGCTTACGGCACGATCGTTTTCGCCGCGCTCCTGGTGTCCTATCGCTATCTGTCGGTGGAGATGGCCGATCATCCGTGGGTGTTCGGCCCCCTCCTCATGCTGGCGATGATCTCGGTAATCTACGGCTTCGTACGGACGACCAGACTGTGGGAGCCACAGGTCGCACCGGCACGGCAACCGGAGCTGCAACCCGAACTCGTCTGAGTCATCGTGCGGCAGGTGGTGGGCCGAGCGCTTACCGCCAGGGGACGGGAAGCTGAACGTGTACCGGCGAATACCTTCACTGTGCCGCGGGGCACGGTGAAGGTTCCCGGTTCACGGGATTACGCCCAGAGCAAGCAAGCGTTCCCCGCCCCTCCCCCAGCGGGCAGAGTGGCGATCATGAGACTGCTGATGCTGGGTGGAACGGAATTTGTCGGCCGGGCCGTCACCGAGGCGGCGCTGGCGCGCGGGCACGAGGTGACGGTCTTCCACCGGGGGCGGCACGAACCACCTGCCGGGGTGGTCTCGCTGCACGGCGACCGCACCGCCCCGGAAGGTCTCGCGGCGCTCGCGGACGGCGAGTGGGACATGGTCGTCGACACGTGGTCGCACGCCCCGGCCGCCGTCCGCGATGCGGCCCGGCTGCTCGCCGGACGGGCCGGGCGGTACGTGTACGTGTCGAGCCGCTCGGTGTACCCCGAGACGGCGCCGGCCGACGCGGGCGAGGACGGGCCGCTCGTGGACGGCTCCGCCGACGAGGCGGGCGAGGTGGCCTATCCGCAGGCCAAGCGCGGCGGCGAGCTGGCCGCGATCCGCGAATTCGGCGCGGACCGGGCCCTGTTGGTGCGTGCCGGGCTGATCCTCGGCCCGTGGGAGAACATCGGCCGGCTGCCCTGGTGGCTGAACCGTGCCGCGCGCGGCGGTGACATGCTCGCCCCGGGCCCGCGCGATCTGGGCATCCAGTACATCGACTGCCGCGATCTCGCGGAGTGGACCCTGGACGCCGCCGAGGCCGGCCTCAGCGGCCCGTACAACATCGTGAGTCCGCCGGGGCACGCCACCATGGGCACGCTCCTCGAAGCCTGCGTGCGGGTCACGGGCGACCGGGCCGTGCTGCGCTGGACCGACCCCGAGCCGATCCTCGCCGCCGGGATCGAGCCGTGGCTGCAACTGCCGGTGTGGCTACCGCCGGGCGAACAGCACGACAGGATCCACGGCTCGGCGGTGGCGAAGGCGGTCGGAGCCGGGTTGCGGTGCCGCCCCGTCGAGGAGACGGTCGCCGACACCTGGGCCTGGCTCGGCTCGATCGGCGGGACCGCGCCCCAGCGCCCCGACCGCCCCCGGGTCGGCCTCGACCCGCAAACCGAGGCGAAGGTGCTGGCCCGCTGACCGGCCCAACGCGACAAAGCCGGCCCCGCCGGGCCCCGGCGCAGCCCGTCGGGGCCGGTCGGCTGATCGCCGACGTCACCCAACAGGCCTGACAGCACCGCTCAGTGACGGTCCGTCAGGCCTGACGGTTCGTCAGAGCGGCAGCAGGTCCGGGCGCTTGGCCGAGACCTCGTCGCCCGAGGACTCGCCGCGCAGTCGCCGACCGATCCACGGCACCAGGTACTCGCGCGCCCAGTGGATGTCGTCGCGCCGCACCTCCAGGGTGCCCCGCGGCGGCAGCGGGGGCCACGGCTGGTCCGGGTCGGCCGGGACGTCGAGCCCGAGCACCTGGGCGGCGCGCAGCGCGACCCGGGTGTGCCCCTCGGCGGAGAGGTGCAGCCGGTCGCCGTCCCAGGCCCGCCGGTCCTGCACGGACTTGAGCGACCACAGGTCGAGCACCGGGCAGTCGTAGCGGTCCGCGATGGCCCGCACATGCCCGTTGTACGTGGCGATCTTGCCCCGCAGATGGCGGAGCAGCGTAACGCCCCGGGTGTCGAAGCCCGTGGTCACCATGACGGTGCCGACGGCCGGCTTCAGGTCGGCGAGGGCCCGCTCGAAGCGTTCGGCCACCTCGTCGGGGTCCGTGCCGGGCCGGATGATGTCGTTGCCTCCCGCGCAGAAGCTCACCAGGTCGGGCGCGAGCTCCTTGGCCCTGGGCACCTGGTCCTCGACGATCTGGTCGAGGAGCTTGCCCCGGACCGCGAGGTTGGCGTAGCGGAAGGACCCCTCCGGCCGCTGGTCTGCGAGTAGCACGGCGAACCGGTCCGCCCAGCCGACGAACGTCCCGTCCGGGCCGGGGTCGCCGACGCCCTCCGTGAAGCTGTCGCCGATCGCCGTGTACGACCCGAACGTGCCGCTGCTGAATGATCTCGAATCGTCTGCCACGAGTGCATATCTTTCACCCACGCAAGTGACCTACGCCACCGTAGGGAGGGGTTGACGGGGGGTGATATAGACCACCCGGTCAGTTTCCCAGGTCCGGGAATAGGCCAGGAGCACACCCACAACTGCCCCTCGGGGCTCGGACGTTCACGCCGCACGGGCACCGGGGCACAACAGCCCTTGACCTCAATCGCACTTCAGGTCGCAGGCTGAGCGGCATGACGAACGACAGCGCGCTTTCCCAGGCCTCCCTCCCTTCCCTTCCCCTCTCCGACGCCTCGCTCGACGAGCTGGCCGACAGGCTCGCCCACTCGGCGACGATCGTCGGCATCGGGGAGTCCACGCGCTTCTCCCGGGAGACCTTCGGCGTACGCGACCAGCTGTTCCGCCGGCTGGTCCGCCACCACGGGTTCCGGGCACTCGCCGTACAGGACAGCGCCGGTGTCGGCGCCGAGCTCGACCGGTACGTGCTCGGCGGCGAGGGCTCGGCCGCGGCCGCGCTCGACCACGCCTGGCGCCCCCAGCGCACCGTCGAGCTGGCCGTATCCCTTGAGTGGATCAGGGAGTTCAACCGGGACCACCCGCACGATCCCGTACGGATCTTCGGCGTGAAGCCCGCTCAGGCGGGGCCGGAGGATTACGACGCCGTCCTGGACCACGCCCGCGGGTCGGCTCCCGAGCGCCTTGCGGAGTTGGCGGCCCACCTGGACCCGATCCGGACCGCTCACCGGACCGATGAGCACGTCCAGCGCGCCCGGGGAATCCACCCGGGACGCCCTTTCGCCGAGCATGCCCGCGACGCGCTCGCGCTGCTCGGGTCGCTGCCCGGCGTCGGCGCGCACGACGACGTCCTGGCGCGGATGCGGCTGATCGTGGACTTCCATGAGCACAGCGTCGCCGGTCGGGGAAACTACGCGGGCGAGGCCGGTGAATGGGCCGATGTCATCGGCGACTTCCAGCGTCGGACCGGCCTGCGTACGGTCTACTGGGACGGCATCGCGCACACGTCGGCGGCCGAGACCGTTCTGGGCATGGCGCCCGAGCGCGGTCCGCAGCCCACCGTCGGCAGTGTGCTGCGGGGGCGCTACGGCGCCCGATACGTGTCCGTGGCCATCGGCTTCCACCACGGGGACCTGGGTTCCGTCGCCGTCCCGGAACCGGCCGGTGACCTGATCGACGCGCGGCTCGGGGAGGTGGAGCTGCCCGCGCACTGGCTGGACCTGCGTCTCGACGCCGTCCGCGGCCCATGGGACGGCCCGGCGAAGGCCCGTGTCATCAGCGGCGTCTACGACCCGTCCCGCGACGCCACCGGGTACCTCGCGGTCGACTCCCTGGCCGACGCCTTCGACGTACTCGTTCACATCCGCCAGGCGTCCCCGGTCCACTGGCTGCCGTGACGCCCAGAACGGCCGAAGGGGCCGCCGCGATGCGACGGCCCCCAGGGGAACCGGGTCAGCCCTTGAAGGCCGCGGTGCCGTTCGGGGTGCCGAGGCCGGTCGGGCCGTCGTAGCCCGTGCCCGCCTTGCACAGGTAGTCGCCGCAGCTGCCGTTGGCGCCGGAGGTGACGTCGTTCAGCGAGCCGGTGTGGGCGTAGGGGAAGGACGAGGGAGTGGAGTTCGCGCCGGGTGCGCCGGCGAGGGCGTACACGCTCGCGATGATCGGCGAGGAGGCGCTGGTGCCGCCGTAGACGTTCCAGCCGTTGGCCTGGTAACTGTCGTACACGGCAAGGCCGGTGGCCGGGTCGGCGACCGCGGAGACATCCGCGACGGCCCGCTTGGCGCAGCCGGTGTCCTTCTGCCAGGAGGGCTTCGGGTCGTACGCCGAGCAGCCGGAACCGGCGCCGCTGCCACCGGAGCTGGAGCCCCACACCGACTCGGACCAGCCGCGCGTGCTGCTGTCCTTCTTCAGCGAGGTGCCGCCGACGGCGGTGACGTACTGCGAGGCCGCCGGGTACTCGACGCCGTAGCCACTGTCACCGGAGGAGACGGTGATCGCGACGCCCGGGTGGTTGAAGTACTTGCTGTCCGCGGCGGTGTCGGCGGATTCCTCGCCGCCGCCGTAGCTGTTGGAGACGAACTTCGCGCCCAGGGTCACGGCACGGTTCACCGCGGCGCCGAGGTCGTCCATGTTAGCGGACTTGGCCTCGACGAGCAGGATGTGGCACTGCGGGCAGGCGGCGCTGACCATGTCGACGTCGAGCGAGATCTCACCGGCCCAACCCGCGTCCGCCGTCGGGTAGTTGGTGCCGCCGTCCTGGTCGACCTTCTTGAAGCAGCCGTTGGCGGTGGTGCAGGCGGGGAGCCCGTACTGCGAGCGGTAGGTGGCCAGGTCCGACTCCGCGTTCGGGTCGTCCTGCGCGTCGACGATGGCCACCGTCGCGCCGGCACCGCCGTCGGCCGGCAGGTTGTAGGCCTTCTGCAGGTCGGCGGGGCCGAGGCCGGAGGGGGCGGCGTCGGCGGTGATGCCTCTGTGCTGCTTGACGTCCGTACGTTCAAGGGCGAGGCAGTGCATCTGGCCCGGCTTGGCCGTCGCGCACACCTGCTTGACGTTGGAGGCGGGGTCGTCGGCCTGCTGGGCGGCGGCTGTGGGGGCCGCGGCGAGCAGACCGCCGGTGACGAGCGCGAGCAGGGAAAGCAGCGCGGGAGCGCCGCCGGCTCGTTGTCCGAACCTGGAGGTTCGTATGTGCTGCACGGTTCTTCCTCCATGGGGGGATCGTCCTGCCCTGGGACGGACGGGACGCGAAGAAACGTCGAGTGCATGACAAAGTGACGTTTGGGGACTGCCACCACGAGGAGTGGGGGCAGTCATGAACGTACCGACAGACAACACCGGTTGACAGGCGCCCCAAGGCAAAGGCTGTCTATTGCCTATGTGCGCAAGTGTGCCCCGCGTGAGGGAGCGGTGAAGAGATCAGGTCCGGCGGTCACACCACGTCCCGCTCATGGACGAACCCCCCATCTCTTTACGGGAGATGAGGGGTCGCTTCCCACTATGGCACTCAATTCGGTCGTGCGTCAGCCCTTCCAGCGTCCGAGGAATTCACCGGCCGCCTTGCGGCCCTGTTCCACGACCGCGTCCCGGGCCTCCGCGTCGATGCGGAAGTCGGTGATGCCGACGCCCGTGCAGTCCACCTCCACCGTGCGCTCCCGCACCCCGGGCCGGTCGAGCGACGTCTGGTCGCGGCCGACCAGGGCCGTCGTGACGACCTGTTCGAGGAGCGCCAGCGGCGGCCACATGACGCGCGCGGCGAGCGGCGCCAGGTTGGCGATCCCGGCCGGCAGATCGGGGATGATCCGCACGCCGAAGGTCGGCCAGCGCGACTTCTTGCCGTCCCTGCGGTCGAAGATGTCGACCGCGAAGTTGGACAGGATGCCGCCGTCCACGATCACCGAGGACTCCTTGGTGACCGGGTTGGTCAGGGCGCACGGCCGGAAGTAGAACGGGATGGACAGCGAGCAGCGGACGGCGTCCGCGACCTTCTGCTCCTCGGCCTTCAGCCCGAACAGGTGGTAGTCCCAGGGCAGTCGGAGCAGCCTGCCGCGCGTGACGTCGGTGGCGAGCACGACCAGTTTGTACTTCTGGTCGTCGGCCAGGTCGGCGTCGGCGCCCGGGTCGTCGGTGCGCAGATCGGCGAAGGTGGTGACGCCGAGTTCGGCGAGCTCCTCCTCGATCCACTCCCTGATCCAGTCACCGCGGTACGCGCCCCGCATGCCGAGCAGGGCCATGCCCTCGCTCACCAGCGGCACCCCGGGCGGCTGGCGGTCCGGGATGCGGCTCAGGTCGAGCCGGTCCATGATGCCGCGCAGTTCCTTGGCACCCACCCCGGCGGCGACCAGCGCCGCCGCGATGGCTCCCACGGAGGTGCCGGCGGCACGCGGGAAGGTGTAGCCGTCCTCCAGGAGGCGGATGACGGCGCCCGCTGATCCCAGGCCCCGTACGCCGCCGCCTTCGAGGACGACGTCGGCCTTGCGTTCACCGTTGGTCATCGCGGCGCCCCCTTCACTCCTGTCCGGCGACGTTCCACGGCGCGAACGCGTTCTTGAGTCCGGTGAGCGCGGTGCGCAGTTCGGGGTGGTGGCGCAACAGCACGCTCATCATGCTGTTGTCGTCGATCCACTTCAGGCCCGCCTTCGAGTACACCTCGGGGGTGTAGTACTCGGTGAAGAAGCGGTCGCTGTTGAGGCGCCGGGACGCCATCAGGATGAAGATGCGGAAGGCGGTGTCGCTGAACGCGAATCCCTTGGGGAGCTTCTCGGCGAACATGCCGACCGACAGGTCGACCTTCTCGATGTCGCCCTCGTACACCTTCATGATCTGCTTCGCCCACCGCGGGTTGTCGGTCAGGTCGTCGAAGCGCTCGGCGGGCTTCATGCGCAGCAGTCGGCGGAACTCGTTGTAGCGGGGGACGCCGAGTTCGCGGGAGCGCAGGATGTCGGTGGCGGCGAGGTCCTGGAGGTGGCCGTCGGGGCGCTCGTATTCCTGGAGGAACTTCGGGAAGTTGTGCAGGGTGACGAGCCCCGGGGGGAGCGTACCGAAGCTGTAGAGGAGGTCGGTGGTGGAGATGGAGCCGAGCACCTTGAGGGCTTCGGGGCCCGCGATGTCGCGGAACGAGGCGTTGCGCAGGGTGGTGTTGTCGTTGGCGGCGCGCAGTTCCCAGTCGTCGCGGATCAGCGGGTGCATCCGGTAGACGGCGGCGAACTCCTCGGTCAGCGCGTACGGCACGCCGTAGTGGTCGGTCTCGCCGCCCGGGATGCCGCTGATGACCTCGGACTTGCTGATCCGGCCGAACAGGTCGTGGACCCGTTCCCCGGCCAGGCCCCACCAGTTGGTGTGCAGCGCGGTGACGGTGGTGGGGTGGCTGATGACGGCGGGGGTCCACTCCACCGTGTGGATCTTGGCGAGGAGGGCGGCGTTGATCAGCCGGCCACGCTCGAAGAGCTCCTCGTCGTCCCACCCGGGGTAGGCGGCGTGCAGGTGGTCGCAGATCGCGTTGTGCTCGCGGGTGAACAGGCTCTGCATCAGGGCGAGTCCGAGCCAGAAGCCGGGCACGCGCGAGGGGTCCCGGGCGGGGTCGGAGGGGAAGGGCATCCGCTCGTCGTCCCACAGGTGGAGCTTGCCGAGCTGGCCGGTGCGCATGGCGCGCTGCTCGTCCTCGGTGCTGCCGTAGATCTGGGAGGCGTCCCACCAGTGCGAGAAGACGTTGATCCGGGTGTCGGGGGTGCCGGCCGGGGCGTGCGGATCGCGGGTGGGGTCGTCCATGGTCCGCATGATCTGCATGGGCCGCTCGGGCCACGGGTCGTCGTCCATCAGCGGCACGGTCCAGGGCCGGTCGGAGACTCCGGTGCCGTGGCTGAACCAGTCGCGGACCATGAACTGGAGCCAGGCGGCGACCAGGGAGTTGACCGAGTCGGCCGAGATGAAGGTGTCGCGGGTGAGCAGTTCGCGGCTGACCTTGCGCGGGTTGGGCTCGGAGAGCACGTCGGCGGGGCTGACCGGGGGGATCTTGTCGAGCGGGATGTTGCGGCCGAAGCGGGTGCCCGCCATGCCCATGCGAGGCTGGCCGAGGTCGTTGTAGCTGCCGTCGGCCGTGCGGTTGACCTTGAACGAGTCCTTGGGCGGGACCGGTTCGGGCACGTTCACCGCGGGGATCTTGTTGGTGTCGTGCAGGTTCTCCTGGCGGTAGCGGACGCGCAGTCCGAGGAGGGTGCCGAGGCCGAGCGGCAGCGGCAGTTTGTCCCAGCCGATCCTGGCGTCCAGGAAGTCCGCGATGCCTACGACGATTCGCCACGGCAACGAGGTGCGGTACGAGCTCATCGGTTCCCCCCTTGGGGCTGTCCTTGGGGCAGTGGTGGTGGCGCGTCGGCGAGGATCACGTCGCTCGCCTTCTCGCTGATCATGTAGATCGGGGTGGCGATGAAGAAGCCGGGGATGCGCGGGAAGACGGAGGCGTCCACGATGCGCAGCCGGTCGACGCCGCGGACCCGGAACCGGCTGTCGACGACGGCCGCGGGGTCCCCGTCGGCGCCCATCGGGCAGCTGCACGAGGCGTGGTGCCCCCAGGCCTCGTCCTGCACCCAACTCCGCACCTGGTCACGGGAGTTGATGTCCTTCCCGGGCCAGAGCTCCTCGCTGATCGAGTCCCCCGCACGGCGGTTCATGCCGCGGACGAATTCGACGGCATCCGTCATCGCCTCCAGGTCGACGCCGTCCTTGTCGGTGCCTTCGGCGAAGTAGTGGAAGTTCACCACGGGGGTGTCGCGCGGGTCGGCCGAGCGGAGCCGCACCGCTCCCCCGCTGTTGTGGGTGTGCGCCTTGAGGATCGCCCAGGTGAACCGGTCCTTGTGGCGCAGGTTCTCCTTGGAGTAACCGGGGTAGTAGCCGCGGAAGTCGGCGGGGAACCCGAACAGGAACAGGTCGGGTGCGTCCAGGCCGGGCCGTGACTTGCGGGTGATCCCGACGACCGAGCCGTTGCTGGTGTAGAGCCCCTCTCCGCGCTGCCAGGCCCGGTAGCAGCGGTCGGGGGTGGCACCCGGCTCCGGCGCGTGGAAGGTGCAGTCCTTGACGATCGGGAATTCCTTCGCCATGCGGCTGACGACGCCCACCTCGTAGCGGTCCTGGAGGTTGCCGCCGACGCCCTGGAGGTCGAGGCGTACGGGGATGCCGTGCCGCTCCAGCTCCTGGCGCGGCCCGATGCCGGAGAGCATGAGCAGCTGCGGGGTGTTGAAGGCGCCCGCGCACAGGATCACCTCGCGGCGGGCCGCCAGCCTTACCAGGGGCGGGAGTTGGGGCTCGTACGAGGCCGCCGGGTCGGCGCGGTAGGCGCGTGCGGTGTCGATGAACTCCACTCCGGCTGCCGCTCCCGCGTCGTCGAGGAGCACGCGGGTGACGAGGACGTCGGTGCGGACGGTCAGGTTGTCGGGGTGTGTGGTGCGGGCCGCCCGGATGCGTTCGCGGGCCGCGCTGCGCCTGCCCCGGTCGGTCGACAGCGGGATCTGCCACAGCCCTTCGAGGCCCAGGGTCTGCACCCGCCAGTCGTTGGGGTCGACGGCCGCGCCCAGGCCTTCGAGGGGTGAGAGCGGGCGGCCGAGGAAGTCGGCCAACTCGCCCTCGGCGGCGGTGAGGATGACCTTGAGGAGCTGCTTGTCCTGGACAATCAGGGCCGGGTCGGCGAGATGGGTGGGCAGCCAGCCGTCGAAGCCGTGCCTTGAGCGGTTCAGATACCGGTCGGAGACGAACGGAAGCGCCTTGAGGACCGCGGCGAGGAGTGGATTGGCGGGCAGCCGCTTGGGCCGGGGGCGGTAGCCGCAGCGCTCGATGCGCTCGAAGTAGCCGCGCATGGCCTCGGCCCGCCAGGACTGGTCGCCGGTCGCCTCGGCGATGGCGTCCCAGTCCCGGTTGTAGGGGTAGACCGTGATCATCGCGTGGTGTGCGGTGCAGCCACCGACGGCGCCCGCCCGCGGATAGAGGATGCCCTTGCCCGCGACCGCTTTGGTGTCGCGCTGGTGCTGCTCCTCGTTCGCGTAGTGGCGTACGTAGTAGTTCCAGCACTGGACCGGGTCCTCGGAGGCGTCCCCGTGGAAGGCGGGCACCAGGTAGTTGTCGTTCTCGTGCTCGCCGCCCGCGTCGATGAGGAGGACCTTCATGCCGGCCTCGGCCAGGTTCGCGGCGAGCGGGCCGCCTCCCGCCCCCGCGCCGACCACGATGTAGTCGTAGTCCGCGCCCGTCACTTCTTCTCCCTGGCCCCGTCGCCCAGCGCGCTGACGGCGAGCGCGGTGTTGGTCGCGGAGATCAACGTGGTCATCGCCGCGGTACGGGGCGGCAGCAGGCCCTTGATGCCGAGCATGGCGGCGGTCAGGGTGTCGGAGGCGTGGATGAGGACGCCCTCGCGGAGGTCCTGCTCCAGGCGTTCGCCGCGGTTGGTGAGCAGGTCGAGGCCGAGCAGGATGGTGCGGATCCCGAAGAGCCGGAAAGCGTACACGGCCGCGGGATTGGGTTCGGAGTCGCGGTCGAGGCGGTGGATGAGCAGGGCGGGCGCGATGAGGCCGGCCGCCCCGTTCAGGAGCCGGATCCCGGCGAGGCCGTACAGGGCCGCGGGCCGGGCGGTGCTGGTCGCTGCGGCCGATGCGCGTTTCTTCGGCATGGTCCACTCCCATCGAGGCGGAACGAGTCGTTGGCGGGGCGGCTCGGCGCGGGGCTTGGGCCCCTACTCCTGGCCGAGCCTGCGGGCGCTGCTCGCCCCGTAGGCCAAGTCGCGCGAACGGTTGAGGTTGCCGAGCGGCCGGAAGGCGTCCGTGGTGCGCCACGGCGTGAAGACGAGCTGCTCGACGCGGCGGGTGACGGCGGCGGCTTCGTTGGAGTCGAGGTCCTGGCGCGGGATGGTGAGCGTCGCGACGGGCACCGGCGGCGCCACGTCCTCGGGCCACTCCACCGAGGCGTTCTCCACCGGCGTGGTGGCCTCGTCCACGAAGCGCTGCAGGCACAGCTCGTACACGACGTCCCGCTCGCGCAGCCGGGCCGCGAGCTCGGTGCGCAGCCGGTGCTGGTCGGAGCGGTCGGGCTTCGGAGCCGGGGGCCCGCCGGGGCTGGGCCGCAGCTGGTACTGGACGGGGCCCGCGTCGCCCCACAGGATCGGGGCCTGGCTCCAGTACCGCTCCTGGGAGAGGCTGCCGATCTTGCGCGAGACGGCCTTCTGGAGGGTCTTGCGCATCCGGGTCGCGGCCGGCCTGCCGACCGCGCGCGGCAGCTTCACCAGGAAGCGGTAGGCGACCTGCGCGGTGCCGCTCGCACCCGCCATGACCTCGGAGAACTCGACGAACTCGCGGGCGTTGGCGGCGTGCGACGCGGGGATGTTGAGCATGAGGAGGTCGTGCCGTTCGTCGTCATCGACGACGATGCGCACGGCGATGCCCCGCAGGTCCTGCGCGGCGTCGGCGGCCGGCACTCCGGCCGCGTTCGAGTACCGCACGATGGCCGGGTACTCGGCGCCCGGCTGGACGAAGCCCTCGCGCAGGCTCAGGGGCAGATCGGTGTGGAAGCGCACCCGGGCGTTCTCGACCGCGATGGTCGTCTTGGCGTGGAACGCCCGGTCGGGGCCCGGTAGTCGACCGGTCTCCTGGTTGATGCGCTGGATCCGTACGATGCGCTGGGCGAGCTCCTCGAAGACCTTCCGCTCGGCCTCCGGGCTTCCTCCCTCGTACTGCTCGTACTTCTCGTGCTGCCAGGGATCGGTCATGGTCCGGCTCCTCCCAACCGTGGGCGGGGAGCAGCGACGCTACTCGGCACCGGGTGGGGCGGGATATGCCAGTTTCGGGCCTGTTGTTCGATCTCGGGCCGCTATTTGCATCGGCGTACAACAACCGGGACCGGCGCTGGCGGCCGGGGCGCGATGGGCTCCGGCCGTCCCGCGAGGTGGTCGGAGGCATCACCTTTACGCCTCAACTGCCCCACAGACCAAGGGGGTTGATGGCCGAGTCCAGTCATGCGGGGCACATGAGAGCGCTCTCATGCCCTGCGCAGCCGGAACACGGCCGCATCCAGGTCCCCGCGAAGCCCGGTGGCGAGCCCCCGATGGAGCAGCACGGCCCCGCTGTATACGGTCCCGGTCTCCGGGCACGCGTAGGAGGCGGCCGGATCGAGCCCGCGCAGCCTGACGGCGGGCGGCGGCTCCCCGTAGTGCTGGGCCTGGAGCCAGGCCAGTACGACGCTGTCGTCGCCCCGCGTGTACTGGACCGCGCCGAGACCGCCGCCGGGCGCCCGCAGCCGGTACTGGGCGCCGAGTTGCACGACCGGTCTGATCTCCTTGTACAGCGCCACCCAGTCGCGGGCCTCGGCGAGTTCGGCCGGGCTCCAGCGGGTCAGGTCGCCGCCCACGCCGAGCACCCCGGCCATCGCGCTCACGAAGCGGAAGCGGAGGCTGCTGACGCGCCCGTTGAGCTGGGTGTTGGGACTGTCGGTCACCCAGGCGGCCATGACCCGGGCGGGGTGCAGCTGGCTGAAGCCGTGCTGGATGGCGAGCCGGTCGAGGGGGTCGGTGTTGTCGGAGGTCCACACCTGGTCGGTGCGGGAGAGCACCCCGAGGTCGATGCGTCCTCCGCCGCCCGAGCAGGACTCGAAGGCGACGTGGGGGTGGGCGGCGCGCAGCCGGTCCACCAGCGCGTAGAACGCGTGCACATGCTCGACCCACAGCTTCTGCGGATACGGCTCCCCGGGCCAGCCGGCATCGGTGAAGCAGCGGTTGAAGTCCCACTTCACATAGTCGATCGGGGCGCTGGAGAGCAGCCCGTCCAGCTGCTCCCACAGATGATCCTGTACATCCTTGCGGGCGAGGTTGAGGACGAGCTGGTTGCGGAACTCGGTGCGGGCGCGGCCGGGCTGGAACTGCACCCAGTCGGGGTGGGCGCGGTAGAGGTCGCTGTCAGGGTTGACCATTTCGGGCTCGACCCAGATCCCGAACTGCATGCCCAGGCCGTGCACTTCGTCGGCCAGCGGCTTCAACCCACCGGGAAAGCGGGTGGAGTTGGGAATCCAGTCGCCGAGCCCGGCGGCGTCGTGGGTGCGCGCGCCGAACCAGCCGTCGTCGACCACGAACAGCTCGACGCCCATGTCGGCGGCCCGCCGGGCGAGGGCGCGCTGCTGGTCCTCGGAGATGTCGAAGAGGGTGGCCTCCCACGAGTTGTACAGCACCGGCCGCGGCTGCCCGGCGCGCGGGATCACATGGGCCAGCTGCCAGGCGTGCCACTGCCGGCTCGCTCCCCCGAACCCGGCGCCGCTCCACAGCCCGGCGAACACGGGCGAGGTGTACGACTCGCCGGGCGGGAGCAGCATGAGCCCCGAATCGTCGTATCCCGCACCGCCGTTGATCTGCACCCGGCCGTCGGGCAGGTGGTGGACGGCGATGCGCCAGGACCCCGACCAGCCGAGCGCGCAGCCGTACACCTCACCGCTCTCCTCGGTCGCGGTGCCGTCCGCGTCGAGGGCGACCCAGGGCAGGTGCTGGTGTCCGGTGTGCCCGCGCCGGCTGCCGAGCACCTTCTCACCGGGGGTGAGATCGGAGCGTACGAGACGGGACTCGGCGGCCCAGCGGCCGTGCAGCTGGGAGAGCCGCCACCCGTCGCGCTCGGGCAGTGTCCAGGTGGCGGCGTCCGCGCGCAGCAACTCCATTGCGCCGTCGGCCCCTTGGTGGCTTGCGGTCACCCAGCGCTCGACGACGTCGAAGCCGTCCCGCATCCGGTAGTGCAGGGTGAGCCCGAGGCCGTTCACGGGGTCGGTGAAGCGCAGCCGCAGTTCGTCGCCGTCGACGTCCGAGCCCGTGAAGTCCCAGGCCGTGCCCCGCGCCTCACCTGCCCTTACGGAGAGCGCGGGGCGCACGAAGCGGGGTCCCCCTTCCACCGGGTACTCCTCCAGTCCGTCCGTGCGGGACTCGAAGGGCCAGTGGGGTGCGAGTGGCTCGCGGGACAGGGCTGTCGCGGCTTCCATCGGGATCCGGGGGCCCCAGTGGAGGTGCAGCAGCTCGTCCTGGTCCGTGAGGTGCAGCGCATAGCTGCTGGTCCGCCCGGAAAGCAGCCAAAGGCGTCCGTTGTCACCGATCTCAATCATCCCGACCCCCAGATCCGCACATGTACGCACATGATCGGGGTGGGGAGCCACCCTGGGCAAGCCTGTGCGGCACACAGGAAGATGGTTGCCCCAGGAACGCATGTCGTATCGTCGACAGACGCGCAGGCCGCGCCATCAAGGATCGACGTCAGGAGTCCCCGTGACCCAGCAGATTCCACAGGTCCCCGCGACAGAGCCCGAGCTTTCGGGGGTGCGCAACTTCCGTGACGTGGGCGGGTTGCCGACCGTGGACGGGCTGCGGGTACGCGCCGGGCGGCTCTTCCGCAGCGGGCACCTCGCCCACGCCACCGAGGCGGACGCGGCCTACCTCTCCACCCTGGGCCTGCACACCGTCTTCGACTTCCGCAACGCCGGGGACCAGAAGCTGGAGGGGCCGGACATCGCGCTGCCGGGTGTGCGCAACGTCAACATCCCGATGACGGATCCGGCCGACGGGGCCGAGTTCTGGAAGATGGTCCGCGACGGCGACCTCGACGATCTGCGCTCCGCGCTGTCGGGGACCAAGGGCGCGGACCGGATGATCCACGTGTACCGCGAGATCATCACCCAGCGCACCGCCGAGCACAGCCGGGTGCTGCACGCGCTCGCCGAGGACAGCGTCCCCGCGCTGATGCACTGCGCCGCGGGCAAGGACCGGGCGGGCCTGTCGATCGCGGTGGCGCTGCTCGCGGTCGGCGTCGAGCGGGACGCCATCGAGGCGGACTACCTCAAGTCCAACGACCCGCACCGCCGCTACAAGGTGCGTCGCACCAGCACGTCCGCGGATGCGATGTCGCCCGAGGTGATGGAGCTCCTGAGCCCCCTCTTCGATGCCCGCGCGAGCTATCTGCACGCCGCGTTCGACGCCGTCGAGGAGACCTGGGGCACCACCGACCGCTACTTCTCCGAGGGTCTGAAGCTGGCTCCCGAGACCCGCGAGCGCCTGCGCGACCGGCTCCTGGACGGCGCGGTCTGAGCGACCGGAGCGGGCGCTAGTTCCCACCCACCTCGAAGAGCAGGTAGAGGAAGCCCGCGAAGAGGTGGCCGGCGACGAGGTAGGCGAAGAGCCGCACGACCAGGCCCCTGGGGAACTTGGTCTCCGCGGTCTCCTCGATGTTCTTGCGGGGCGCCGTCGCGGGCGCGCTCTCGTGCTCGGACATGTCGGGTCCGTCCTCTCAGCTGTGCGGGTGGTGCGGATGCGGATCGGGGCTCTGCAGCAGGGTGTGCACGAAGAGGAACTCGGCTCCGCCGTGCGAGGCGGCGGAGATCCGGTGCGGGGTGAGCGAGTCGAAGTGCGCGCTGTCGCCCGGGTCGAGTTCATGGGTGGCGTCCCCGAGACTGAGCCGGAGCCGCCCGGTCAGGACGTAGAGCCACTCCTCACCGGGGTGGACCCGGACGAGTTCGCGCTGGGTGCCGTACGGGACCTCGACGCGCAGCGCCTGCATGGCGCGGCCCGGGCCGCCGGTCTGGTGGTACGTCCAGCCGTCGGCCTCGCGCGGTGCGGCCCGTCCGGCCCGGATCACGGGCTCGCGCTCGGGCGGCATCTCACCGAGCAGCTCGGAAACCGTCGTACCGTAGATGCGGGCGAGCCCCAGCAGCATCGGCAGCGAGGGCTGGCGGGCGCCCGTTTCCAGCCGGGAGAGGTGCGCGGGCGAGAGGCCGGCTCGCTGGGCGGCGGCCTCCAGGGTGAGACCGCGGCGGCGGCGCAGTTCGCGCAGCCGCGTGGCGACGCCCGGGAGCGCCGCGACATCGTCGGCAGGAGTGCTCATGCACTCCATTCAGACAGGCCCTTGCCTCAGGGGCAAACTTTTTGCCTCTGAGGCAAAAACGCTGAGTCTTATCGGCCGGCGACAGCTCTTACCGGTTGGCGACCGCCTGCTTCACCAGGGTCCGGCCGAAGTCCCACATGAGTCCGCCCCCGCCGTGTGCGTCGTCCATGACGGCGGTGAACGCCCCGACGAACCGGTCGACCTCGCGCTCGGTGATGGTCAGCGGCGGAATCAGCTTGATCACTTCCAGGTGGTCGCCGGAGACCTGGGTGAGGATCCGGTGCTTCTGGAGCAGCGGCACGACGACCATCTGCGCGAAGAGGCCCTTGCGGGCGGCCTGGAGCATGGTCCAACGGCCGCGCAGCTTCAGCGAGTTGGGCCGGCCGAACTCGATGCCGATCATGAGGCCGCGGCCGCGTACGTCCGAGAGGAGCTCGTATCGGTCGGTCAGGGCGGCGAGCCGGGTGCGCAGCAGGTCGCCGACGGTGCGCGCGTTCTCGACGATCCCCTCGTCCTCCATGACCGCGAGCACGGCGAGCCCGGCCGCCATCGCCTGGGCGTTGGAGCCGAAGCTGGCCGAGTGGACCAGGACCCGGTCCATCGACGAGTAGACCTTCTTGAAGATCCACTCCTTGCCGAGGGTGGCGCCGACCGGCACATAGCCGCCCGAGAGCGCCTTCGCGACGCACACCAGGTCCGGTTCGACGCCCTGGTCGTGCTGGTAGGCGTAGAAGTCGCCGGTACGGCCGAGGCCCGTCTGCACCTCGTCGGCGATGAGCAGGGCCTTGTGCCGGCGCAGGAGGTCCTGCGCGGCGAGCAGATAGCCGGGCGGCGCCTCGTGGACGCCCTTGCCCTGGATCGGCTCGACGATGAGGGCGGCTACGTCGCCGCGCCTCAACTCCCTTTCCAGGGCGGCCAGATCACCGAGCGGCAGCGCCGTGTCGGGCAGCAGCGGGGCGAAGCCGTCGCGGAAGCCGGACTCCCCGTTGACCGAGAGCGAGCCCGTCGTCAGGCCGTGGAAGGCGTGCGAGCAGTACAGGATCCTGGGCTTTCCGGTGGCGTACCGGGCGAACTTGAGGGCGGTCTCGACGGCCTCGGTGCCGCTGTTGCCGAAGAACACCCGGTCCAGGTGCGGGCTGTGCGCGAGGAGCTTCTCGGCGAGCAGGCCGGGGAGCGGCTGGCAGTCGAACCGGGTCAGGTCCGCGAGCGAGGCGTCCAGGACGTCGTGCAGGGCCTTGCGGACGACGGGGTGGTGGCGGCCGAGGCCCATCACGCCGAAGCCCGCGAGCATGTCGAGGTAGTCGTTGCCCTCGGAGTCCCAGAAGTAGGCGCCTTCGGCCCGCTCGTAGACCTTGTCGAAGCCGATGGTGTGCAGCATCCGCGGGAGTTGGTGGTTGAGGTATCTGGTGTGCAGTTCGTAGCGTTCGGCCCCGCGCTCGGCGAGGAGCCGCGTCAGGTCGAAGCCCTTGCCCTGAGGGGCTTCGGGGGTCGGTACTGCGAACCCGTCGGCCTCGGGATCGGGTGCTGCGAAGCCCTGCGGCTCACCGTCGGTCATGCGTCGTTCTCCTTCTCGGCCGCCGCGGCGGCTTCCTCCGTGGCCGCGAGGGCGGCGCCGATCCGTCCCGCCACCTCCACCGGGGTGAGCCCGATGTCGGCGAGCACCTCGCCGCGCTTGGCGTGCGCGAGGAACTGTTCGGGGATGCCGAAGCCGCGCAGCGGCACATCCACTCCGGCGTCCCGCAGGGCCTGTCCGACGGCCCAACCGACGCCGCCGGTGCGGATGTTGTCCTCGACCACGGCGACCAGGCGGTGCCGCGCGGCCAGCGGGGCGAGCTGTTCGTCGACGGGTTTGACCCAGCGCGGGTCGACGACGGTACATCTGATGCCGCGCCCGGCGAGCAGCTCGGCGGCCTGGAGACATACCGGCGCGAGCACCCCGACCGCGACGAGCAGCACGTCGGCGGCTTCGTCCCGGCTGTCCCGACGCAGCACGTCCATGCCGCCGATCCTGGCCACGGCCGGGATGTCGGGCCCGACGGACTCCTTGGGGAAACGCAGCACCGTCGGCGCGTCGTCGACGTCCACAGCCTCGCGCAGTTGGGCCCGCAACTGGCCGGCGTCGCGCGGCGCGGCGATCCTCAGCCCGGGCACGACCTGGAGCATCGACAGGTCCCACATGCCGTTGTGGGAGGGCCCGTCGACGCCGGTCACCCCGGCCCGGTCGAGGACGAACGTCACCCCGCACCTGTGCAGCGCGACATCCATCAGGACCTGGTCGAAGGCCCGGTTGAGGAAGGTCGCGTACACGGCGACGACCGGGTGCAGGCCGCCGGTGGCGAGCCCGGCCGCGGAGACCGCCGCGTGCTGCTCGGCGATCCCGACGTCCCACACCCGGTCCGGGAAGCGCTCGGCGAACCTGCTGAGGCCCGTCGGGTGCAGCATGGCGGCGGTGATGGCGACGATGTCCGGCCGCTCGGCGCCCAGTTGGACGAGCTCGTCGCCGAACACGGCGGTCCAGGAAGGCCCGTTGGACGGAGCCAGCGGTTCACATGTCAAGGGGTCCATCGCGTTGACCGTGTGGAACCGGTCCGCCTCGTCGTCCAGGGCGGGCTGATAGCCGCGGCCCTTCTCGGTCAGGCAGTGCACGAGTACCGGCCCGTGGAAGCGCTGTGCCCGCCGCAGCGCCGATTCGACGGCCTCGGTGCTGTGCCCGTCGATGGGTCCGACGTACTTCAGACCGAGGTCCTCGAACATGCCCTGCGGGGCGAACGCGTCCTTGAAGCCCTTCTTCGCGCCGTGCAGCGACTCGTACAGGGGCCGCCCTACGACGGGGGTGTGCTGGAGCACGTCCTTGCCCCAGGCCAGGATCCGCTCGTAGCCGTCCGTGGTGCGCAGGGTGGCCAGGTGGTTGGCGAGCCCGCCGATGGTCGGCCCGTACGAGCGCTCGTTGTCGTTGACGACGATGATCAGCGGGCGGTCCCGGGCGGCGGCGATGTTGTTGAGCGCCTCCCAGGCCATGCCGCCGGTGAGCGCGCCGTCCCCGATGACGGCGACGACGTGGCCGTCCCGGCCGAGCACCTCGTTGGCCTTGGCGAGCCCGTCCGCCCAGCCGAGCACGGTGGAGGCGTGGCTGTTCTCGATGACATCGTGCTCGGACTCGGCGCGCGAGGGATAGCCGGAAAGGCCGCCCTTGGTGCGCAGCTTCGAGAAGTCCTGCCGCCCGGTGAGCAGTTTGTGTACGTAGCTCTGGTGCCCGGTGTCCCACAGGATGCGGTCGACCGGCGATTCAAAGGCCCGGTGCAGGGCGATGGAGAGCTCCACCACCCCCAGATTGGGCCCCAGATGGCCCCCGGTGCGCGCCACCGCCTGGATCAGGAACTCCCTTATTTCCTGGGCGAGTTCACCGAGTTCGGCCTGGTTCAGCGTTCGCAGGTCTTGCGGCCCCCGGATGTTCTCCAAGATCGTCATGCTCGGGCCCCCTCTTCCGAATCCTGTTCAGCCCACCATCACGCTCATGTTCAACGCACGGCGACGTCGGGCCGCCCCGACGTGATGCCGTCCTTCTCCATCTGCTCCGCGATCTTCATCGCCTCGTCGATCAGCGTCTCCACGATCTTCGACTCCGGGACCGTCTTGATGACCTCGCCCTTCACGAAGATCTGCCCCTTGCCGTTGCCCGACGCCACACCCAGATCGGCCTCACGCGCCTCGCCCGGACCGTTCACCACACAGCCCATCACCGCCACGCGCAGCGGAACCTCCATGCCCTCCAGACCCGCCGTGACCTCCTCGGCCAGCTTGTACACATCCACCTGGGCGCGCCCGCACGAAGGACACGACACGATCTCCAGCCGGCGCTGCCGCAGATTCAGCGACTCCAGGATCTGGATACCGACCTTGATCTCCTCGGCGGGAGGCGCGGACAGCGAGACCCGGATGGTGTCACCGATGCCCTCGGCGAGCAGCGCGCCGAAGGCCACCGCCGACTTGATCGTGCCCTGGAAGGCCGGGCCCGCCTCGGTCACCCCCAGGTGCAGCGGGTAGTCGCACTGCGCGGCCAGCTGACGGTAGGCGTTCACCATCACGACCGGATCGTTGTGCTTCACCGAGATCTTGATGTCGCGGAAGCCGTGCTCCTCGAAGAGGGACGCCTCCCACAGCGCAGACTCGACCAGCGCCTCCGGCGTCGCCCTGCCGTACTTCTTCAGCAGCCGCGCGTCCAGCGAGCCCGCGTTCACACCGATCCGGATCGGCGTGCCCGCGTCCTTCGCCGCAAGCGCGATCTCCTTGACCTTGTCGTCGAACTGCTTGATGTTGCCCGGATTCACCCGCACCGCCGCACACCCCGCGTCGATCGCCGCGAACACGTACTTCGGCTGGAAGTGAATGTCCGCGATCACCGGGATCTGCGACTTCCGCGCGATCGTCGCCAGCGCATCGGCATCGTCCTGCGTCGGACACGCCACCCGCACGATCTGACAGCCGGACGCCGTCAACTCGGCGATCTGCTGCAACGTCGCACCGATGTCCGACGTCCTCGTCGTGGTCATGGACTGCACCGAGACGGGTGCGTCCCCGCCGACCGCCACCGAACCGACCTGGATGCGCCGCGAGGGGCGGCGCACCGCCAGCGGCCGGGCCGGCAGCGCGGGGAGCCCCAGGGAGACCGGCTCTCCGAGGCTCACGACATCACCCGCGGTTTCCCTGGACGGTCTCGCGGACCGCCCGGAGCGACTCCTTCAGCGACCCCATGGTGGCGAGCACGGCGGTCGGCTCGTAGCCGCAGTGCGCCATGCAGTTCGCGCACCGGTCGTCCTTGCCGCGGCCGTACTTGTCCCAGTCGGTCTCCTCGACGAGCTGCCGGTACGTCGGCACGTACCCGTCGCTCATCAGGTAGCAGGGCCGCTGCCAGCCGAAGAGCGAGTAGTTGGGGATCGCCCACGCCGTGCACGGGAAGTCGGCCTTGCCCTCCAGGAAGTCCAGGAAGAGCGGCGAGTGGTTGAGCCGCCAGCGCGCCCGGTTGCCGCCGGCGAACGCCTTCTTGAAGAGCTCCCTGGTCTGCTCGACGCCCAGGAAGTGCTCCTGGTCGGGTGCCTTCTCGTAGGCGTACGCGGGCGAGATCATCATCTCGTCGACCTTGAGGTCGTCGTTGAGGAAGTTGAGCACCTCGATGATGGTCTGCGGGGTGTCGGTGTTGAAGAAGGTCGAGTTGGTGGTGACCCGGAAGCCCTGCCGCTTGGCCTCCTTGATCGCCTCCACGGCCTCGTCGAACACGCCCTCCTTCGCCACCGACTCGTCGTGCCGCTCGCGCAGCCCGTCGATGTGCACGGCGAAGGCGAAGTACGGCGACGGCTTGAACTTCTCCAGCTTCTTGCGCATCAGGAGCGCGTTGGTGCACAGGAAGACGTACTTCCTCTTTGCCACCAACTGCCGCACGATCTCATCGATCTGAGGGTGCATCAGCGGCTCGCCGCCCGCGATGGAGACCATCGGCGCACCGGATTCCAGGACCGCTCCGACGGCCTGCGCCACCGGCATCCGCTGCTTCAGGATCCCGGCCGGATGCTGGATCTTTCCGCAGCCCTCGCATTTCAGGTTGCAGGCGAAGAGCGGTTCCAGCTCAACGATCAGCGGGAACTTCTCACGCCTGCGCAACTTCTGTTCAAAGAGATAGGTCCCGACCCTGATGGACTGACGAAGCGGCATGGCCATCTGGCTCACCTCCTGGGGAGCAGCAAAGAACGGTGCCATTCAAAGAAAGCGGGAAGGACGGCACGAAGAACGCGGAAGGCTGATATTCCACCGCGCACCGTGCCAATCCGGACGAGTTCATGTTCTGGAGCGTCCACGACCACCCGGACGGCCGCAACCGGGCGCGATCCGGCCTGCTGGGCGGCCCACAGGGTGGCGGCGGACTCCATGTCCACCGCGATCGCCCCGGTCGCCCTCAGATCGGCCCGCTCGGGGCCCCGTACGACGTGGTCGGACCCGGTGAGCGGTCCGGTGTGGACGGTGCGGCCCGGCAGTGCCTCGGCGAGCGCCTTGGCCAGCACCTCGGTGTCGGTGCACACCGTGGTGCCCCGCGGGTCGCGGGTTTCCTCGGCGACGACCAGGTCCCCGGGGTGCATCCCGGGGACGAGGCCGGCGCAGAAGCCTGAGGCGATGACCGCCGCGTCGCGCATCCGGTCCGCGCCGAGCGTCTGGACGACGGCGCGCTCGGCGGCCTTGGGGCCCATGCCGCTGCGCAGCACGGTGACGGGCCCCGCCGAGTCGCCGCGGGCGCCGCGCAGCGCGAGCCGTTCGATGGTGAGTGCACAGGCGATCACCATCGGCACGGGCTGCGGGGCCTGGGGTGTGTCCATCAACTCCCCTTGGTGCCGCTGGGGGAGAACGGTTCTCCATGGACGTAGCGGCCGAGCGCGGTCAGCGGGAAGACCTGCCGGTAGAGGTGGTAGTTGATCGAGAAGTCCCGGGGGAACCCCGTGCCGGTGAAGTACGGCTCGTCCCAGGAGCCGTCCTCGCGCTGGGTCTCGGCGAGCCAGGCGATGCCGCGCTCGGCGGCCTTGCCGTCCCGCTCCCCCGCCGCGAGCAGCGCGAGCAGCGCCCAGGCGGTCTGCGAGGCGGTGGAGGGGCCGCGGCCCATCCATTCGGTCTCGCCGTACGAGCGCAGGTCCTCGCCCCAGCCGCCGTCGTCGTTCTGCACGGATTCCAGCCAGCCGACCGCGCGGCGGATCGCGGGGTGTGAGGCGGGGATCCCGGCTGCGGTCAGCGCCGGCACCACCGACCCTGTGCCGTATACGTAGTTGACGCCCCAGCGCCCGAACCAGGCGCCGTTCGCCTCCTGTTCGGCGAGCAGCCACTCGATGCCGCGCCGGGTGCGCGGATCGTGCGACTTTCCCTCGTAGGCGAGCATCTCCACGACGTGCGCGGTGACGTCGGCCGACGGCGGGTCGATGACCTCGCCGAAGTCGCAGAAGGGCAGCCGGTCGGGGAAGGCGCTGGTGTTGTCGGCGTCGAACGCACCCCAGGCTCCGTTCTTCGACTGCATGCCGAGGCTCCAGCGCACCCCCCGGGCGATCGCCGCATCGACCCGCTCCTGCCGCGGGTGCTTGACGCGGCGCAGCGCCAGGATCACCTCGGCGGTGTCGTCGATGTCGGGGTAGTTGTCGTTGTGGAACTCGAACGCCCAGCCACCCGGCGGGAGTTGAGGACGACGCACGGCCCAGTCGCCGGGCCGGGCGATCTCCTCGTCGAGCATCCAGTCGGCGGCCTTGACGAGGGCGGGGTGGTCGGCCGGTACGCCCGCGTCGGCGAGGGCGATGGCGGCCAGGCAGGTGTCCCACACCGGGGACTGGCAGGCCTCGATCATCCGGGCCCCGTCCTCGCGCCACACGGCGAACCGGTCCAAGGACTCCAACCCGGCCCGCATGACGGGGTGTTGGAGGTCGTAGCCGAGCAGGTGCAGGGCGATCACCGAGTACACGGCGGGGGGCTGGATGCCGCCCCAGCAGCCGTCGTTCTCCTGGCGTTCGATGATCCAGCGGGCGGCGCTGCGCATCGCGGTCCGGCGCAGTTTGCGGGGGGCCACCTTGTGGTAGGCGTGCAGCACCTTGTCCAGCCGCTGGAACGCGCCGTTCCAACTCGCCACCGGAGCAAGGGGTTTGACCGGATTGGGCCGTCGGGCGTCGGTGTGCAGCTCATCCAGCGCGAACGGTGCGGGCCGTACCGGCCGCTTGGCCGAGACCACCGTGAGCGGCACGATGGTCTGCCGGGCCCAGCAGCCGAAGTCGTAGATGTTGAGCGGGACCCACTTGGGCAGGAAGATCAGCTCGGGCGGCAGCTCGGGAAGGTCGTCCCACTTCCACCAGCCGAACAGGGCGAGCCAGATGCGGGTGAAGACCCGGGCGGCGGCGATCCCGCCCTGTGCTCTGATCCAGGCGGAGGCGCGGGCCATGTGCGCGTCCTCGGGCCGGTCTCCGGCCAGCCTGAGCGCGACGTACGCCTCGATGGTGGTGGACAGCTCTCCGGGTCCGCCGTAGAAGGTGGCCCAGGTTCCGTCGTCGCGCTGCTCGCCCCGGATGAAGAGGGCGGCCGCCCGGAGGGTCTTCTCGTCCTGGATCCCGAGGAACTGACGCAGCAGCAGGTCCTCGGCGTCCATGGTGACGTTGGTCTCCAGGTCGCCCTTCCACCAGCCCTGGGCGTCCTGCCTCGCCAGCAGGTGCTCGACGCCGCGTTCGGCGGCCTGCCGGGCGGCGTCGAGTACCGCGTCCGCGCCGGGGGTGACCCCGGTTGTTGCACTGGCCGCGGCGGCCCGGGGGCGCGGGGCCCCGGTGCTTCCGTCGGTCGTCGCTGTCATGGCTTCCCCTTCGTGCAGTAGCTACTTCTGCTGTGCTGGGGTCTCCGTCGGAGCGGGCCCGGTCTCCCGGGCCCTTCCGGCGACTGCGAGTCATATGGGAATGGTGATCATCTCTTTCGGACGACGACGAAGTCCGCCAGCGCCGTGAGCTGCGCGCGGACCTTTTCCGGCATGTCGACGGCGCCGAGCGCCTCGATCGCGATGGTGTGCTGCCTGCGGGCCTCCTGGGAGGTCCACTCGCGGCCGCCGGCCTCCTCGATCAGGGCGGCGCGGGTGGCGAACTCCGCCTCGGAGAAGCTGTCGAAGTCATTGCTCTTGGCGTCCGCGGCGAGCAGTTCGCCGAGCCGGGTGGAGGCCGGGCCGCCCGCGGCGAGCGCGGCGACGACCGGCAGCGACTTCTTGCGCTGGCGCAGGTCGCTCCAGGTCTGCTTGCCCGTGGCGTCCGGGTCGCCCCAGATGCCGAGCAGGTCGTCGACGGCCTGGAAGGCGAGCCCGAGGTGGTAGCCGTACGCCTCAAGGGTGTCGGCAGTGCGGTCGTCGGCGCCGCCGAGGACCGCGCCGATGGAGACGGCGCAGGCGAGCAGCGCGCCCGTCTTGTTGCCCTCCATCTCCAGGCACTCCTCGACGGTGACCCGCTCGCGGTGCTCGTAGGAGATGTCCTGGGCCTGACCGTCGATCAACTTCCTTGTGGCGGTGGTGAGTCGGCGGGTGGCGCGGCCCGCCTCGACCGTACCGAGCTCCAGGAGGACCTCGTTGGCGAGGGCGAACAGGGCGTCGCCGACGAGGATCGCCTGCGCCGGGCCGTGCACCTTCCACACCGTGTCGCGGTGGCGGCGCTGCTCGTCGCCGTCCATGAGGTCGTCGTGCAGGAGCGAGAAGTTGTGCACGAGCTCCACGGCGACCGCCCCCGGCACCCCTACCTCGGCACTGGCGCCCGCCGCCTCGGCGGAGAGCAGGGCGAGCGCGGGCCTGATGGCCTTGCCGCCGTCGCCGGCCGCCGGGCGGCCCTGGGCGTCGATCCACCCGAAGTGGTAGGCGGCGACGGTATCCATGGGAGCCGCGAGCCGGTCGACGGCAGCGCGCAGCTCCGGAGTCGACAGCGCGCGCCCCCGCTCCAGCAGGGCGGTGACGTCCACGGTGTCCACAGCCGGATTCGCCGAAGCCGAAGGCACAGTCGGCACAGTCTCTCCTCTTGTTCCAGTACTGCTAACAGTCATGCCGCCTCCTGAAGCGGATGAACATGGGGGCGGCCGAGGGTGGAGAGAGCGGCGCCGGCGGCGCTGAATCCGCTGCGCACGGCGCTCTCCATGGTCGCGGGCCAGCCGGTCGCGGTCCACGCGCCGGCCAGGTACAGGCCGTCAGCGCGGGTCCGCGCCGACGGCCGCAGCCGTCCGACGCCGGGGGTGGGGGCGAACGTCGCTGTCCGCTCCCGGGTGACGAAGAAGTCGAGGATCCCGGCGCCGCGCGCCGCGGGCAACAGCTTTTCCAGCTCCGGGAGATAGCGCGCGCGCAGTTCGGCCACGGGCAGGTCGATCTCGTCCTCGGCGGCCGACTGGGAGACGGCCAGATACTGCCCGTGGCCCCGGAGTCCCGAGGAGTCCGTCCGGTCGAAGACCCACTGCACCGGGCTGCCGAGCGCCGCGAAGAAGGGCTGCCGCAGGACCTTGCGGTCGTAGACGACATGGACGTTGAGGATCGGCGCGGTGCCGATGTCGAGCAGCTTGCCCGGATCCTCAAGCGCGCCGTCGGGCAGCAGATCGTAGGTCTCCCTCTGCGGTACGGCGAGCACGACGACCTCGGCGTCCAGCGTCTCGCCGGGCACCTCGACCTGCCAACTGCCGTCGCCCGTACGGGAGATGGCCTCGGCCTTGGTGCGCGTCTCGGTGCGCACCCCCGCCGAGTCGAGGGCCTTGCGGGCCAGCGTGTCGTGCAGTTCGCCGAGCGGCACGCGGGCCCAGCCGATGTCGGCGGCGCCCGGCTCGGAGAGCAGCCCGGTCTTGAAGACCATGGCGGCCAGGCCGAGCGAGGCGTGCGGCGCGGTGGCGTTCAGGGTCGCGACGCCCACCAGGTCCCACAGGGCCTCGATGGTGCGGTCCGACTGGCCGTGCCGGCCGAGCCAGGTCGCGAAGTCCACGCCGTCCAGGGCCGGGTCGGCCGGGTCGAGCTTCTTGAGCGCGAGCGCGGCGCGCCCGACGGAGGCCCGCTCGGCGAGCGACAGGTGCGGGTAAGTCGCCAGGCTCCGGGCCAGGTGCAGCGGTACGGGCAGCGCGTCGCGGCGCAGTCGGCCGAGCCGGGGGCCCCTGGGGTGCGCCACGTCGAGGACGGGGACGTCCAACTTGGCCTGGACCGGGGCGAGTTCGGCCCCGCCGACGCGATCGAGGAACCACCGGTAGGCGGTGCAGCAGCGCAGGTAGACGTGCTGGCCGTTGTCCACGGTGAGGTCGCCGCGCCGGAAGGAGAACGCGAGACCGCCCAGGCGCGGGCGGCCTTCGACGAGGGTCACGTCCAGGCCCGCGTCGGCGAGTTCGAGCGCCGCGGTGATTCCGGCGAGTCCACCGCCGATCACCACCGCGCGTTTGGGCTGCGCGTCGTTCATGCGCCCTCCCCTTCGGCCGCGCCGGCGCACTGCGCACGGCTGGCAGATGCAGTCAGGGACGCATCAAAGCGCCGGGAAGTTGCACGTCGGGCCTGCGTAATGGTCCTCAGCCCTTCGTCCGGGTGCGCGTGGTGCATCAGGCGCGCCTCCTGGCGGTCTGCCGGGACACATGCCGCGTGTCGAGACCGGACAGTCCGCGTACCGCGACGTACGCCTTCTCCCGTCCGGGCAGCGAGACGCGCCCGCGCAGCACCGCTTCCGGATCGCGCTCGATGCGGTCGAGCAGGCGCCGGTAGATGCCGGCCATGGCGGCGACGCAGGCGCCGCTGCGCCGGTCCAGCATGGGAAGCAGCCGGTAGCCCTCGGCGAACAGGGCCCGCGCGCGCCGCACTTCGAAGTGGACGAGCCCGGCGAAGTCGGAGCCGGGCGGCGGCACGGGGCCGTTGAAACCCGTCGAGCAGCCGAACTTGGCGAGGTCGTCGGAGGGCAGATAGGTGCGCCCGTTTCCGGCGTCCTCGCGAACGTCCCTGAGGATGTTGGTGAGTTGGAGCGCGAGCCCCAGCGTGTCGGCGTACTCCCCGGCGCGCTCGATGCCCGGCGCGCCCGGCTGTGTGCCGAACACGCCCAACGAGAGCCGGCCGATGGCGCCCGCGACACACCGGCAGTAGACCTTCAGGTCGTCCCAGGTCTCGTAGCTCTCGCCGTGGACGTCCATGAGGACGCCGTCGATGAGTTCGTCGAGCCCGCCGAGCGGGATCGGGAACCGGCGCGCCGCGTCCGCGAGCGCGACCGCCACCGGGTCGGTGTCGTCCTCGTCGACCCCGCCGTCGCGGATGCGCCCGAGCAGCGCCCGGGTCTCCTCCAGGCGCGACTGCTTGGCGTCGTCGGCCAGCGTGCCGTCGCCGATGTCGTCGACCCGGCGCGAGAACGCGTACAGCGCCGACATCGCCTGCCGCTTGTCGGCCGGCAGCAGCCTGATGCCGTACGCGAAATTGCGCGCCTGCTGCCCGGTCACGGCCTCGCAATAGCTGTATGCGGCCTGTACCGGTGCGGACATGGGTGTCTGTGCCTCCACTGTCCGGCTCACCCCTCTCTACGCGCTCTTCGCAAGACGGCTCCCACCTCGCGCATCAGCCTTGCCTTGGTGGGCTTGGGCGGTCCCGGGAGTACGTCGTGGCCGGCGGCAGCGACCGCGTCGAGCGCGGCGCGTCCTCCGGCCACGAATCCGGCCAGCAGCAGCTTGAGTCTGCCGTGGACGCTACCCACCAGAGGGGTGCCTTCATTCAGCAACGACCCGGCGCGTTCCGCCTCGAACGCGACCAGGGCACGCACCGAGGCGCTCCCTCGGGGGGCGGCCAGATCGGCCTGCGTGACGTGGAACCGCGACATGTCCTCGGCGGGCAGATAGATCCGGTCCCGCCCGAGGTCCTCCTTCACGTCCTGGAGGTGTTCGACGATCTGCAGCGCCGTGCAGATCGCGTCCGAGCGGCGGATGCGCTCCGGGCTCGCGGTGCCGGTGATGGCAAGCACGAGCCGCCCCACGGGGTTGGCCGAAAGCTCGCAGTAGGCGAGCAGTTCCTCGTACGTCTCGTAGCGCGCGACGCGCTGGTCCTGGCGGTTGGCCGCGATCAGCCCGAGGAACGGCTCGGGGGTCAGCGCGCAGCGCCGCACGGTGGGCTGCAGGGCCTTGAGGAGCGGGTGGTGCGGCGTTCCGTCGAAGACCCGGCGCAGATCCGTCTCGAAGGCGTCGAGCATCAGGAGCCGGTCGTCCGCGTCGGCGGGGGCCACGCCCAGGTGGCGGGCGTCGGCGCCGCCGGGGGCGAGGTCGCCGTCACCGATGTCGTCGACGAGCCGGGCGAAGCCGTAGACGGCCATCAGGTCGTCGCGCCAGGCGCGCGGCAGGAAGAAGGGGGCCACCGGGAAGTTCTCGTCCGCGGCCTTGTCGAGCGTGGCGCGCGAGGAGGATCCGGTGCGCACGTCCCGGACTGGGGTCACCGGGTACCGCCCGGCGCGGGAACGGCGGCCGTCCCTTTGAGCTGGAGATTTTCCGTAGCCATGGCCGTCACATCTCCCGTTCTACACCGCCGACCCAAAACATCCTATTTCGGACACGCCGCCTGACCTCCCCGGACGGGGTGGCCCGTCAGACGAGGAGCCCGGGGCGTATCACCCCACTTGCCGCGAATCAGCACCGGTACAGCTTACGTTGTACAACGGCCGACAACACGTCGGGGTGTTGCGAGCATTACAAGAACACTCCAATCCGGCCCAACCTTCCCCGCACACTGGCAACTTGACGGGATCTTGACTGTCAGGCCACACCATAGGACGCGGAAGCCCCTGCCGGGGTTGATCGACAGGGGCTTCGGTTGTGCGGTGTGCCGGATGACCGCGCGTCAGCGCCCGGACTCCTTCTGGTACGCCTTGACGACCTCGTCGGTCGGCCCGTCCATGAGGAGCTCGCCGCGCTCCAGCCAGAGCACGCGGTCGCAGGTGTCCCGGATGGAGCCGATGCTGTGGCTCACCAGGAAGACGGTTCCCGCGTGCTTGCGCAGCTCCCGGATGCGCTCCTCGGAGCGGATCTGGAACTGACGGTCACCGGTGGCGAGAGCCTCGTCGATCATGAGGACGTCGTGGTCCTTGGCCGCGGCGATGGAGAACCGCAGCCGGGCCGCCATGCCGGAGGAGTACGTCCGCATCGGCAGGGAGATGAAGTCGCCCTTGTCGTTGATGCCGGAGAAGTCGACGATCTCCTCGTACCGCTCCCTGACCTCCTCGCGCGACATGCCCATGGCGAGGCCGCCCAGGATCACGTTGCGCTCGCCGGTCAGGTCGTTCATCAGCGCCGCGTTCACGCCGAGCAGCGAGGGCTGGCCGTCGGTGTAGACCCGGCCGCTCTCGGGCGGCAGCAGCCCCGCGATCGCCCTCAGGAGCGTCGACTTGCCGGAGCCGTTGGAACCGATCAGACCGATCGCCTCGCCGCGGTACGCGGTGAACGACACGCCCTTGACCGCGTGCACCCGGCGCATGCCCCGGGAGGCGCCGCCGGTCTTGTCCCGCTTGACTATGCGGCTCAGGGCGGCGGTGGCGCTGCCCTTTCCGCCGCCGCCTCCGTTGACGGTGTACACGATGTGCACGTCGTCGCAGATGACGGTGGGGATCCGCGTCTCGACCGCGGTGCGGTCCTTGATGTCCTCAGCCACGGCCGTACCGCTCCTCAGCCTTCCAGAAGTACACGAAGCCCAGCCCGCCGACGACGACCGCCCAGCCGGCCGCGAGGGCCCACACGTGCGGGGGCAGCGAGTGGCCGCCGTAGCCGTCCATCAGGGCGTAGCGCGCCAGGTCCATGTAGACCGCGGCGGGGTTGCACTGAAGGATGTCCTTCAGCCAGTGCGGTTTGCCCTTGAGCACCGTACTGAGGCTGAACATCACGCCGGACGAGTACATCCACGTACGCATGATGAACGGCATCAGCTGCGCGAGGTCCGGCGTCTTGGATCCGAGCCGCGCGAAGATCAGCGCCAGACCGGTGTTGAAGACGAACTGCAGCGCGAGCACGGGGACGATCAGGAGCCAGGTCAGGCCCGGCATGAAGCCGGAGGAGACCACCACGATCATCAGGACGATCATGGAGAACAGCAGCTGCTGGAGCTGCTGGAGTGCGAAGGAGACGGGCAGCGAGGCGCGCGGGAAGTGCAGGGCCCGCACCAGGCCGAGGTTGCCCGAGATCGCCCGCACGCCCGCCATCAGCGAGTTCTGCGTGAAGGTGAACAGGAACACGCCGGTGACCAGGAACGGGATGTACGCGTCCGAGTCGATGCCCCGCTTCGCGTTCATCAGAACGCCGAAGATGAAGTAGTAGACCAACGCGTTCAGCAGGGGCGTCGCCACCTGCCAGATCTGGCCGAGCTTCGCCTCGCTGTACTGGGCGGTCAGCTTGGCCGACGAGAACGACAGGATGAAGTGGCGCCGGCCCCACAGCTGCTTGACGTAGGCGGAGAGCCCGGGCCGGGCTCCGCTCACCGACAGCCCGTGTTTGGCGGCGAGGTCCGCCGGGGACAGGGTTGTGTCACTCACAAGTGAAAACTTTCGTGTTCAAGAAGTACGCCCGATGGTCTCAGAGCCGAGACTCTCAGATGACGGGGGGACGGCCCAGCCGGGTGAGCTTGAAGACCGTACGCCACTTCATGGGGCGGCGCGGTCCGCAGGGCGTCGCCCAGCCCTCCTTGAAACCGCCGAACCAGGCCTTCAACGCCGGGCCCGATGGCTTGCGGGCCAGGGTCAGGAGGAGCCAGACCCCGAGGTAGACCGGGACGAGCGGTGCGGGCAGGTTGCGCCGGGCCAGCCAGACGCGGTTGCGGGCCACCATCCGGTGGTAGACCGCGTGCCGGGACGGGGCGGTCGTCGGGTGGTGCAGGACCATGTCCGCGCGGTAGTCGATCATCCAGCCGGCGTCGAGCGCCCGCCAGGCCAGGTCGGTCTCCTCGTGGGCGTAGAAGAACTCGTCGGGCAGCCCGCCGACCTCCGCGAACACGCGGGTCCGCACGGCGTTGGCACCGCCGAGGAAGGTCGTCACGCGCGAGGAGCGCATCGGGTCGGCGGCGCGCAGCCTCGGGACGTGGCGGCGCTGGGTGACGCCGGTCTCCGGGTCGGCGATCCGGAAGCTGATGATGCCGAGCTCCGGGTCGGAGGCGAAGGCTTCGCGGCACAGCTCGGCGGTGTCGGTGTTGGCCAGCAGCCCGTCGTCGTCGAGGAAGAGCAGCACATCGACCTCGGCGCCCGAGGGGCCGAACGCCTCGATGCCGACGTTGCGCCCGCCCGGGATGCCCAGGTTCTCCGGCAGCTCCACGGTGCGTACGCCCTCGGGGACGTCCGGGACCGGGGCGCCGTTGCCGACGACGACGACCTCGACCGGGTCGCCGTCCTGCTTGGCGACCGAGTCGAGCAGGGCGCGCAGCTCGGCGGGGCGGTTGCCCATGGTGATGACGACCGCGCCGACCTTCATCGGGGCGCTCACTTCAGCCTGCTGGAGGCGAGGACGGACACGAGGTGCAGCAGCGTCTGGAGCAGCGCGATGCCGGCGAGCACCGCGACGCCGAGGCGCGAGAAGTACAGGTCGCCACGGACCTGGTCCACGATCGCGAGGACCAGGATGAGCAGGGACGCCTCGATGCCGAGGACCAGACGGTGGAACTTCAGCGCGGCGGCGGCCCGGCGGGCCAGCGCCATGCCGGACGAGCGCGGTGTGGCCGCCGCGTCCTTGACCTGCGGCAGACCCGCCTGGTGCCGGGCGACGCCGACGAGGTCGGTCTCCGCCTTGATCAGGATGGCGCCGAGCGCCGCGAGCGTACCGAGGAACGCCCACAGCCAGTCGATCCGGCCGCCGCCCCACAGGTCGGCGGCGCGCAGGCCGAAGCCGACCAGGACCGCCGCGTCGCACAGGTAGGCGCCGACGCGGTCCAGGTAGACCCCGGAGAGCGAGAACTGCTTCTTCCAGCGGGCGACTTCGCCGTCGACGCAGTCGAGCAGCAGATAGCCCTGCACGGCCACGACGCCGAGGACCGCGCCCCAGATGCCCGGGACGAGCAGGGCCGGGGCGGCGAGCACACCGCTGAGGGTCATCAGATAGGTCAGCTGGTTCGGCGTGACCTTGGTGGTGACCAGGAGGCGGGTGATGCGCAGGGAGATCTCGCGCATGTACAGGCGGCCGCCCCAGTGTTCTCCGCTGACCCGGTCCTTCACACCCGCCGGGTGCACGACCGGGCGGAGCTCAGCTACGGATGGTCTTGGCATAATCGGCGTACGCGTCCCTGATCTGGTCGGTGGACAGGTCGAGGTGCTCAAGGATGGTGTAGCGGCCGGGGCGGGTCTGCGGGGCGAACTCGACGGCGCGGACGAACTCGGCGTCCGTGAAGCCGATTTCGCTCGCGAGCACCGGCAGGGCGTGCCTGCGCAGCACCTCGGTCATGAGGCCCGACTCCGCCCGCGCGCCGCGCAGGTACATCGCGAAGGCCGCGCCGAGACCGCACTGCTCGCCGTGACTGGCGGCGCGCTGCGGGAAGAGCAGGTCGAACGCGTGGCTGATCTCGTGGCAGGCGCCGGAGGACGGCCGACTGTCACCACTGATCGACATCGCGATGCCGGACATGACAAGACCCTCGGAGAGGGTGACCAGGAAGTCGTCGTCGCCGATGCCGCCCGGGTGGCGCAGGACCGCCTCGCCGGCGCTGCGCGCCATGGCGGCGGCCAGGCCGTCGATCGGCTCCTGGGTCTCCCGGTGCGAGAGCTCCCAGTCCGCGATCGCCGACAGGTTGGAGATCGCGTCGCCGATGCCCGAGCGCACGAAGCGCGGGGGCGCGTCCCGGATGACGTCCAGGTCGATGAGGATCGCCAGCGGCGTGGGCACGCCGTAGGAGCCGCGCCCGTTGTCGTTGTCCAGCGTGGAGATCGGCGAGCAGATGCCGTCGTGCGACAGGTTCGTGGCGATGGCGACCATCGGCAGCCCGACCCGGGCCGCCGCGTACTTCGTCACGTCGATGATCTTGCCGCCGCCGAGCGCCACGACCGCGTCGTAGCGCTTGCCGCGCATCGCGTCGGCGAGCTTGACGGCGGCGTCGATGGTGCCGCCCTCGACCGGATACCAGTCGGCGCCCGGCAGCACCGGGGCGAACTGCTCACGCAGTTTCCGCCCCGAGCCGCCGCTGATCGCGATCGCCAGCTTGCCGTTGGCCGAGATGCGCTGATCCGCCAGGACGACCCCGAGGTCGTCGAGGGCACCACGCCTGATGTCGACGAAGACCGGCGACGGGATCAGCCGGGTCAGTACTGGCACGCGATCTCACGGCCCTTCGCCAGGTCGTCGTGGTTGTCGATCTCGACCCACGACACCTCGCCGATGGGGGCCACGTCGACGGTGAAGCCGCGGTTCACGAGCTCCTGGTAGCCGTCCTCGTAGTAGAGGTCGGGGTCGCGCTCGAAGGTGGTCTTCAGGGCGTCGGCGAGCTCTTCGGCGGCCTCGGCCTCGATCAGCGTGACGCCGATGTACTCGCCGGTGGCGGTCGCCGGGTCCATCAGCTTGGTGATGCGCTGGACGCCCTTGCCCTCGGCGGTGATGACCTTCATCTCCTCGTCGGCGAGGCTCTTCACCGTGTCGAGGGCGAGGATGATCTTCTGGCCGTTGCCGCGCGCGGCGAGCAGGGTCTTTTCGACGGAGACGGGGTGGACCGTGTCGCCGTTGGCGAGGATCACACCGCGCTTGAGGACCTCACGCGCGCACCACAGGGAGTAGGCGTTGTTCCACTCCTCGGCCTTGTCGTTGTCGATCAGCGTGATCGCGACGCCGTACTTGGCCTCCAGGGCCTCCTTGCGCGCGTACACGGCTTCCTTGCGGTAGCCGACGACGACGGCGACTTCGGTCAGGCCGACCTCGGCGAAGTTCTTCAGCGCGATGTCCAGGACGGTGGTGTCACCGTCGACAGGCACGAGGGCCTTCGGGAGCGTGTCGGTGTAGGGGCGCAGACGGCGTCCGGCACCGGCTGCCAGTACGAGGCCAATCATGCTGTTTCTCCTTCGTCATGTACGGCAGGTGCTCCGGAGGACACCCAGAAGCGGATGGACTCCACGAGCACCACGAGCGCGATGGCCGCCGCGAGGGCGGTGAGCGCCAGGGTGAAGTCTGTGTCTCGCGTGGCGAGGACGGCGGCGAGCACCGTGACCACGAGCGTGCGGCCCTCGTGGCCGCCGATCAGTCGCACCAGCCATTGCGGCGGCGCGCCAGAGCCGCCCTTGATGCGGTAGACCGTGTCGTAGTGATGGTAGGCGACCGCCGCCACGAGGCCGAAGGCCGCGGGAAGGGCCCCGTCCACGTCCGAGCGGGCCGCCAGGATGAGGACCGTGCAGTATTCGGCCACCCGGAAGAGGGGCGGCACGAGCCAGTCGAGGGCGCCCTTGAGGGGGCGGGCGACGGCGAGGCCGGACAGGACGGCGTACAGGGCGGCCGCGCCGATCACCAGTCCGCTGCCGACGGGCTGCGTGAGCGCGGCGGCGATCAGCAGCAGCGCACCGACGGCGGCCACGACGGGGGCTCCCGGGATCCGGGGTGCCTTGGCGGCGGCCAACTGCGCGACGGGCCCGCTGTCCGCGAGGTCGGCGAGGGCCTGGGCCGCGCGGTCGGTGCAGGTGGCGCGGCGGGTCAGCGAGCGAAGGACGCGGCCCGCGGTGGTGTAGCAGGCGGCGAAGGCGCAGCCGATGAGCAGCGCGTAGAAGACGATGCGGGGTGTGGTGACGGCGGTCAGCACGGCGATCATCGCCCAGCGCTCGCCGATCGGCAGCACGATCATGCGGCGCACCCACACCGTCCAGCCGACCGAGTCGAGCTTGTCCGAGAGGGCGGCGGTGGGGCTCGTGTTGGCCGTGGCATCAGTGCCCACGACGTGCGCCTCGTTGAACGAGAAGTCCACGACATGGCGGCAGGTCTGGAGCACCATCGCGCCGAGCGCGAGGGCCCATACGTCATCGCCGCCCCGGGCCGCGCCGAGCGCGAGGCCCGCGTAGTAGGCGTACTCCTTGGCGCGGTCGAAGGTGGCGTCGAGCCAGGCGCCCATCGTCGAGTACTGGAGCGAGTAGCGGGCGAGCTGCCCGTCGGTGCAGTCCAGGACGAAGGAGAGGATCAGCAGCACTCCGGCCGCGACGAAGCCGCCGCGCGTCCCGGTCGCCGCGCAGCCGGCCGCGATCAGCGCGGTGATCAGCGAGGCGGTGGTGACCTGGTTGGGGGTGAGCCCCCGTCGGGCGCACCAGCGCGCGACGTAGCGGGAGTACGGGCTGATGAAGTGGGTGGTGAAGAACCCGTCGCGGGACTTCACGGCGTTCCGCAGCCGTACGGCCTCGTCGTCGACGGCGCCGATGGCCTGGGTCGCGGCGAGAGCGGCGGCGTCGTCCGCGGGGACGGTCGCCACGAGCGAGCCGAGCTCGGGGTGGTGCACCGCGACGCCGTCGGCCTCGATGGCCGCGGCGATGTCGTCGGTGAGCACGGAGCTCGTACGGATCCGGGCGGCGGGCGCTTGCGCGCCGCCGCTCACGGCGCGGGTGAGCGCCGGGCGGGCCTCGGCCTGGACGGTGAGGGCGCCGGGCACCGCGGCCGCCGGGAAGCGGGGGTCGGTCAGCGCGAGGCGCAGCGCGTGGACGTGACCGAGGAAGCGCGGGTCGACCAGGGCGACGCGTTCACCGGCCGGCACCTCGCCGAGCAGGCGGGGCAGGTCGTCGGGGAGGAAGGCGCTCTGCACGTCGAATCCCAGCGCGCGCAGATCGGGTCCGAGCTGCGATCCGGGCACCGGCGGACCGGTAAGGATGGCGGTCGACAGAACGAACTCACTCCTTGCGACTGACATGGCTGAAGTCCAACGGCTCGGCCCGGCACGGGGCGGGCGGCACGTCGGCAGAGGCTATCGGATGCGCGGAACCGGGAATTCACTGGCCGCTGGCGCTCACTGGGCCCGGCAGCGCCCGTTGCGGGGGCACCGCGATCATCATCGTCGATCAAGGGCGCAGCCCACAAACCGCGTTCGAACAACGCCGCCCGCGCGATCACGCGAACCGCCTCCCGGGGCGGGTCCGGTGATCGCTCCGACGCTCTGACCTGCAAGCATTTCCGCAGGTCAGAGCATATGACAACGGTGTTCAGTGCCGTGTTGCGGATACCCCCTACCCGTAGTTCACTGGCCCCTCGTACACAGACGTCGGGATTGATCGGAAACGGATCCGGGAGGGCCTTCATGGGGGCTGGGCACGACCACGGGCACACACACGGCGGGCCGCCGCCGACCGGCACCGCGGCCGCCGCCTACCGCGGACGGCTGCGCATCGCACTCGGCATCACACTGACCGTGATGGTCGTGGAGATCGTCGGCGGTCTGCTCGCGGACTCGCTGGCGCTCGTCGCGGACGCGGCGCACATGGCGACGGACGGCCTCGGGCTCGCGATGGCGCTGCTCGCCATCCACTTCGCCAACCGCCCGGCCGGGGGCAACCGCACCTTCGGGTACGCCCGCGCCGAGATACTCGCGGCGCTCGCCAACTGCCTGCTGCTGCTCGGGGTGGGTGGTTACGTCCTGGTCGAGGCGGTCTCGCGGTTCGTCGAGCCGGCCGACACCGCGGGCGGCACGGCGGTGATCTTCGGCCTGATCGGCCTGGTCGCCAACTCGGTCTCGCTGTCGCTCCTGATGAAGGGGCAGCGGGACAGCCTGAACGTGCGCGGCGCGTTCCTGGAGGTCCTCTCGGACGCGCTGGGCTCGGCGGCCGTCGTGATCGCCGGTCTGGTCATCATGACCACCGGCTGGCAGGCGGCCGACCCGATCGCCTCGCTGGTGATCGGCCTGATGATCGTGCCCAGGACCGTCAAGCTGCTGCGCGAGACCCTCAACGTGCTGCTCGAATCCGCGCCCAAGGGCGTCGACATGGCGGAGGTGCGGGCGCACATAGTGGAGCTGCCGGGCGTCGAGGACGTACACGATCTGCACGCGTGGACGATCACGTCGGGGATGCCGGTGCTCTCGGCGCACGTGGTGGTCAGCCAGCAGGTACTCGACTCGGTGGGGCACGAGAAGCTGCTGCACGAGTTGCAGGGGTGCCTGGGTGATCACTTCGACGTGGAGCACTGCACCTTCCAGCTGGAGCCGGGCGGCCACGCCGAGCACGAGGCGAAGCTCTGCCACTGACGCGCACGGTTCCCGGGGCCCCGCGTGGGGCAGGACATGCGGATGCCGGTCAATGGCGGACACGCCGCTTTTGTACGGCAGACTGGGCAGCCGAGGACCGAAGCGAAGGATGGTTATGCCGAGCACACCAGCCACCACGGCGAACAACTCGTCGAACGGGACCACGGGCGCCGCACCAGAGATCTTGCTCGAACTCGTCGACGAGAGCGGCAACACCATCGGAACCGCGGAGAAGCTCTCCGCCCACCAGGCGCCCGGGCAGCTGCACCGGGCGTTCTCCGTTTTCCTCTTCGACCCGGCGGGCCGGCTGCTGCTGCAGCGCCGCGCGCTCGGCAAGTACCACTCCCCCGGCGTCTGGTCCAACACCTGCTGCGGCCACCCCTACCCCGGCGAGTCCCCGTTCGCGGCGGCCGCCCGGCGTACGCATGAGGAGCTGGGCATCTCGCCGACGCTGCTCGCCGAGGCCGGCACGGTGCGCTACAACCACCCGGATCCGGACTCGGGCCTGGTGGAGCAGGAGTACAACCACCTCTTCGTGGGGCTTGTGCAGTCGCCGCTGCGGCCGGACCCGGAAGAGGTCGGCGAGACGGCGTTCGTGACGCCCGAGGAGCTTGCCGAGCGGCACGCCCGCGCCCCGTTCTCGGCGTGGTTCATGACGGTGCTCGACGCGGCGAGGCCCGCGGTCAAGGAACTCACGGGGCCCGACGCGGGCTGGTGATCCCCGGCAGCGGGGCCAGCGGGAGTGCGGCCCAGACGATCTTTCCGCCGTTCGCGGTCTGCTCGACGTCGCACACCCCGCCGGCCTCCTCGGTGATCTCGCGCACCAGGAGCAGGCCCCGGCCGCCGGTCTGGCCGCAGTCGGTCTCCAGGGCCCTCGGGCGGTAGGGGTGGTTGTCCTCGACGGACACCCGGATCCACTCGGCGCCGATCGCCACCTCGACGGCGACCTGCGGGGAGAGCAGGGCCGCGTGTCTGACCGCGTTGGTGACCAGCTCCGAGACGATCAGGAGCAAGCCCTGGATGAGGTCCTCGTGGGCGGGTACGCCCTGGCAGCGCAGCAGGTCGCGCACCGCGTGCCGGGCCTGCGGCACGGAGACGTCGACGGCGGGCGCGGTGAACCGCCACACGCCCTCGTACGGCAGCTGCCGGGCCGGAGCCGCAGGTTCGGGCGGCAGGCTCCCGCGGATCTCCATGTTCCGGCACCCACCCTCGCGGCTCGACAGCACACCCGTCTGCTGAAGAGTGTGTGGAGTGCGTTGGTCCGGACCGGCCGACTGAACAGAAGTCAGCATCTATCGCCGCTTTTTCGATCCCCGATGCAAGAGAAGGTCATCTCTCGGTCGGGTTCTGATCTCCCTCCGAGGGCTTTGCCATGGCTTGCGGGGGTGTCGGAGACATCGGAGGTGTGCTTGGCGCGGCTTCCGCGGGCGTCACGGCATCACTCACGAGAGTGACGATTCTGCGTCCGCTCAGTCCGATGGCGATCAGTCCGAGGCCGTCGAACAGCAGGGCCAGCGAGAAGAAGAAGCCGATGACGTACCGGCTGTTGCTCGGCCAGTTCGCGAGCACCAACACGCCCAGGAGCACCCCGAACGCCCCCTGCACCAGCGTCCAGCCGAACTGCGGCCCGCGCACCACCACACTGCCCACCAGGCGGAAGACCCCTCCGGTCAGGAACAGCAGCGCGGCGAACATCGTGAGCGCCTCGGCGCTTCCCTCGGGACGGCGGATGATCACCACGCCCGCGGCGAGGTTCAGCGCGGCGACCACGACGCCGAGCCAGAAGAAGCTGGAGCCGCGCGACTGGATCGCGTGCGCGAGGCCCACGAAGCCGCCGATGAGCAGCAGCCAGCCGAAGAGCAGCATGGTGGTGAGGGTGGCGAACTCGGTGTAGCCGAGGCCCACCAGTCCGGCTACTACCAGGATCGCCCCGAGCAGGGCGAGCAGACCGAAGCTCCGGCGAAGTTTCCTGCCCTCACGTCCGACGTGCTTGGTGGGTCCGGTCATCAGCGTCTCCTCATGATCCGCGTACGACGGCCCCCCTTGCGATCATAGGTTTCGGGTGCCCGGATAGCATCCGGCGCATGCAGCCCCAGCTGGAGCAGAGCCTCGCCGAAGGCGTCGCCACAGTCGTCATCAGCAACCCCGCCAAGCGCAATGCGATGACGTCCGCGATGTGGCGGGCGCTGCCGCCACTGCTCGAAGCCCTGGCCGCCGATCCGGACGTACGGGCGCTGGTGCTGACCGGGGCCGGGGACACGTTCTGCGCGGGCGCCGACATCTCGACGCTGCGGGAGCCCGGCGCCGACCCCAAGATGCTCGCGGTGCGGGCCGAGGAGGCGCTGGCGGCCTTTCCCAAGCCGACGCTGGCCGCGGTGCGCGGTCACTGCGTGGGCGGCGGCAGTCAGCTCGCGGCCGCCTGCGATCTGCGGTTCGCCGAGGAGGGCGCGTCCTTCGGCGTCACGCCAGCGAAGCTCGGCATCGTCTACCCGGCGTCCTCCACGCGGCGCCTTGTCGCGCTGGTCGGGCCGTCGACCGCCAAGTACCTGTTGTTTTCAGGTGAGTTGATCGGCAGCGAGCGGGCGCTGCAGGCCGGGTTCGTCGACGAGGTGCTGCCGGAGGGTGAACTGGGCAAGCGGGTGGCCGAGTTCACCCGCGTCCTGGTGTCGCGCTCGCAGCTCACCCAGGCGGCGGCGAAGGAGTTCGCGGACGGCAGGACCGACCGGGACGCCCACTGGGCCGAGCAGGAGCGCGGCAGCGGCGACACCGCGGAGGGCGTCGCCGCCTTCCTGGAGCGCCGGCCCCCGCGCTTCACCTGGAACCTCAGCCCTGAGGGAAGCCCTTCATCCTGAAGTGCTCCACCAGGTCGCCGGGCGCCTTGTCGGGCGAGCCCGCGTCGTAGGGCGGCTGCGGGTCGTACTCGATGAGGAGCTGCACGGCCTGGGCGTGCCGGTCCCCGGCGATCATTCCGGCCAGGGTCAGGCCCATGTCGATGCCGGAGGAGACGCCGGCCGCGGTGACGTACTTGTGGTCGAAGACGACCCGGTCCCCGGTCGGTGTCACGCCGAACGTCGCGAGGTGGTCGAGGGCGAGCCAGTGCGAGGTCGCGCGCCGCCCCTTCAGGAGCCCGGTGGCGGCCAGCAGCAGCGAGCCCGTGCACACCGAGGTCGTCCACGTCGAGGCGATGTCCGCGGTGCGGAGCCAGTCGATGAGCGGCCCGCCCCGCAGATGCGGCTCGACGGCCTCCGGCGGGGCGCCCGGCACGATCACGATGTCGGGCCGCGTCACCTCCGCGAAGGACTTCTCGGCGACCAGGGTGAGGCTCCCCCTGTCGTTGCGTACGGGCCCGGCCTGCTCGGCGACGAACACCGTCTCGGCACCGGGGAGCGGGCCGAGGGTCTCGTACGGGCCTATCGCGTCCAGGGCGGTGAAGCCGGGGTAGAGAGCGATGGCTATCTGCATGGGTTCGCCTTCTTACGGAGGGTTACGCGGGACTGGGGCGGAAGCGTCGGCGGTATTCGGCGGGGGCCGTGCCCAGCACCTTGACGAAGGCGCGCCGCATCGCCTCCGGGGTGCCGTAACCGGCCGCGCGCGAGACCTCCTGGACGCCGTCCGGGGTCTCTTCGAGGAGGCGGCGGGCGTGTTCCAGGCGGACGCGCTCGACGTAGCGGCCGGGTGTCGTGCCGGTCTCGGCGTGGAAGGCGCGGGCGAAGTGGCGCGGCGAGAGGCTGGCCCGCTGCGCGAGGGCCTCGACGGACAGGTCGCCGGCCGGGTGCTCGGTGATCCACTGCTGGAGTTCGCGCAGCGGTTCGCGCCGGGCCGTCTGCGCGGCGAGCTGGGCGCTGAACTGGGCCTGGTTGCCCGGGCGGCGCAGGAACACCACCAGGTTGCGGGCGACGGCCAGGGCCGTGTCCCTGCCGTGGTCCTCCTCCACCAGGGCGAGCGCCAGGTCGATGCCCGCGGTGACCCCCGCCGAGGTGGCGATGTTGCCGTCCCGCACGAAGATCGGGTCCGGTTCGACCTGGACCGCCGGGTAGCGGCGGGCCATCTGGGCGCAGAAGGCCCAGTGCGTGGTGGCCCGGCGCCCGTCGAGCAGCCCGGCCTCGGCGAGCAGCAGCGAGCCCGAGCACACGGAGACCAGGCGCCGGGCGCGGGGGCCGTGCACCCGCAGCCAGTCGAGCAGCCCGGGGTCGGCGTTGCGGGTGCCGTCGCCGCCGGGGACGAGCAGGGTGTCGGCCGGCTCGGCGTCCGCGAGCGCGGTGTCAGCCATGAGCCGCAGCCCGCTGTGCGAGCCGGCCGGAGTCCCGTCGAGCGAGGCGAAGCGCAGCCGGTAGGCGCCGGGATCCCCCAGGACGCGGCCCGCCCCGGCGAACACCTCGGCCGGCCCGGTCACATCGAGGCTCTGGACGTCGTCGAACAGGACGACCAGGACGGAGCGCTGCGTCATGCCTCCATCCTTGGACCGGGTCGCGATGGCCGCAATGACGAACACCCCACCTTTCCTGCCATCCTCCACCGGGTCCGACCCACCTCTTCACGGCGTACCGACCAGTCGGTAACGTGCCGGGTATGAGTTCTCTCCCGCCGCTCGCCGGACGCCACTGCCAGAGCCCCCTCAACTCGCTGCACGCCACGGTCTACTTCTCGCCGGACTTCACCAAGGAGCTCGCCGGGCTCGGTGTCGAGGACCGCAGCGCCGCCTACTTCGCCGGGCGGGCGGCCGCGATGGGGGCCGTGGGCCCCGGAGTTGTCGCGGCGACGTTCTACAACTTCCGGCACGACCTGATCGCCCGCCACCTGCCCGCGGTGTGGCGCACCGCCTCCCCCGAGGCCGTGCTCGCCGCACGCCTGAGGGCCGTCGACAGCACGCTGCGCCGACTGCTCGGCGATGAGGCGATCGCCTCCGACGAGATGGCGGAGGCCGCCCGGCTCGCGCTGCGCGCCACCGAGGGCTGCACCCGGCACGCCCGGCCCCTGTACGCCGCGCACGCCGACCTGCCCGTGCCCGAGCAGCCGCACCTGGCCTACTGGCACGCGGCGACGCTGCTGCGCGAGCACCGCGGCGACGGCCACCTCACCGCGCTGCTCGACCTGGACCTCGACCCGCTGGAGGCGCTGGTCAGCCACACCGCGACCGGCAAGGGCATGGTTCGCAAGTGGGTCATGGCCACGCGCGGCTGGGAGCAGCCGGACTGGGACGCGGCGGCCGGGCGCCTCCGCGAGCGCGGACTGCTCGACGGCGAGGGCGAGTTGACCGAGGCCGGCGTCGCGCTGCGCGCCGAGCTGGAGGACCGCACCGACCGCCTCGACCTCGCCCCCTACGAACTCCTCGGCGCGCAGGGAGTGGCCCGGCTCACCGAACTCGCCAAGGGCTTCCTGGTGGCGGCGGCCCTGGCGGGCGGCTTCCCGGACGGCCTCGTCGGCAAGGGCTGATCGTCGATTGTCGGTGCCGCCTGCCACAATGGCGCCTCAGGCTCAGCGAGAAGGCGGTACGGCAACGTGACGACGTCCATCGAAGGCAGGATCGCCGAGGAACTCGGCGTACGGGAGCGGCAGGTGAAGGCCGCCGTCGAGCTGCTCGACGGCGGGTCCACCGTCCCGTTCATCGCGCGCTACCGCAAGGAAGCGACCGAGATGCTCGACGATGCCCAGCTGCGCACCCTTGAGGAGCGGCTGCGCTATCTGCGGGAGCTGGAGGAGCGGCGCACGGCGGTCCTGGAGTCCGTCCGGGAGCAGGGCAAGCTCACCGAATCCCTTGAGGCGCAGATCCGGGCCGCCGACACCAAGGCCCGCCTGGAGGACATCTACCTGCCCTTCAAGCCGAAGCGCCGCACCAAGGCACAGATCGCGCGCGAGGCGGGCCTGGAGCCGCTCGCCGACGGTCTGCTCGGCGACCCGTCGGTGGACCCGCTCGCCGCGGCCGCCGCGTTCGTCGACGCGGACAAGGGCGTCGCCGATCCGGCGGCCGCCCTGGAGGGCGCCCGGGCCATCCTCGCCGAGCGGTTCTCGGAGGACGCCGACCTGATCGGCGAGCTGCGCGAGCGCATGTGGACGAAGGGCCGGCTCGCGGCGAAGGTGCGGGACGGCAAGGAGGAGGCGGGCGCCAAGTTCGCCGACTACTTCGACTTCACCGAACCGTTCACCGCGCTGCCCTCGCACCGGGTGCTCGCGATGCTGCGCGGCGAGAAGGAGGAGGTCCTCGACCTCGTCCTGGAGCCCGAGGAGCCGTCGGCGGAGCCGGGCCCCTCGACGTACGAGAACATGGTGGCGCGCCGCTTCGGCGTGGCCGACCGGGGGCGGCCGGGCGACAAGTGGCTTGCCGACACGGTGCGTTGGGCCTGGCGCACCCGCATCCTCGTCCACCTCGGCATCGACCTGCGGCTGCGGCTGCGCACGGCCGCCGAGGACGAGGCGGTCCGCGTCTTCGCCTCCAACCTGCGCGACCTGCTGCTCGCCGCCCCGGCCGGCACCCGGGCCACGCTCGGCCTCGACCCCGGTTTCCGTACGGGCGTGAAGGTCGCCGTCATCGACGCGACCGGCAAGGCCGTGGCGACGGACGTGATCTACCCGCACGTGCCCGCCAACAAGTGGGACCAGGCGCTGGCCAAGCTGGCAGCGCTCTGCCAGGAGCACGCGGTCGAGCTGATCGCCATCGGCAACGGCACGGCGTCCCGCGAGACGGACAAGCTCGCGGGTGAACTCATCGCCAAACACCCGGAGTTGAACCTCGCCAAGGTGATGGTGTCGGAGGCGGGCGCTTCGGTGTACTCGGCTTCGGCGTTCGCCTCGCAGGAGTTCCCGGACATGGACGTGTCGCTGCGCGGCGCGGTCTCCATCGCCCGGCGCCTGCAGGACCCGCTCGCCGAGCTGGTGAAGATCGACCCGAAGTCCATCGGCGTCGGCCAGTACCAGCACGACCTGTCAGAGGTGAAGCTGTCGCGCTCGCTCGACGCGGTGGTCGAGGACTGTGTGAACGGCGTGGGTGTCGACGTCAACACCGCCTCCGCCCCGCTGCTTTCGCGGGTCTCGGGCATCGGCTCGAACCTCGCCGAGAACATCGTGGCGCACCGCGACGCCAACGGCCCGTTCCGCTCGCGCCGGGCTCTGAAGGACGTGGCACGGCTCGGCCCGAAGGCGTACGAACAGTGCGCGGGCTTCCTGCGGATCCGCGACGGCGAGGACCCGCTCGACGCGTCCAGCGTGCACCCCGAGGCATATCCGGTGGTGCGGCGGATGGTGAAGACGACGGGCAGCGAGGTCGCGTCGCTCATCGGCAACACGGGGGTGCTGCGGTCGCTGCGGCCGGACGACTTCGTGGACGAGACCTTCGGTCTGCCCACGGTCACCGACATCCTGCGTGAGCTGGAGAAACCGGGCCGCGACCCGCGACCGGCGTTCAAGACGGCCACCTTCAAGGAGGGCGTCGAGAAGATCGGCGACCTGGAGTCCGGGATGCTCCTTGAGGGCGTCGTCACGAACGTGGCGGCGTTCGGCGCGTTCATCGACATCGGTGTGCACCAGGACGGGCTGGCGCACGTCTCGGCGCTGTCGAAGACGTTCGTGAAGGACCCGCGCGATGTGGTGAAGCCGGGCGACATCGTCCGGGTGAAGGTCCTCGACGTCGATGTGCCGCGCAAGCGGATCTCGCTGACCCTGCGGCTCGACGACGACGCGTCGGCGCCGGGCGGCGCGCCCAAGCGGGAGCGCGGCGAGCGGGGCGGCCAGAGCCAGGGTCAAGGTCAGGGCAACCGGCCCCCGCAGCAGCGGCAGGGTCAGGGCCAGCAGCGCCGTGGCAGTGGTGGCGGCGAGGCCCGTGGCGGCAGCCGTCAGGCGGGCGGCCAGGGCCGCAGCTCGGCACCGGCTCCCGCGAACAGCGCGATGGCCGACGCCCTGCGCAAGGCGGGCCTGCTGGACCCGAAGGGCCGCGGCGGGCGCTGAGGCACCGGTGAGGGGCGGGCGGTGACGGCCTCAACTGCCGTACGCCCGCCCCTCATTGACGGCGGGTCAGCTATCCAGGGCGACCGGGCCCGCCGTGACCGGCTCGGCGTTGCGACGAGTCTTCCGGGCCGCCCCGGTTCTCCGCAGCCGCCGCGCACGGCGGCCCGGGAGGGTGTCAGTGCTCGGTGACCTTCCCGTCCGCGACTTCCAGGCGGCGTGTGGTGTGGACGGCGTCGAGCATCCGGCGGTCGTGGGTGACCAGGAGCAGCGTGCCGGTGTACGAGTCGAGTGCGGACTCCAGCTGCTCGATGGCGGGGAGGTCCAGGTGGTTGGTCGGCTCGTCCAGGACGAGGAGGTTGACGCCACGGCCCTGGAGCAGCGCGAGCGCCGCGCGGGTGCGCTCGCCCGGTGAGAGCGAACCGGCCGGGCGCAGCACGTGGTGCGCCTTGAGCCCGAACTTGGCGAGCAGGGTGCGCACCTCGGCGGGTTCCGTGTCGGGGACCGCCGCGCAGAACGCGTCGAGCAGCGATTCCTCGCCCAGGAACAGGCCGCGCGCCTGGTCGACCTCGCCGACGACGACCCCGGATCCGAGCGTGGCCTGGCCGGCGTCCAGCGGCAGCCGGCCGAGGAGGGCCGCGAGCAGGGTCGACTTGCCGGAGCCGTTGGCGCCGGTGATGGCGACGCGGTCGGCCCAGTCGATCTGGAGCGAGACCGGTCCGAAGGTGAAGCCCTCGCGGTGCACCTCGGCGCCGTTCAGCGTAGCGACGACCGCGCCCGAGCGGGGTGCGGCGGCGATCTCCATGCGCAGCTCCCACTCCTTGCGGGGCTCGTCCACGACGTCGAGGCGTTCGATCATGCGCTGGGTCTGGCGGGCCTTGGAGGCCTGCTTCTCGCTGGCTTCGCTGCGGAACTTCTTGCCGAGCTTGTCGCTGTCGGTGGCCTTGCGGCGGGCGTTCTTGACGCCCTTGTCCATCCAGGAGCGCTGCATCTGGGCGCGGCCTTCGAGGGCGGAGCGCTTGTCCGCGTACTCCTCGAAGTCCTCGCGCGCGTGGCGGCGGGCGGTGGCGCGCTCTTCGAGGTAGGCCTCGTAGCCGCCGCCGTACAGGTTGATCTGCTGCTGGGCGAGGTCGAGTTCGAGCACCTTGGTGACGGTGCGGGCGAGGAACTCGCGGTCGTGGCTGACGACGACCGTGCCGGCCCGCAGCCCCTTCACGAAGGCTTCGAGCCGCTCCAGGCCGTCCAGGTCGAGGTCGTTGGTCGGCTCGTCGAGCAGGAAGACGTCGTAGCGGGACAGGAGCAGCGAGGCGAGTCCGGCGCGGGCGGCCTGGCCGCCGGAGAGCGAGGTCATCGGCTGGTCGAGGCCGGTGGTCAGGCCGAGGGACGCGGCGACCTCCTCGGCCCGCTCGTCGAGGTCGGCGCCGCCGAGCGCGAGCCAGCGCTCCAGGCTGTCGGCGTACGCGTCGTCGGCGCCGGGGGCTCCGTCGACCAGGGCCTGGGTGGCGGCGTCCATCGTCTCCTGGGCGGCGGCGACTCCGGTGCGCCGGGCGAGGAAGGCACGGATCGTCTCGCCGGGGCGCCGGTCGGGCTCCTGCGGGAGGTGGCCGACGCTCGCGCCCGGCGGGGAGAGACGCAGGTCGCCCTGTTCGGGGGTGTCGAGTCCGGCGAGCAGACGGAGCAGGGAGGACTTGCCCGCGCCGTTGGGTCCGACGAGGCCGATGACGTCACCGGGGGCGACCACCAGGTCGAGCCCGGCGAACAGGGTGCGGTCGCCGTGGCCGGCGGCGAGGTCCTTGGCGACGAGAGTTGCAGTCATGAGGTGACCGATCTTAAGCCGTCCCCCGGCCCGGCCCCGATCCCGCCCCGCGCCGCCGGGTGAGGGCCCGCCCGCCGAGATCCCCGCGGATCACAGCCCCGATGGCGAAAACCGGATGGATCTTGCGGGGCACGGTGCGAGACTCGTCGGCATGCGGCATCGCATCGACCCGCTCCCCCTGGAGGTTTGCACGCCATGAACACCGCCGTGTCGCCCCGCTGGCTCATCACCGGGGCGCCGCGCCCCGGCGCCCCCAAGCTCTACTGCTTCGCGCACGGGGGCGGCTCGGCCACGGAGTACCTCCGCTGGGGCCGTGAGATGCCGGGCGCCGAGTTCCAGGCCGTGCAACTGCCGGGCCGCGGCTCGCGGTACGGCGAGCCCGGGTTCGCCTCGATGGAGGCGCTGGTGGCGGCGTTCCTCGACGAGGTGCCGCTCAGCCCGGCGCCGTTCGCCTTCTTCGGGCACAGCCTGGGCTCCCTCGTCGCGTACGAGGTCACGCGCGCCCTGCGCGAGGCGGGCCGGCCGCTGCCCGCCCGGCTGGTCCTGTCCGGCTATCCGGCACCGCACCTGCGCCACGTGCGCGTCGACGATCCGCTGCACCACCTGCCCGACGACGAGCTCATCGAACGCGTCGCGGAGATCCACGGCGGCATCCCGCAGGAGGTCCTGGACTCGGCGGAGCTGCGCGAGCTGGTCGTCGGCGCGCTGCGGGACGACTACCGCGTTCTGGAGACGTACACCTGGCGGGAGACGGAGCCGCTGCCCGTGCCGATCACCCTGTTCGGCGGCAGCGACGACCACCCGCGCGAGCAGCTCGAAGCCTGGCGGCAGCACACCACCGCTGGTGTGACGGTACGTCAATTCCCGGGCGGGCACTTCTACTTGCGCGAGGAGCCCGCTCCGGTGCTGCGAGCCCTGGAGGAGGCACTGCGGGATCTCGGGACGCGGGCAGGGGGCTTGCCCCGCTGACCTTCCTCGGCCGCGCCGCTCGGCTGCCCGGTCCGCGTGAGGCAGGGCGCGGCCGACGGATCGAGCGCATGGGCTACCGTCCGGGCATGAGCAGCGATGTGATCGTGGTGGGCGGCGGGGTCATCGGGTTGACGACGGCGATCGTCCTGGCGGAGTCGGGCCGCCGGGTACGCGTGTGGTGCCGGGAGCCGTCGCGCGAGTCGACGTCGGCCGTGGCGGGCGGGCTGTGGTGGCCGTACCGCATCGAGCCCGAGGAACGGGTGGGCGACTGGTCGCTCGCCTCGCTGCGGGTGTACGAGGAGCTGGCCCTCAAGCCGCAGGAGACCGGGGTGCGCCTGGTCGAGGGGCTGCACGCCGGGGCGCGGCTCGACGGTCTCGGGCCGTGGGCGGCTCAGGTGCCCGGGCTCCGCCAGGCCCCGGAGGGACTGCGGGCCAGGCTTCCGCTGATCGACATGCCGACACACCTGAGCTGGCTCGAACAGCGGCTCGCCGACGCCGGCGGAACCGTCGAGGCGCACGCCGTCGACCGCCTCCCGGACGCGCCGCTCGTGGTCAACTGCACCGGACTCGGGGCACGTGCCCTCATACCGGACCCCCAAGTACGGCCCGTTCGGGGCCAGTTGGTGGTGGTCGAGAACCCGGGGATCCGCGACTGGTACACCGCGGTGGAGGACGCCGGCGAGGAGTCGACCTACTTCATGCCCCAGCCGTACGGGCTGCTCCTCGGCGGCACCGCACAGGAGGACGACTGGAACCTGGCGCCCGACCCGGCGACGGCCGAGCGGATCATCGCGCGCTGTGCGCGGATCCACCCCGAGATCGCGGACGCGCCGGTACTGGCCCACCGCGTGGGGTTGCGTCCGGTACGCGACACGGGCGTGCGGGTCGAGCGTCGACTCACCGCCCGGGGCGGGGTGTTGGTGCACAACTACGGGCACGGCGGAGCCGGAGTGACGGTCGCGTGGGGGTGCGCGGAGGAGGCCGCGGCACTCGCCACGACCCCCTCCGGCTGATTCAGCAGCGTTCGACGGGCTCGGCGGCCGTCAGGCGGTACTGGGCGCGACCGTCGAGCAGCAGCGGCACCAGGGCGCGCAGCGACTGGCGCAGCGGAACGAAGGCTCCCCCGTCGGCGGTGCGCTTCAACTGGACGCCGTGCAGGGTGAGTTGCTCCTTGACCTGGCCGTACTGGGCGGGGTTCAGGCGGTAGCCGCACGGCGGGTCGCGGAGGACCTCGGCGGGAGTCGGCGACGTGTTGTCGGCGCCGCCGAGATAGACGGGCCCCCGGTCGCGGTATCCGGCGACGCGCGCCGCGCCCGTGGCCGCCTCGACGCTTCCTCGGCGATCCGTCACGAAGTCGAACAGGCCGCCGAGTCCGGTCAGTTGGGACTGGACGCGGCGCCGGTTGTTGACGGCCGGGTCGGCCTTCTCCTCGTCCGTCATCGGATCCACCCGGCTCTCGATGAGCAGGGCGACGGCGTGCTTGATGCCCGCCGTGTTGCGCAGGATCCGCTCCTGGCCGTCACCGGCGACCTGCTTGACGGGGTCGCCGGTGACCGGGTCGGTCCAGATGCCGTAGGTGCCTGTGCGGTAGCCCGCGTCCCGCGCGGCGTCGCGGACGTAGTCGCCGGACAGCGTCCGCGCCTCCTCGTGCACCTTCGGGTAGGTGTTGAGGTTGCGCGGCCAGAGGTCGAACAGGTCCTTGTCGTAGTACTTGGGGGTGGCGCCGTACTCGTGCAAGTCGTAGACGACATCGGGGTGTTCATCCCGCAGGACCGACGCGGTGGCCCGCGCCTCGGCCGTCTTCAGCGCGATGTGATCGCGGTTGATGTCGGCGCCTTCGGAGTTCTCGCGGGTGTCGGCGGCCCGGCCGTCCGGGTTGGCGGTCGGGATGACCAGGACGGTGGTGCGCTCCAGGAAGCGGAGCGTGGCCCGGTCCTTGGTCAGAGCGAGGTCGCGGACCGTGGTGAGGCAGGCCTCGCGGCCTGAGGGTTCGTTGCCGTGCTGGCCGCACACGAGAAGTACGGTGCTGGACGTGTGCCGGCCGCCGATGCGCACCTCCTGCAACGGGCGGCCCTGGCGGGTGGTGCCGATCCGGCGCACCGAGGTCCGCTCGCTGAGCCGGTCGACGGCGGCGAGGAATGCCTGCTCCTCGGGCTGGCCGGTCCAGCGTGCCCCGTCACTGGTCTCGAAGCCGGTGCGGGGCTCGGTGGGGCGAGCCTCGGCGGGCGCGGTCGCCAGGGGGACGGCGAGCGCGGCCGCCGTCACCCCGAGCGCCACCAGACGCGCCTTCACCGGGGCACGTCCCCGGGCAGCCGCTGCGTCATGCGCGGAACCGGAACGCCCTTGGGCGCCGCCGAAGGGCCGCCGAGCTGTGCGTGCGTACCGGACGTGGCCCGTACGAACGCTCCGGCACCACCGACGAACGGCACCGTGGCGCCCGTTCGCGCGAGGTCCACGGTGAGCGTCGGCTTGCTCGTCGGAGGCTCGATGAGGCCATTGTCGGTGCCCGCGACGATCAGCGCGAGTCGGTGCCCGGCCGGTACGACGTGGTCGGTGGCGGCCAGGTCGAGCGTGATGGTGTACGGCTTGCCGGGCGTGAGCGGGACGCCCTTGGTGGCGGAGGCGTAGTGGCCGAGGTCGGCCCAGCCGCGGCTGAAGACGGTGTATCCGACGTCGGTCCTGTCGGCCGACGTCGTCAGGTAGCAGGAGCTGTCACCGGCCGTGCTCGCGCCCCAGCAGGTGCGGTCGGTGCCGGTCAGGATGCCTTCGCCCGACCCGGCGTAGTTGCGGACCGTGTCGGGCCCGAGGTCGACGAGGACCGCCGAGAGGTGGGCGCTGCTGGTGGTGGGTGTCGTAGTGACGGTCACCCGGGACGAGCCGGACACCCGCAGGTCCTTGGTGAGCGGCTGGGTGGCGAAACCTGCCTTGTCGGGGGTGGACTTGTCGATCGCCGCTGCCCAACTCGTCTCGTCCAGGGCCGGGTTGTCGGTGAACGTGGAGGTGGTTCCGGCCGGAGCGGACTTCAGCGAGAGCCCGCCGACACCCGGAGCCGGGCCGCTCACCGGATGCACCACGGTCGCGGCGGTGCCGGACGGCGGCCACGCCTTGTCGGTGCTCCACTGGTCGGGGTGGCGCTCGATGTCGGCCATGGGCCGGCGCTCGATGCCGTTGTCGTAGCCGAGCAGGTAGTGGTCGAACCACTGGTGGAGGGTGTCCACCCATGCGCCGCGCCGGTAGTCGAACGGGTCGACGTGGCCCGTCTGCGACAGCCAGATCTTCCGCTCGACCCCGTTCTTGGCGAGCGCGTCCCACCACTGGCCGAAGTTCTTCGTCCGCACGTTGAGGTCCTGCATGCCGTGCACCACGAAGACGCTGGCCGTCACGTCGTCGGCGTGGCTCACGTAGTTCCGGTCGGTCCACAGCTTCGTCCAGTCCCCGTTGCGCGGGGATCCGTCGACGAGCTTCTGCTGCGCCGCGGCGCAGCGGGCCCGGGCGTCCGGGCTGTCGACGTAGCCTGCGAGCTCGGCCGGACCCCCGTCGTAGAGCGCCGCGCCCTTGGCGAAGTAGTAGTCGTACCAGGACGAGATCGCGCTGATCGGCACGATCGTCCTGAGGCCCTCGACGCCGGTGGCGGCGACCCCGTTGGCGATGGTGCCGTCCCAGCTCTTGCCGATCATGCCGGTGCGGCCGTTGGTCCATCCGGCGGTGGCGCGCTGCGTGCCGGTACGTGTCGTGTAGGCGCGGGCCCGGCCGTTCAACCAGTCGACGACCGCCTTCGCGGACAGGACATCGGAGCGTCCGCCGACGTCGACGCAGCCGTCCGAGCGATTGGTTCCGGCCAGGTCCACGCCGACGAAGGCGTAGCCGCGCGGCACGAAGTAGTTGTCGTAGAACAGCGGCATCTGCACGACGTTGCCGTGGGCGTCGTACGTCTTGAGCTGGCTCTCGTTGCCGCGGCCGCAGCACGAGTAGTAGGGGCTGGCGTCCATGATGACCGGGATCTTGCGGCCCTGCTGGGCCGGTTCGCGCGGCCGGACGATGTCGACCGCGACCCGGTCGTTCTTCCCGTCCCCGTCGCCGTCCAGGCCGGTGTCGACCCAGACGGCCTCGCGTATCGCGTTCTCGTACGAGTAGACCGGCTGGCTTTCCCCGGCATGGGCCGCCTGGGCGCCCGCCGGGGCGAGGAGCACCGCCGCCAGGGCGGCCACGGCCGCGAGGACGAGCGATCTGAGGGATCCGAGGGATCTTGACCTGTGGCGGGTGCCCCGCGCGCGTATCGGCATGGGGCGGAAGGTACTCCGGTCAACTCCCACGCAAAAGAGGGCAGTCGAGGCACTTAAGCCAACGAAGCCGCACAAGTCAACATGTCGGCCGAATGGCGATCGTGTGACAGGAGGAGCCATGGACATGACTGGGACGGCCGGGGCTGAATAGGGTCCGAAGAGATCGTTCACCCTCGTTCACCCCACGACGACCATGACGACTTGGAGCTTTTTGTGCACCGCAAAATCATCGCCCCGAGCGTGCTCGCCGCCTCCCTTCTGCTGGTGATCCCGGCATCGGCCGCGGACTTCACTCCGGGCGCCCCGGGCATCGGCGACCCCTACTACCCGGCCAGCGGCAACGGCGGCTACGACGTCTCGCACTACGACCTGAAGCTCAGGTACCAGCCCGCCACCGACCTGTTGGAGGGCACGGCCACGCTGCTCGCCACCACCCAGCAGGACCTCTCCCGCTTCAACCTGGACTTCGGACTCGCCGTCAGCGAAGTGCGGGTGAACGGCACCAAGGCCACGTTCGCCACGTCGGGCAGCCACGAGCTGGAGATCACTCCGGCCACGCCGCTGCCCAAGGGCAAGTCCATCACCGTGGTCGTGAAGTACGCGGGCAAGCCCTCCGAGCTGAAGGTCGACGGCTGGACGGCCTGGCAGCGCACTCCGGACGGCGGAGTGGCGGCCCAGGAGCCGGACTCGGCGGTGTGGTGGTTCCCCTCCAACGACCACCCGCTGGACAAGGCAACGTACGACGTGTCGGTCAAGGTTCCCGACGGCACCCAGGCGATCAGCAACGGAGTTCTGCAGTCGCAGAGTTCGAAGCTGGGCTGGACGACCTACAACTGGCGCTCCAACAAACCGCAGGCCTCCTACCTGACGACGCTCGCGGTGGGCAAGTTCGACATCACCACCGACAAGACCGCGAGCGGGCTGCCGGTCCTCAACGCGTACAGCAAGGACCTGGGCGACAACGGCGACGCCGCGCGCGCCAGCATCGAGCGCTCGAAGGACGTCACGGAGTGGCTGGAAAGCGTCTTCGGCACATACCCCTTCAACGCGGTCGGCGGCTACGTACCGAACGTGCCGACCCACTTCGCCCTCGAAACGCAGACACGACCGTTCTACAGCCCGGCGCAGTTCGCCAACGGCTCCAACGTGTCCGTGGTCGTTCATGAGTTGGCGCACCAGTGGTACGGCGACGACGTCTCGGTCAAGGGCTGGAAGGACATCTGGGACAACGAGGGCTTCGCGTCGTACGCCCAGTGGCTCTGGTCGGAGAAGGAGGGTAACGGCACCGCGCAGGAGTTGGCGGACTGGGTGTACTCGCAGCACCCGGCCGACGACCCGTTCTGGACGGTGAAGCCGGGCGACCCGGGCCCGGACAAGCAGTTCGACGGAGCCGTCTACGACCGCGGCGCCGTGGCCCTCCAGGCGCTGCGCAACACGGTCGGCGACGCGTCCTTCTTCAAGATCCTCAAGGGCTGGCCGACCGAGCACGCCTACGGCAACGCGGCGGTGGGCGACTTCGTGAAGTACGCCGAGAAGATCTCGGGCAAGCCGCTGGCAGAGCTCTTCGACACCTGGCTCTTCCAGCCGGCGAAGCCGTCCAACTCGGCTGCGGCGAAGGCCCGGTTCGGCCCGCGAGCCGGGGTCACAGCGTCCCCGTCGGCCAAGCAGGGCGAGCAGGCCAGGCAGGCCAAGCCGGTGGAGCCCAAGTCGTGGAAGCAGATCGCCGCATCGCACTCGGTGCACGACCAGCACTGAGGTGACCAGCACTGAGGTGACCAGACCGAGATGACCAGGCGAGCCGGGGTGGACGAGGCGGAGGGACCCGCCAGATCGGGCGGATCAGGCGGATCGGCGGATCCCTTGAGCCCGTCCGCCCTGGCTCTTGGGTCACTGGGGGGGGCGCCGAGAGCGCTCTCACAGAATGGGGCGGGACTAGGGGCTTCGAGCCGTGAAGCGCCGAGAGCGCTCTCACGGCACGAGGGCGGGGCCAGCGCTTCCCGTCGTGAAACGCTGAGAGCGCTCTCTCCACAGAGGTTCGAGCACCCGATACGCTGCCCGGCAACGCAGTTCCGCCGAGGGGTCGTTGACGATCCGCCGATGAGGAGAACCTGCCTTGACCGAGCAGTACTTCGGGGTGCGGCCCACGCTTGAGGCCGTCGCGGCGCGGGCCGGGGTGTCGCGGGCCACCGCGTCGCGGGTCGTCAACGGCGGCACGGGGGTGCGGCCGCCCTTGGTCGACAAGGTGCGCCAGGCGGTGGAGGAACTGGGCTACATCCCCAATCAGGCGGCCCGTTCACTCGTCACCCGGAGGACCGGCGCGGTCGCCGTGATCGTCGCCGAGCCGGAGACCCGGTTCTTCACCGACCCCTTCTTCTCTCAGCAGATTCGCGGCATCAGCAAGGAACTGGCCGCCTATGACACCCAGTTGGTGTTGCTGCTCGTCGAAGGACCGGACGACTACGGGCGGATCTCCCGCTATCTGACGGGGGGTCATGTCGATGGAGCGCTCGCCTTCTCGTTGCACGACGAGGACCCGCTGCCCGCGATCACCCGCGGCGCAGGCATGCTGACGGTCTTCGGTGGCCGGCCCGGATTTCCGACGGCCGTTCCGTACGTCGATGCCGACAACCGGGGTGGCGCGCGTGAGGCCGTGCGGCATCTGCTCTCCCTCGGGCGCAAGCGCATCGCCCATATCGCCGGTCCGCTGGATCAGACCGCTTCGACCGACCGCCTCGACGGGTACCGCGACGTACTCCCGGAAGCCGATCCGGCGCTGGTGGTGGAAGGCGCGTTCACCGCCGAGAGCGGGGCCCGCGCCATGGCCGAACTCCTCGCGCGCCGCCCGGACTTGGACGGCGTGTTCGCCGGCAACGACCTGATGGCCTCGGGCGCCCTGCGGGTGCTGCGGGAGCGCGGTCGGCGCGTGCCGGAGGATGTCGCGCTGGTCGGATTCGACGACATGGCCTCGGTCGCGGAGGCCACCGATCCGCCGCTGACGACCGTGCGCCAGGAGGTCGAGGAGATGGGCAGGCTGATGGCGCGGCTGCTGCTGCGCGGGCTCGACCAGGGCGGCGCCGAGGTGTCCCCGCCCGCCTCGGTGATCACCCCGACGGTCTTGGTCCGACGCGCCTCGGCCTGAGGCCCTGGGTGTGAGAGCCCTGGACCTGAGAGCCCTGGGTTCCAAAAGCGGGCCTGCGGCGCGGGCTGCTTCATGAGCGAGCTGAGTGCCTGAACTCCGCCCTCGCCCGGCGGGCGAGCGGGAGGTAGCGCAGTCGCTCGGGCAGGACCGGCACGACCGCGCGCACCACCCGGCCGAAGCGGCGCAGCTTCCGCTCCTGCTCGTCCGTCCAGTCGAGGCCGATCGCCTCGCGCGCGTCCGGCGGCAGGAAGCCGATGGTGAGGAAGCGGCGGAAGCGCGCGAGGGGCGGCAACAGCACCGGCCAGAGCCCTCTCAGGAGGAGCCGCAGGAGCAGCGGGCCACGGTCGGGGGCCGGGACGGGGCGGTCGGTGGCGACGAGTTCCTCGACGACGGCGTTGGTACGTATCTCGTCGGCGAGGACCTTGCGGTAGTAGGGCCAGAACTCCTCGATGGTGCCTGGCATGTCCCGGTCGTTGATCCCGAGGATCCGGCCGACCTGGAGCCACTCCGCGTACAGCTTGCGGTGCTGGGCGTCGGTGAAGGGGCGGCCGATGTACTGCTGGGCGTGTGCGTAGACGGGGTATCCGGTGGCGTGCACCCACGCGTAGTAGGCGGGGGTGAGCGCGTGGTAGCGGCGGCCGGTGGCGTCCGTGCCCTGGATGGTCTTGTGGAGCTCCCGGAGCCGGCGCCCCTCCTCGGCCGCCTGCTCGCCTCCGTACACCCAGAGCTGGAGCGAACGCAGCGAGCGCTCTCCGCGGCCCCACGGGTCGGTGCGGAACACCGAGTACTCGTCCACGCCCGCGCCGACCGCGGGGTGCGCGACCTGCAGGGTGAGCGCCGCGGGCAGAGTGAGGAGCATCCTGATGTCTCCGGCCAGACTCCACAGCACGCCGCCGGGCGGGGGTGGCACGGGAGCGGCGTCGCGGCGGCTCATGGTTCTGGGCTCCCTGGGGCTGACGGGCCTGTGGTGCACTGCCGTGTTTGTAGGGATTCCAGTATGCAATCCCCCAGGTCACGGCGGCACGGAGGGTCCATCCAGGGAGCAGGCCTGCTGAAGCCACTGCCGCGCTCAGGGGCTCAAGAGCGCAGCTCTGCCGCAATCGCTGCGGCACATAGGTCCCTCCCTAGACCTGCCCCCCTGGCCCGGGGCTTGCCCCTAGCCCGGGACCTAGCCCGGGGCCTGACTCTGGCCCTGGCGAAGTCACCGCCGCCCCCGACGTGCCCCGGAGCACCCTCCCGCCAAGGCCACAGGGCCGCACATCAGGCGCAGCCCGCCCGCACCCCCGGCGAAGCCGTCTCGCCAGGGGCGCTCCGCGGATCGGCTCAGCGGTCGGCCGGGGTCGGGATCGGCTCGCCGAGGATGCGGCCGGCCAGTTCCGCGGCCAACTCCTCGACGTACGGGCGTAGTTCGACCTCAGCGGCCGCGCGGGCGGTGGCTATCCGCGCGGTGCCGGCGGCGAGGATCTCCTCGCGCTCACGGTTGCCCTCGGCGCGGGCCGCGGCTATCGCCGCCGCGCCCTCCTCCTTGGCCTGCTGCCTGATGCGGGCCGCCTCGTGCCGCGCCCCGGCGAGCTCCGCCTCGTACCGCGATCGCACCTCGGCGGCCTCGGCGAGGAGGGCTTCGGCCTCGCGCGAGCGGCCCGTCGTGAGAGCCTCGCGCTGCTCCAGCGTCCGCTTGATGCGGGGCAGCAGCACACCCGCCATGATCCAGAAGCAGAGCAGGAAGAGGGCCAGACCGATCAGGAGATCGGGCACCGTGGGATTGAGGGGGCCCACATTCATGGGGAGAAGCTTCACGCCTTGGCACCTTCTCTCGCGTACGCGCCCGTGGCCAGTGCTGCACGAGCGTTCGTACGCCTGATCGTACGGCAGGGGTAAGACAGTGGGCGCACGGAGGTTACCTCTAGGTAACCGCAGCTGCTTTGATGTGCGCGCCAGTCCAAATACCCACTCCAGACACAGGAGTTCACGTGCCGCACCCCTCGCTCCGCAAGGCCCCCGGGGCGGCCCTCGCCGCCGCGCTCGCTGCCGTCACGCTGGCGGCGGCCACCCCCGCTCCCGCTGCCGCAGCCGAGCCGCCCCGGCTGAAGGTGCTGACGTACAACACCTTCCTGATGAGCCAGAACCTGTACCCGAACTGGGGCCAGGGCCACCGGGCCCAGGCGATACCCGCCGCCCCGTTCTTCCAGGGCAACGACGTCGTCGTACTCCAGGAGGCCTTCGACAACTCCGCCTCGGACGCGCTGAAGCGGAACGCCTCCGCCCAGTACCCCTACCAGACCCCCGTCGTGGGCCGCGGCAAGGACGGCTGGGACGCGACCGGCGGGGCGTACTCCTCGACCACCCCCGAGGACGGCGGCGTCACCCTGCTCAGCAAGTGGCCGATCCTGCGCAAGGAGCAGTACGTCTACAAGGACGCCTGCGGCTCCGACTGGTACTCCAACAAGGGCTTCGTCTACGCCGTGTTGGACGTGAACGGCACCAAGGTGCACGTCGTCGGCACTCACACCCAGTCGACGGACTCCGGGTGTGGCACGGGCGAGGCGGTCAAGGACCGGGCCCTCCAGTTCAAGGCGATCAAGTCCTTCCTCGACGCGAAGAACATCCCGGCGAGCGAGGAGGTGATGGTCGCGGGCGACCTGAACGTGGACTCGCACGGCTCCGAGTACGCCTCGATGCTCGCCAATGGCGGCCTGGTGGGCGCCGATTCGCGGACTGGGCACCCGTACTCCTTCGACACCGCCGAGAACTCGATCGCCCACTACCGCTACCCCACCGACCCGAAAGAGGACCTGGACTACGTCCTCCACCTCGCGGGTCACGCGCGCCCGTCCGGCTGGAACAACAACGTGGTGAAGGAGTCCACGACGCCCTGGACGGTGAGCAGTTGGGGCAAGGACTACACGTACACGAACCTCAGCGACCACTACCCGCTCCAGGCGGGTCGCACGCCGTAGCCGACGGGTCCCCCGGCAACCCTGGCCGACCGGCACCCTCCGGCGGGCCGGGGCTACTGCCAGACGCACTGGTCAATGACGATCTGCGGGTCGGTGGTTCGGGGTGTGAAGTAGTCGCAGCCATCCGCGCCCATGGTCGAAGTAGAGGACGTGGGCACCGGCCGGGCGCGTGGACTGCACGGGTTCGACGCTCATTCCGGCCGTAGATCGCGGTCGGTGTCGATGCCCCGGAAATACGGGTCGGGTGCGGTGACAAGTTCGGCGCGGGCGGTGTCGGCCAAGGCGCGGGCTTCTTCGGGAAGACCGGCCCTGTTGTCTTCGGCTGACTTGGTCCAGTCGGCCTGCCAGGGCGGCCCCATGAAGTCGTCGGTCATTGACCTGGCTTCGCCTCTGCTGCCTCGCGTCGGATCTGTCCGGCTTCTTCGATGAGCGCTTTGGCGCGGGTGAAGTCGGCTTCGGCGCCGGCCTCGTCCTCCAGGGCGTGAACCCTGGCTTCGGTCTTCGGGTCGCGGGCGAGGGCGTATTCACCCCACCAGCGGGCCATGAAGGCGGGGACCGGAGCAAGGTCGTAGGCGTCGGCGATGTCCCGGCGCCAGTGCCGGTCGAAGTCGACCAGCAATTTCGGTGCGTGGGCGGCGATGGCGGCGCGGAGGGCCTTGGGGTTCCTCTCGGGCATGGGCGAGATGGCCTCCGGCCCGTCGAGGTGAGCGGTGCTGTTCACGAGCAGCGTTCCCTTCGTAACGGCGAGCGGGTCAGTCGGCGGCGATGAGGGCGATCGTGCCGGTCGCCGGGTCGGTCTCGTTCCTGGTCATGTGTTCCAGTTCCGTGCTGGTCACGAAGGTCTGCACGAGGTGCAGCCGTCGGGAGGCGTAGGCGGACAGGAGGAGTTCGGCGAGCATGCCCATGCTGCGGGCCGCGTCCGTTTTGGCCCGGCGCTTGTCCGCGGCCTTCCACGTCTTCTCGGCGCAGTAGCCCGAGCGCGCCTTCCGCTTGCCCGCGCCTTCGGAACCGAGTTCCGTGATGCGGCCGCTGGCGTAGCCCTCGAAGAGGAGAGCCAGCGTGCGGGCGATCGGCAGACCGTCGGCGTTGGCGCGCCGGTCGGCGTCCTTCCATACGTCCTCGGCCACCCAGAGCGATCGGCGGGGTTCATCGGGGGCGGGCATCGCGGATCTCCTCACACAGGCGGACAGGCCTATGCGACAGCAGCGCACTACGTATTTTTTGCCAGGCGAGGGGCACTTTCCCGTGTCCTGCCGGTATCCCCCATGGTCCCTATGCACCTATCGGTGAGACAGCAATACTGTTACACCGGATCGGACGCATATCAGGGCGTCCGAGGACACCGGGGAGGCGAGGCACTGCCATGGCGACGGAGACCGAGGAGCCGACACTCACGGTTGACGAGCTGGCCGCGCGGGCCGGGGTCACCGTGCGGACCATCCGGTTCTACGGCACCCGGGGGCTGCTCCCGCCGCCCGCGATCGGGCCGCGCCGGGTCGGGCACTACGGGCCCGCCCACCTCTCCCGGCTCGCGCTCATCGAGGAGTTGCAGCACCACGGGATGACGCTGGCCGCGATCGAGCGCTATCTCCAGCAGCTGCCGGCCGACCTGAGCGCTCATGATCTCGCCATCCACCGGGCCGTGGTCGCCTCCTGGGCGCCCGACTCGGCGGACGACGCGAGCCGCGCGGAACTGGAGCGGCGGGCCGGGCGTCCGCTGTCCGACGACGACATCGACCGGCTCGCCGCGATGAACGTCCTGGAGCGGATACCGGGGTCCCCCGACACCTTCCGCGTCGACCCCGGGCTCCTCGCGCTGGGCGTCCAGCTCCTGGACGTACCGATCGCGCACGAGACGATCCTGGCGGCCCGTACGGTGCTCATGGAACACACCCGCTCGGCCGCGCACGAGCTGACCCGGCTCTTCCGCGACGAGGTCTGGAACCCGTACCGGGAGCGGGAGTCGGACCCCGATCACGTCGAGGCGATGAAGTCGCTGTCCGCGCACATGCAGCCGATGGTGCTCCAGGCGCTCGTCACCGCCTTCCAACGGTCGCTGAAGGAGGAGCTGAGGGCGGCGTTCGGCCCGGTGGACGGGCGCCCCGGGGAGTGAGTCCCCGGGGCGCCCCCGCACGGGTGAGCTCCCTTGGCTACGTGCCCCGAAGGGGCGCGGGGAACTGCGCGACCAGCCCCCACCGGCCCGCGGATGAAGCCAGCCCTCCCACCCACCCCCGCGGAGCGCTTACGCGTCCTGGAACTTCTCGCCCCTCTCCGCCTTCTCCACGAGCAGGGCCGGCGGCTGGAAGCGCTCTCCGTAACGCTCGGCGAGCTCACGGGCGCGGGCCACGAAGCCGGGCAGGCCGCCCTCGTACCCGTTGATGTACTGGATGACGCCGCCGGTCCAGGCCGGGAAGCCGATGCCCATGATCGAGCCGATGTTGGCGTCGGCGACGGAGGTGAGGACGCCCTCCTCGAAGAGGCGGACGGTGTCCAGGGACTCCGAGAAGAGCATCCGCTCCTTCATGTCCTCGAACGGGATCTCATGACCCGGCTTCGTGAAGTGCTCGCGCAGGCCCGGCCACAGCTTGCCCCGCTTGCCGTCCTCGCCGTACTCGTAGAACCCGGCACCGCCGCTGCGGCCGGTGCGGCCGAACTCGTCGACCATGCGGTCGATGACCGCGTCCGAGGGGTGGCCGGGCCAGACGCCGCCCGCTTCCTCGATCGCGCGCTTCGTCTCGTTGCGGATCTTGCGCGGCAGGGTCAGGGTCAGCTCGTCCATCAGGGACAGGACCTTGGCCGGGTAGCCGGCCTGGCCCGCCGCCTGCTCGATGGACGCGGGCTCGATGCCCTCGCCGACCATCGCCACGCCCTCGTTGATGAAGTGGCCGATCACGCGGGAGGTGAAGAAGCCCCGCGAGTCGTTCACGACGATCGGCGTCTTCTTGATCTGGCGTACGAGGTCGAAGGCGCGGGCCAGCGCCTCGTCACCGGTGCGCTCACCCTTGATGATCTCGACCAGCGGCATCTTGTCGACCGGCGAGAAGAAGTGCAGGCCGATGAAGTCGGCCTGGCGCGAGACGCCCTCGGCGAGGCCGGTGATGGGCAGCGTCGAGGTGTTGGAGCACAGGAGCGCGTCCGGCTCGACGATGTCCTGGATCTCCTGGAACACCTTGTGCTTGAGAGCGGTGTCCTCGAAGACCGCCTCGATGACGGCGTCGCAGCCCGCAAGGGCCTGCGGGTCGGCAGTGGGCGTGATCAGGGCGAGCAGCGCGTCGCGCTCGGCCTCGGCGGTACGCCCGCGTGAGAGCGCTTTCGCGAGGAGCTTCTCGGAGTACGCCTTGCCCTTCTGGGCGGCTTCGAGGGACACGTCCTTCAGGACGACCTCGATGCCGGCCCGCGCGCAGGAGTACGCGATGCCCGCGCCCATCATTCCGGCGCCGAGGACCGCGACCTTGCGGACGGGACGCGGCTCGATGCCCTGGGGGCGGCTGACACCGGAGTTGACGGCCTGGAGGTCGAAGAAGAACGCCTGGATCATGTTCTTCGAGGTCTGCCCGGTGACCAGCTCGGTGAAGTACCGGGCCTCGATGGTGAGAGCGGTCTCGAAGTCGACCTGGGAGCCCTCGACGGCGGCCGCCAGGATGTTGCGCGGCGCCGGATAGGGCGCGCCCTGGAGCTGCTTCTTCAGGTTGGCCGGGAACGCGGGGAGGTTCGCGGCGAAGCGCGGGTTCGACGGCGTGCCGCCCGGGATCTTGTAGCCCTTGACGTCCCAGGGCTGCTGGGACTCGGGGTGCGCGTCGATGAACGCGCGCGCCTTGGCGATCATCTCCTCGCGCGTGGCGGCCACTTCGTGGACGAGGCCGTTCTCCAGGGCGCGCCGCGGGGAGTACTGGGTGCCCTGGAGGAGCACCTTGAGCAGGGCGTCCGTGATGCCCATGAGGCGTACGGTGCGAGTCACGCCGCCGCCCGCCGGGAGCAGGCCGAGCGTGACCTCGGGCAGGCCGATCTTGGAGCCGGGTGCGTCGAGCGCGACGCGGTGGTGGGAGGCGAGCGCGATCTCGTAACCGCCGCCCAGGGCCGCGCCGTTGATGGCGGCGACGACCGGCTTGCCCAGGGTCTCGATGCGGCGCAGCGACCGCTTGATGGCGGTGCCGGTGTCGAAGGCCTGCTGGGCGAGTTCGGGGCCGACCTGGATCATGTCCTTGAGGTCGCCGCCCGCGAAGAAGGTCTTCTTCGCGGAGGTGTAGATGATGCCCCGGATGGAGTCCTGGTTCTCGGAAAGAGCGGCCTCGGCGCGGTCCGCGATGGCCTCGATGGAGTCCTTGAAGGCCTGGTTCATGGTGTTGGCGGACTGGTTGGGGTCGTCGAGTACGAGGGTGACGACGCCGGTCTCGTCCTGTTCCCAGCGGATGGTGGTGCTTTCGGTCATGGCTCGGATTCTCCGTATGAGGGTGGCCGGGAGGGACGGTCAGAGACGCTCGACGACGGTGGCGATGCCCATGCCGCCGCCGACGCACAGCGTGGCGAGCCCGTAGCGCAGGTCGCGGCGCTCCAGCTCGTCGACGAGGGTGCCCAGGATCATCGCGCCGGTCGCGCCGAGCGGGTGGCCCATGGCGATGGCGCCGCCGTTGACGTTGACCTTGTCGAGGCTGAGGCCCATGTCCTTGACGAAGCGCAGCACGACCGCGGCGAAGGCCTCGTTGATCTCGACGAGGTCGATGTCGTCGATGGTCAGGCCGGCCTTGGCGAGCGCCTTGCGGGTGGCGGGCGCGGGGCCGGTCAGCATGATGGTGGGCTCGGAGCCGGAGACGGCCGCGGAGACGATGCGGGCCCGCGGGGTCATCCCGTAGCGCTCGCCGACGGCCTTGGAGCCGATGGCGACGAGGGCCGAACCGTCCACGATTCCCGAGGAGTTGCCCGCGTGGTGGACGTGGTTGATCTCCTCGACCCAGTGGTACTTCTGCAGGGCCACCGCGTCGAAGCCGCCCATCTCGCCGATCGCGGCGAACGAGGGCTTGAGGCCCGCGAGCGAGTCCGCGGTGGTGCCCGGGCGCATGTGCTCGTCGTGGTCGAGGACGACGAGGCCGTTGCGGTCCTTGACGGGGACGACGGACCGCGCGAACCGGCCGTCCTTCCACGCCTCGGCGGCCCGCTCCTGGGACATTTCCGCGTACTCGTCGACGTCGCGGCGCGAGTAGCCCTCGACGGTGGCGATGAGGTCGGCGCCGATGCCCTGCGGGGCGAAGTTGGTGTCGAAGTTGGTCATCGGGTCGGCGAACCAGGCGCCGCCGTCGGAGGCCATCGGGACGCGCGACATGGACTCGACGCCACCCGCGAGGACCAGGTCCTCCCAGCCCGAACGGACCTTCATGGCAGCCATGTTGACCGCTTCGAGACCGGAGGCGCAGAAGCGGTTCTCCTGTACGCCGGCGACCGTGTCGGGCAGCCCGGCGGCGATCGCCGCGATGCGGGCGATGTCGGAGCCCTGGTCGCCGACCGGGCCGACGACGCCGAGCACGATGTCGTCGATGACGGCCGGGTCCAGGCCCGGGAAGCGCGCCTGGATCTCGTGGATCAGGCCGACGACGAGGTCGATCGGCTTGGTCCCGTGCAGGGCGCCGTTGGCCTTGCCGCGACCGCGCGGCGTGCGGATCGCGTCGTACACATACGCTTCGGTGCTCAACGTCAAGCCTTTCGGATGAGGGTGGTTCAGGGTGGTTCTGGGGAGCGTGGTCGGCCGAGCAGGGGGCGGCCGGGTCAGCCGAACAGGGAACGGCCGATGATCTCCTTCATGATCTCGGTCGTGCCGCCGTAGATCGTCTGGATGCGGCCGTCCGTGAAGGCCTTGGCCACCCGGTATTCGGTCATGTAGCCGTAGCCGCCGTGCAGTTGGAGGCAGCGGTCGGCGACGCGCTTTTGCAGTTCGGTGGCCCACCACTTGGCCATCGAGGCGTGCACGGCGTCCAGTTCCCCGTTGGAGTGGTCGACGATGCAGCGGTCGAGGAAGGTGCGGGTGACGGCGCACTCGGTGGCCATTTCGGCGATCTCGAAGCGGATGTGCTGGAGCTTGGACAGCGGCCGGCCGAAGGCCTCGCGCTCCTTGACGTAACTGGTGGTGATCTCCAGGAGGTGCTCGGCGGCGGCGATCCCGGCGACCGCGATGCCCATCCGCTCCTGGGCGAGGTTGGTCATCAGATGGATGAAGGCGCCGTCCCGCTCGCCGAGGAGGTTGTCCTTCGGGACGCGTACGTCGTGGAAGAACAGCTCGGCCGTGTCCTGCGACTTCTGCCCGATCTTGTCGAGGTTGCGGCCGCGCTCGAAGCCCTCGGCGCCGCGCTCGACCACGATGAGGGACAGGCCCTTCGCGCCGCCCTCGGGAGTGGTCTTGGCGACCACGACGACCAGGTCCGCCAGGATGCCGTTGGAGATGAACGTCTTGGAGCCGTTCAGGAGCCAGTGGTCGCCCTTGTCCTCGGCGGTGGTGCGGATGCCCTGGAGATCGGAGCCCGCGCCGGGTTCCGTCATGGCGATGGCGGTGATCAGGGAGCCGTCGCAGAAGCCGGGCAGCCAGCGCCGCTTCTGCTCCTCGGTTGCGAGCCCGGTCAGATAGGGCCCGATGATGTCGTTGTGCAGGCCGAGCGCGAGGCCCGCCGCCCCGGCGCGGGTGAACTCCTCGGCGAGGACGGCGCTGTAGCGGAAGTCGGCCTGGCCGCCGCCCCCGTACTCCTCGGGCACGGCGAGCCCGAGCAGCCCCTGCCTGCCGGCCGCGAGCCACGCCTCGCGCGAGACGATGCCGTCCTTCTCCCACTGCTCGTAGTGCGGCAGGACCTCCTTGGCGAGGAAGGTGCGGACGGTCTCGCGGAACGCCTCGTGCTCGGCGCTGAAGATCTGCCGTTTCAACTCAAGCCTCCTGTACGGGAGTTGATGCCGGGCCTGCCGAGAGCCCCGGCAGGTCCCAGTCGCGGGCGACGTCCGCCGTGTCGGCGCCCGGCAGGGCGGGAGGCCTGCGGATGGATCCGGGGGTGGCGGAGAAGCGGGGTGCGGGCGCGGGCTGGGTGATGCCGCCGTGCCCGGTGAAGGTGGAGCGGGCCGCGAGGTGGGGGTGATGCGGCGCCTCCTTCAGGGACAGCACGGGCGCGACACAGGCGTCCGAGCCCTCGAAGACGGCCGTCCACTCCTCGCGGGTCCTGGTGCGGAACCGGTCGGCGATGGCGGTGCGCAATGCGGCCCAGCGGGCCAGGTCCTTGCGGGCGGGGGCCGCGTCCTGGATGCCGAGGAGCCGGATGAACTCGTCGTAGAACCGCTGCTCCAGGGAGCCCACCGCCATGTACTGGCCGTCCGAGGTCTCGTACGTGCCGTAGAAGGGGCAGCCGCCGTCGAGGAGGTTGGCGCCGCGCCGGTCCTGCCAGCCGCCGGCCGCCAGCATGCCGTGGATCATCGTGGCGAGATGGGCGGTGCCGTCGACGATCGCCGCGTCCACGACCTGGCCCGCTCCCCCGCCACGCGCGTGCTGGAGGGCGGCGAGCACGCCGATGACGAGGTAGAGCGAGCCGCCCGCGTAGTCGCCGACGAGGTTGGCAGGGACGGTCGGGCCCTCGTCCGGGCCGCCGATCATGCCGAGGGTGCCGGTGATGGCGATGTACGCGATGTCGTGCCCGGCCCGCTGGGCGAGGGGGCCGTCCTGGCCCCAGCCGGTCATCCGCCCGTACACGAGCTGCGGGTTGCGGCCGAGACAGTCCTCGGGGCCGACACCGAGGCGCTCGGCGACGCCGGGCCGGTAGCCCTCGATGAGGATGTCGGCGCGCTCGACGAGATCGAGGACCAGGCCGGGGCCTTCCGGCGCCTTGAGGTCGATGATCACGGAGCGCTTGTTGCGGTTGGTGAGGTCGTACGCCGGGTCGATGCCGAGGCCGATGCCGCCCGGACGGTCCACCCGCACCACGTCGGCGCCGAGGTCGGCGAGGAGCATGGCGGCGAACGGGCCCGGCCCGATGCCCGCCAGCTCGACCACGCGCACCCCGGCGAGCGGGCCGGTTCCTGTCGCTGCCATCAAGCCCCCAGCACTGTGACACAACTGATGTAACATCAACGATGCTAAGAACACGTTCCACTCCGCACAAGCCCCAATGAGCAACCGCTCAGCAGGCGCGGCCACCGCTCGGGCGCCGCTTGCCCCGATACGCCGGGCTTGACCGGCACCGCTCCGGCCGCTGATCACCGGACCCCGCAGGGCCGACTGCCCAGATCGTCGGCCGCACGCTAGCCTCACAACCCGGCATTGGCCGACGGCGTGACCAGGCAGCTCAAGTGCGGAGGCACACGGTGGAACCCTCGAAGCGGAATTACGACATCGTGCTGTTCGGCGCGACGGGTTTCGTCGGGTCGCTGACCGCCCAATATCTCGCGACCCACGCCCCCGAGAGCTGCCGCTGGGCGATCGCCGGGCGCAGCCTCGGCAAGCTGGAGCGGCTGCGCGAGCGGCTCGCCGAGCTCAACCCGTCGTGCGCCACCCTGCCCCTGGTCACCGCCGACTCCACCGACCCGGCATCGCTGCGCGCCCTTGCCGAGTCGGCGCGCGTCGTCGCCACCACCGTGGGCCCCTACGTCTGGTACGGCGAGGGCCTGGTGGAGGCGTGCGCCGAGGCGGGCACCGACTACCTCGACCTGACCGGCGAGCCGGAATTCGTGGACACGATGTACGTACGCCATGACGCGCGGGCCCGCGAGCGCGGCGCCCGTCTGGTCCACGCCTGCGGTTTCGACTCGGCGCCGCACGACCTCGGGGTGCTTTTCACCGTGCAGCAGCTGCCGACCGGGGTGCCGCTGCGGATCGACGGTTTCGTGCGGACCAACGCGACGTTCTCCGGCGGGACGCTGGCTTCCGCGCTGACCGCGCTCGGCCGCGGCGCGCAGACCGCGCGGGCGGCCAAGGAACGTCGGCTGCACGAGCCGCGCCTGGTGGGGCGGCGGGCCCGCGCCCCGCTCGGCGCGCCGCACTTCAGTAAGGAGACCGGCACCTGGGCGCTGCCCATGCCCACCATCGACCCGCAGGTCATCGCCCGCTCGGCGGCGGCCGACGAACGCTACGGGCCCGACTTCCGCTACCGGCACTTCGCCGCGGTGAAGCACCTTCCGGTGGCGATCGGCGGGGTGGCAGCGGTGGGTGCCGTCGCCGCCGTCACCCAACTCCCGCCCGCGCGCGAGTGGTTGATGAGCCGGTACGAGGCGGGGAACGGTCCGGACGAGGCGCGGCGGCGGCGTAGCTGGTTCACGGTGCGCTTCGTCGGCGAGGGCGGTGGCCGCCGGGTCTTCAGCGAGGTGTCGGGCGGCGACCCCGGCTACGACGAGACGGCGAAGATCCTCGCCGAGGGCGCCCTCAGCCTCGCCTTCGACGAACTCCCGGAGCTGGCGGGCCAGTTGACGCCGGCGACCGCGATGGGCCCGGCCCTGACCGAGCGGCTCCGGGCAGCCGGGATGCGCTTCCGGGTGGCGGACACGCGCTGAGCCCGTCAACTGGGGCTACGCGGCTGCCTGTTGGGCTTCCTTGAGCGCCCGGCGGCACAGCGAGTCGGCGTGCCGGGTGGACTCGGGGAGGCGGTAGCGCCGGGCGAGTTCGAGGGTGTGGGCACACGCGCCGTCGAGGCTCACCCGGTGGCCGACCGAGACGAAGACCGGTTTGGTGCCGTCCTGGGTGCGCAGGGCGCGGCCGACCTCGGCGCCGTCGTCGGCGAGCAGTGGCGAGCTGTCTCCGCGCCGGGGTCCGGGCTGCTCGTAGGTGAAGGTGAACGGGTTCTTGGCGACGCCCATGACGGGGAGCCCGGTGAGCACGCCGAGGTGGCTGGCGAGGCCGAAGCGGCGGGGGTGCGCGAGCCCGTATCCGTCGCAAATGACCATCCCCGGGCCGGAGCCCAGCCGTTCGAGGGCGGCGAGCACGGTGGGGATCTCGCGGAAGGCGAGCAGGCCGGGAACGTAGGGGAAGGCCACCCGGCCGACGGCCGTGGCCTCCTCGACCACCTCCAGGGTCGCCGCGTCGAGCACGACGGCGGCCGCGACGACGAGGTCCCGCTCGTCGTCGTACGCCACGTCGACCCCCGTGACGAGCCCGCTGCCCGGCGCCGGCCCCGGCTCGTCGAGCACGACCTTGCCGCGCAGCTCGTCCTGTACGGCCAGGGCGGCCGCCTCGCTGTCCGGCCAGGCGGCCGGAATCCCCGTGATCTCCATGGGGGCAACCCTAAGCGCGACGGCGCCGCGCCGGGGTGCGGAGCTCATGACCGCGGGCCGGTGGGGGCCGAGCGCACAGTTCCCTGAGAGCTGTGTCTGCCCTCCCAACTGGCCCAGCACTGGCGGATCCCGGCCCCCCATGCCTAACATGTAAGGTATGGGTGACGTGATTGACCATTACGAGATTCGGGAGGGCGTGCCCTCCCCCGAGACCTTTCGACACCTGCGCACCGTCGCGGGACTGTCCGACCGGTCGGCCGAGGCGATCGCCCTGGCACTTCCCAACACCTGGTACGGCGTGATCCTTTACGCGAACGGGGAGCCGATCGGGATGGGCCGGATCATCGGCGACGGCGGCACCGCGTTCCAGGTCACCGACATCTGTGTCCACCCCGCCCACCAGGGCCGCGGCCTCGGCAAGCGGATCATGGCCGCGCTGACGGCGGAACTGGAGCGCCGGGCTCCCGTCACCGCGTACGTGTCGCTGATCGCGGATGGCGAAGCACGCCGTCTCTACGGGCAGTTCGGCTTCGCCGAGACCGCTCCTGAGTCGGTGGGCATGGCCCGCGTGTTCTGAGAGCCCGTGACTCAGCCACGTCTGGAGCCATCGCGAGTAGCCTGGCGATCATGTTCATACTTGAATTGACGTACATCGTCCCGCTCGAACGCGTCGACGAGCTGCTCCCCGACCACGTCGCCTGGCTCAACGCACAGTACGAGGCGGGCGTCTTCATCGCCTCCGGGCGCAAGCAGCCGCGCGACGGCGGCGTCATCCTGGCCGTCGGGGACGATCGCGCGGCGATCGACCAGCTCGTCGCGACCGACCCCTTCAACGTGAATGACTTCGCCACGTACCGGATCACGGAGTTCCTGGCGACCAAGGTGGCTCCCGAACTGGCCGCGTATCAGCAGAAGTTGCCGGGCTAGTCGGCCAGCCGAGCCACCCTGCCCCGCTCCCCCGCGGCCCAGCACCCGCCGTCCGCCGTGCAGTCGACCGTGTCGTACGACCCGGTGTCGACGATTCGCCAGGTGCGGCCGCCGTCGCGTGTCAGGTCCGTGCCGGTCGGCCCGACGGCCAGCGCGGCCGAGCGGGAGTGGGGCAGCCAGGCGACGCCCGAGCGGTAGGCGGCGACCGGGGCGGCGGCCTGGCGCCAAGTGCGGCCGCCGCTCCCGGTGACGGCCGCCGCCCGCGGTGACGCCTGGCCCGCGCGGTAGTCGCCGCCGACCGCGATCCCGTGCATGCGGTCGCGGAAGGCGAGGCCGAACACCCCGCGGGCCGGGTCGCCGGCCGGGATGGTCGACTCGGCGGCCGTCCAGGTGAGCCCGCGGTCCGAGGAGTGCAGCACGCGGCCGGTGGCGCCGCCGCCCGTGGCGAGCCAGACGTCGCGCGGCCCGGAACTCACCAGGCACTGGCCGCTCGCGGCGAATCCCGCCTCACCGGGCTGCGCGGCGGGCATCCCCGCGTTGGGCAGAACTTTCCAGGACCGGCCGCCGTCGGCCGTGGACAGGATGCGGTACTTGCCGTCGACGGGGTCGCTCACCGCCAGGCCGTGCCGGGAGTCGAGGAAGGTCAGGCAGTCGTAGAACGCCTTCGGGTCGGTGTTGCGGAACGACTCGCTCCAGGTCGCTCCGCCGTCCTCGGTGCGGTAGACCCGGGACGCCTCGCCCTCACCGATGGCAAGCACGACGGCGCGCCGCCCGTCGAAGGCCTCCACGTCACGGAACTCCAGGCCACCCGCCCCGGCCGGTGACACGTTCTGCCAGCTGCGGCCGCCGTCGGAGGTCCGCAGGACCGTGCCCTTCGTCCCCGCGACCCAGGCCGTCGACCGGCTGACCGCCGCGAGCCCGCGGAAGCGCGCGTCGGTCTTGGTGTCCTTCAGTTCCCACCCCACGCTGCCGTGCCCGTGCGCCTGGGCCGGCACGGTCAGTGCGGCCGCCAGCGCCGCCCCGCCCAGCCCCGCCGACAGCATGCGTCTCGTCTTCCCCATGGACCTCATGGCGTCGGAAGCTAGCCCAGCCCACCTCACCCGTCCAGGGTGCCTACGCCACCGGCCCCGAGGAGCCGGTCCTCAAGACGTACGCGAGACGCGTCGAGCTGCGTCCGATGCAGCATCGCATCCTCGTCTATGCGCTGAAAAACATGAGTCGCGAGAGGCACGCATGAAGTTGTGTGGCTGTGGTGAGAACGGGAATCCGCCCTATTGCGAGCATTACGGGACGTGTGCCGAGGCAACGGCGATCGGCAGTGATGCAGGTCACGTGAACCGGCGGTGCACGGAACGCTGATTTTCGACGTCCTTCAGGGCGGCAGGAGAGAACCCCCGAGGTTGAGGGAGCAGGGCTTTGTCCACCGTCATCGAGCAGCCTGTCCAGGTACGCCTGATCGCGTCCGCACCCCGCATGGAGACCGTGCCCGCGACGCTGCGCTACGACCCCGAGGACCCCTTCGCCGTGCACATGGCGTTCCCCGCGCCGGCCACCCTCGAAGGCACCGAGGTCTCCTGGGAGTTCGCCCGCGAACTGCTCGAAGCGGGCATCGAGGCGCCCGCCGGGGTCGGCGACGTCCGGGTGCGGCCGTACGGCTACGACCGCACGGTCCTTGAATTCCACGCCCGCGAGGGTGTCGCCATGGTCCACATCAGGACGTCCGAGGTGTGCCGCTTCCTCAAGCAGGCGCAGCAGTTGGTGCCGACGGGTCGCGAGCACCAGTACCTCGACATGGACGGGGACCTCGCCGCGCTGCTGCGCGACGCCTGCTGACTCCGCCCTCCCCAGGAGGCAACCGCCTCCCGCACCGCCTCCGTTCCTGCCCGGTCGCGGCGGTGCACCGCCCTTCCACGTCGCCGGTCCCGCATCCCGCGTTTAATTGGTTTGCGGGACCGCGCGGCGGCGGCGTACCTTCATGACTGGCCCTGTTGTCGTCGAACGGAGTAGGACGTTGCTCGTCTGAGGCCCCTGAGACACCGTTACGCGCACTCCCTTCCGTGTCGCGCGCCCCGGTGTGACCTCTGCCTCCGAGCCATGTCCTCCACCACGACCAGGGCCTTTTTTCGTGCCCTGAGCGGTGTCTCAGAACCCCCGTTGCCCTCATTCCTTCCCCGCAACCGGGAGACCCGTATGTCAATTTCCCCCCCTCAGATCAGCTCGGCCGCGCTGTCCTTCGCGTGGCCGGACGGTACCCACGTCTTCGAGGACTTCCAGCTGTCGGTCGGCCCCGGCCGCACCGGCCTCGTCGGCCTCAACGGGTCAGGAAAATCAACCCTGTTGAAGCTGATCGCCGGTGAGCTCACCCCGACCGACGGCACCGTCAAGATCGCGGGCGAGGTCGGCTACCTGCCGCAGAACCTGGTCCTGGACACCGCCCTGCGGGTCGACCAGGCGCTCGGCATCGACGCGGTCCGCGCCGCGCTGCACGCCATCGAGGGCGGCGACGCGGACGAGCGGCACTTCGAGACGGTGGGCGACGACTGGGACGTGGAGGAGCGGGCCCGCGCCACCCTCGACCAGCTCGGTCTCGGCCGCATCGGCCTCGACCGCACGATCGGCGAGGTGTCCGGCGGCGAGTCGGTGCTGCTGCGCCTGGCCGCACTGCTCCTCAGGCGCCCGGACGTCCTGCTGCTCGACGAGCCGACCAACAACCTGGACCTGCCCGCGCGACAGCGCCTCTACAGCACGGTCGACGCCTGGAGCGGGGTGCTCCTGGTGGTCAGCCACGACCGCGAACTCCTCGACCGGGTGGACCGCATCGCCGATCTGCGCGAGGGCCAACTCGCCTGGTACGGCGGCAACTTCACGGCGTACGAGGAGTCGCTGCGGGCCGAGCAGGAGGCGGCCGAGCGGATGGTGCGGGTCGCCGAGGCGGACGTACAGCGCCAGAAGCGCGAACTGTCCGACGCGCAGGTCAAGTTGGCGCGGCGTCAGCGGTACGGGCAGAAGAGCTACGACAACAAGGTGGTGCCGAGGATCGTCGCGAACAACCGCAAGCGCGAGGCGCAGGTGTCGGCGGGCAAGCACCGCATCCTGCAGACCGAGCGCCTCGACCAGGCGCGCGAGCGGCTCGACCAGGCGGTGGAGCTGGTGCGCGACGACGAGGAGATCCGTATCGAGCTGCCGTACACCAAGGTGCATCCGGGACGCTCCGTACTGACCCTGCGGGAGCTCCAACTCCCGTACGGGGCAAAGGTGGAGGGCGAACTCGATGTGCGCGGTCCCGAGCGGATCGCGCTCGTCGGGCGGAACGGGTCGGGCAAGACGACGCTGCTCAGGACGCTCGCCGGGCAGCTGGAGCCGGTGGCGGGCGAGGCGGTCGTCCATGTGCCGCTGCGGTTCCTGCCCCAGCGTCTGGACGTGCTCGACGACGAGCTGAGCGTGGTGGAGAACGTGGCCCGCTACGCGCCGGGGGCGACCGACAACGCCATCCGGGCGCGGCTGGCGCGCTTCCTGTTCAAGGGCGCCCGGGCCGGCCAGCCGGCCGGGACCCTCTCGGGCGGCGAACGGTTCCGGGCGGCGCTCGCGGCGCTGCTCCTCGCCGAGCCCGCGCCACAGCTCCTGATGCTGGACGAGCCCACGAACAACCTGGACATGGCGAGCGTGCGCGCCCTCAAGGCGGCGCTGGACGCCTACGAGGGCGCGCTGATCGTGGCCAGCCACGACGTGCCGTTCCTGGAGTCGATCGGGGTCACCCGCTGGCTCCTCCTCGACGGCCGGCTCACCGACACCACGGCACAGGAGGTGAAGGGCGGGCTGCGGGTGCGGTAGGCACACACCCGCGAGGGGTTGGGGCCGGTGTCGGATCGACCGGCCCCAGCCCCTTGCCTCTTTTCCTGCCGCGCGGGAGTGAGATGCCTTTCGCGAGGTGAGATGACTCTCGTTCCGCCCCCGCGACCTGCCCATATAACAGAACGTAACCGGACGAAGAGGAAGGTGGGCTTGGCTTGGGCTTACGGCCGCCTTAACCTACGGTCTCGTAACCTACGGTCTCGTAGGTACGCCTGCCGTCCCCCTTTTCCGTCCCCCTGGAGCACCCCCGTGACGATCACTTCTCCCCACCTCGGCAGCTCGGACGCGTGGACCGACGCCCGGCTGCTGTTCGCGCTGGAAGAGGTAGTCGAAAAGGAGCTCAACCGGCACCTCAAGGTCGCCAAGGACTGGATGCCGCACGACTACGTGCCGTGGTCGGACGCGCGCAACTTCCCCGGTTTCTTCGAGGACGGCGAGGCCTGGGACCCGCAGCAGTCCAAGGTCACCGACCTCGGGAAGATCGCCCTGGTGGTCAATCTGCTCACCGAGGACAACCTGCCCAGCTACCACCACGAGATCGCCTCGCTGTTCGGCCGCGACGGCGCCTGGGGCACCTGGGTGCACCGCTGGACCGCCGAGGAAGGCCGCCACGGCATCGTGATGCGCGACTACCTGCTCGCCTCGCGGGCGGTGGACCCGGACAAGCTGGAGCAGTTCCGGATGGCGCACATGAGCGAGGGTTTCGAGTCGGACAACCGGCACTCGATGCTGCACTCGGTCGCCTACGTCGCCTTCCAGGAGCTGGCGACCCGGGTCTCGCACCGCAACACCGGGCACCAGTCCGGCGACCCGGTCTGCGACCGGATGCTGGCGCGGATCGCGACCGACGAGAACCTGCACATGGTCTTCTACCGCAACCTGCTCGGCGCGGCCTTCGAGATCGCCCCCGACCTGACGATGCAGTCGGTGCGCGACGTCGTCGTGAACTTCCGGATGCCCGGGCACGGCATGCCGGGCTTCGAGCGGGCGGCGGCGCAGATGGCGATCGGCGAGATCTACAACATGCGGATCCACCACGACGACGTGCTCCAGCCGGTCCTGCGCTACCTCAAGGTCCTGGAGATCGACGGGCTCGGCCCCGAGGGCCTCAAGGCTCAGGAAGAGCTGGGCATGTACATGGGCGGGCTCGACAGCGAGGCCGCCAAGTTCGACGAGAAGCTCGCCGCGCGCAAGGCGCGGATGGCCGCCCGCCGCTGACCGTCGGGCCCGTGCCGGGCGGGTGCGGGAAACCGCGCCCGCCCGGCATCGCCATGCTCAGCGGGCGTCCTGCCGGATCATTTCCGCGGCCTGCTCGGCGATCGCCACCGTGGGCGCGTGGGTGTGCCCGCGGGTGATGCGCGGCATGACCGAGGCGTCCACCACGCGCAGGCCCTCCACTCCCCGGACCCTCAGTCGCGGGTCGGTGACCGAGCCCTCGTCGCTGCCCATGCGGCAGGTGCCGACCGGGTGGTACAGCGTCTCGGCCGCCTCCCGAACGCCCTGCGCGAGCCGCTCGTCGTCGACGGTGCCCGGGTAGGGCCCCATCGGTCCCGAGACGTACGGGGCGAGGGCGGGGTGCGCGAAGAGTTCCTCCGCCCTGCGGATCCCGGCCATGAGGCGGGGCAGGTCCTCGTCGGCGGTGAGGTAGCCGGGGTCGATGCGGGGCGCGGTGGACACACCGGTGCCCGCCAGGTCGATGCGGCCCTCGCTCGCGGGCTGGAGCAGGATCACGCCGATGGTGAGCCCGTGTTCGGTGACCGGGGTCAGGCCGTGGTTGACGAACGGCCCCGGCGCGTACACCAACTCGATGTCGGGGGCGGCCAGTTGGGGGTCGGTGCGCAGGAAGGCCGCGGCCTCGCCGACGTTGGACGTGAGCGGGCCCCGGCCGCGCAGCAGGAAGCGGGCCACGTTGGCGAGGGAGTCGGCGCCGGTGAGGCTGACGGGCTGCGCGCAGCGCACGGTGACCGCGTACGACAGGTGGTCCTGGAGGTGGCGGCCGACCTCCGGGGACGCGGCCCGCACGGGGACGCCCGCGGCGCGCAGCCGCTCGGGGTCGCCGATGCCGGACAGCATGAGCAGGTGGGGCGAGCCGATGGCGCCCGCGCTGAGGATCACCTCGCGGCGGGCGGTGAGCGGATCGGGCAGCCCTTCGGCGGTGATGCCGGTGACGCGGGAGCCGTCGAACCGGAGCCCGCTCACCCGGACGTCGGTGAGGACGTCCAGGTTGGGGCGGCGGGCGGCGGGTTTGAGGTAGCCGTCCGCGGCGCTCCAGCGGCGCCCGTCGCGCTGGTTGACCGGCGTGATCGCACAGCCCGAGTGGTCCGGGGCGTTGAGTTCGGGCAGTTCGGGCAGGCCCGTCCCTTCGCAGGCGGTGAGGAACGCGGCGGTCGTCCGGTTCGGGTCGCGCTGCGGTGAGATGAAGAGCGGGCCGTCGGTTCCGTACACCGTGCCCTCGGCCGTGGGTCCCGTCCAGCGCTCGGCTCGCCGGAAGTAGCGGACGAGCCGGTCGTAGGACCATTCGGGCCCGGCCGCGGCGCCCCAGGCGTCGTAGTCGTCGCGGTGGCCCCGCACCCACATCATGGCGTTCATCGACGACGAGCCGCCGAGGGTGTGGCCGCGCGGCCAGTACAGCTCGCGGCCGCCCAGCGCCTCCTGCTTGGCGGTGGTGAAGTCCCAGTCGTAGGCCGTCTTGAAGAGCTTGGGGAAGGCCGCCGGGATGCGGATCTCGCTCTTGCGGTCGCGCGGGCCGGACTCGACCAGCGCCACCCGGACGGTCGGGTCCTCGGAGAGCCGCGCCGCGACGACACATCCCGCGGATCCCGCGCCCACCACGATGTAGTCGTACATGCCGCTGCCCGCTGTTCCCCGAGTGTTCAACTCGGCCCCCTTTTCCCGCAGTTGTAGGTGCGGGGCCAGCATGGACCGCCCGGGCGGCGCGGCGCCAGGGGACGTCGGGCGATCCGACGCGATCGGCGGGGGCGGGCCCGGGTCCGGGCGTGGCTCGGGGTCGGGGTGTGGTCCCGGGGGCCAAGGTGCGGCCCGGGGTCGGGGTGTGGCCCGGGGTCCGGGCAGGGTTCACCGGCCGAGGTCCGGGCGCGCCCGGTCAGCGCTGCCGGGTGCGCTGCAGGGTCAGCCGCTCCTTCTCGGAGAGGCCGCCCCACACCCCGAATCGCTCGTCGTTGGCCAGCGCGTACTCAAGGCAGGCCTTGCGTTGCTCGCACGCTCCGCAGAGCTGCTTGGCCTCCCGCGTCGAGCTGCCCGGGGCGGGGAAGAAGAACTCGGGCCCCGCCTGGGCGCACAACGCGGTCTCCTGCCAGGCGAGTTCCGGGCCGATGGCGATGGTGTCGTTCAGCATGCTCCAGAGGCTGCCGGGCGCCGATCAACGTCCGGTCAACGAATGTTGAACGCCAGAGTTGATCGACTCCGGCCCTGCCCGTGCACTCGGAGTCGATCACCACCCGGCACCACTCACGTCCTCGGCGTTGATCGGCGGCCGGCACCCCCACTTCCCCGGAGTTGATCGGCGCCCGGCACTGCCCACGGCACCTGCCTACGCCGTCGGCATCGCGCTCTTGATGATGGCGATGCGCGCTCCGTGCGGATCGGCGAGCTTGGCGAGCCGGCCCACGCCATCGATGTCCACGGGCGCCATCCGGACCGTGCCGCCCAGCTCCTGCGCCCTGGTGGCGACCGCGTCGGCGTCGGCGACTTCGATGTACGGCATCCAGTACGCCCCCGCCCTGGCCTCCAGCGGGTCGCTGTCCAGCGGAACGATGCCGCCGAACATCGAGTCGGGACCGGCGGCCGCGGGGTTGACGGTCGTGTAGGTGCCGCCCGGGAAGGACACCTCGGAGGTCTCCCAGCCGAACACCGCGTGGTAGAACCCGGTGGCCGCCTGGACGTCCGGGGTGGACAGCTCCACCCAGGCCAGCGTGTCGATCTCGTTGGCGGCCTGCATGCCGCTCATCTGTTTCGGCTGCCAGGTGGCAAACCCGACGCCGGCCGGGTCCCGGAAGTACGCGCTGCGGCCCAGCTCCATGACGTCCATGGGCGGGACGACGACGGTGCCGCCGTCCCGCTCGACGGCCTTGGCCGTGGCGTCGACGTCCGGCGTCTGGAAGTAGATGTTCCAGCCGGGATCACCCTGCTCGGCGCTGACGGTCATGCCGCCCGCGATGGTCCTGCCCGCGGCCTGGAACGTGCCGTACCCGCCGATTTCCGGGCCGCCCTGCTGGAAGGTCCAGCCGAAGACTCCGGTGTAGAACGCGGCCGCCGCGTCCAGGTCGGGTGTGCCGAGGTCGAACCAGTTGGGAGAGCCCGTGACATAACGGGTGGTGAGCATGGTCAGCCCCTTCGTGTGTCCCGTTGTCCTGCCATCTTGAGTCTCGCACCGGGCACTGACAATTCGGGCCGGAGGCGTTCCGGGACGCTTCGGCGGGCGCCGGCCGGTACGTCGAGGCGGTCGCGGCCGGCGAGGACCAGGCCGCCGAGGGAGATGCCGCCGACATATCCGCCGACGCACCTGCGGACACTCCCGTGCGCTCCCCCGGCGCCATTCCCTCCGGCGCCGCCCTGGAGGACGATCCGGCCTCCTAGGCCTGACGTTCCGCCCGCTCCTCCATTTGGTGCTCCCGCCGCCCGCACGCGGCGGGCCTACGAAGGGAACTCTTCATGTCCGGATCGCGTATCACCTTCCTCGACGGCCAGAGCGGTCAGCCGCAGGCGCTTGAGCGCGTGATGGCCCGGGTGCGGCGGCAGCTCGACGGCCCGGCCCTTGACGGGTTGCGCGCGGCCAAGCGGCCGCTCCTGGCGGGGATCGGCGCCTCGTACGCGGCGCTCGCCGTTCCCCTGGAGGTGCTCCGCGGCCACGGCGTGCCCGCCCAGCGGGTGCTCTCCAGCGAGATCGAGGACGGGCTGCGCGGCTTCGACACCGATCTGCTGATCGGGGTTTCGCAGGGCGGCCGCAGCTCGGACACGATCGCCGCGTTCAAGGCGGCCCAGGGCCTACCGACGCTCGCCGTTCTCAATGTCACCCCCTCTCCGCTCGGCGAACTCGCCGATCTGACCGTGGACATGGGCAACGAGCCCGACTCGTACGCCTCGACCATCGGCTTCACCGCCGCCGTCGTAGCCCTCGACCTGATCGCCGGAGCCGTCGCGGGCCGCGCGGACGACCCGTGGGACGGCATCGCCGCTCACGCCGAGGCCGTCCGGGCCCGCGCGGCCCGGACGGTCGGCGCCCTTCGCTCGCGCGCGGCCCGCTGCGTGGCCGCCGACTGCGTTGCCTCCGGCGCCTCCCGGGTCAGCGCCGAGGAGGCGGCGCTGCTGCTTCGCGAGGTGCCCCGGATGCCTGCCGCGGCCTCGGTCACCCGCAACTACCTGCACGGCGAGATGGAGTCGGCGGGCAACACGCTGCATCTGGTCTTCGGTGACGGCCGCGAGGTCGAACTGGCCCGCTCCCTGTCGGCGGCGGGCCATCTCACCCTGCTGATCACGACCCGGGACGTGAAGGCGGCCGACAGCCTCGGCGTCGTACGGCTCCCCCCGTGCCCACCGAGCGCCCGGGTCGTCCTGGAGACGGTCGTGGCGCAGGAGCTGGTGGCGGCGCTCAGCGACGAACGCGACGTGCCCATCGAGTCGTTCGTGTTCGCCAACGACGACACCAAGGAGGGCGGCGTCGACGCGGCGGACTTCGAACTGGCCTCGCCCGTAGCGGCGGTCTGATCCGGAGGGGGCACAGGCTCTGACCTACTTCTCCTTCGCGGCGCGGCTCGGCTGCACCCGCTTGGGCTCCCCCGGCATCTTGGGGTAGTCCGGCGGGTACGGCATGTCGCCGAGCGCGTGGTCGCGCTCGTCCCGCGCGGCGAGTTCGAGGAGCGGCTCCAGGCCGAAGGCGTGGTCGTCCATGTCCGCGTGCAGATCGCCGAGTTCGGCGTAGCGCGCGGGCATGGTCCGCAGGTCGAAGTCCTTGGGGTGTACGTGGTCGAGCTCGTCCCAGCGCAGTGGCGCCGAGACCGGGGCGTGCGGCTTGGGGCGTACCGAATAGGCGGAGGCGATCGTGCGGTCGCGGGCCGTCTGGTTGTAGTCCACGAAGATCCGCTCGCCGCGCTCCTCCTTCCACCAGGCGGTGGTGACCCTGCCCGCCATGCGTCGCTCCAGTTCGCGGCCGACCGCGATGGCGCAGCGCCGCACCTCGGTGAACGTCCAGCGGGGCTCGATGGGAATGAAGACGTGGATGCCCCGGCCGCCGGACGTCTTGGGCCAGCCCGTGATCCCCAACTCCCCGAGCAGCGCCCGGAGTTCATGGGCGACCGGCACCGCGTCGTCGAAGTCGGTGCCGGGCTGCGGGTCGAGGTCGATGCGGAGTTCATCGGGGTGGTCGGTGGCCTCGCGCCGTACCGGCCAGGGATGGAAGGTCAGACAGCCGAGCTGGGCGGCCCACAGCACTGCGGCGGGTTCGGTGGGGCAGATCTCGTCGGCGTGGCGGCCGCTGGGGAAGGCGATGCGGGCGGTGGGGATCCAGTCGGGGAGGTTCTTCGGGGCCCGCTTCTGGAAGAACGACTCGCCGTCGACGCCGTCGGGGTAGCGCTCCAGGGTGGTGGGCCGGTCGCGCAGGGCGCGCGTGACGCCGTCGGCGACCGCGAGGTAGTAGTTCGCCACGTCCAGCTTGGTGTAGCCGAACTCCGGAAAGTACACCTTGCCCGGATTGGAGAGCCGCACGGTCCGCCCGCCGACCTCCAGCTCGATCGCCTCGCCCTTGCCCATGCAGGCCACGGTAGGCGGAGGGCAGTAATGCCGCATATCGGTAAGAATCGGTTGTATGGATCTCCCGGTGATGCCGCCCATGAAGCCGATGCTCGCCAAGTCCGTGGCGAAGATTCCGCCGGGGATGCAGTACGAGGCGAAGTGGGACGGGTTCCGGGCGATCGTGCATCGCGACGGCTCGGAAATCGTCATCGGCAGCCGCAACGGCAAGCCCCTGACCCGCTACTTTCCCGAGCTGGCGGCCGCCCTTGAGGAGCGCTTGCCCGAGCGCTGCGTGGTGGACGGCGAGATCGTCATCGCGCACGAGGGGCACCTCGACTTCGATCGGCTCACCGAGCGCATCCACCCCGCCGCGTCCCGGGTGAAGCTGCTCGCCGAACAGACCCCGGCGAGTTTCATCGCCTTCGACCTGCTCGCCCTCGGCGACGCCTCGCTGCTCGACACCCCGCTGGCCGAGCGGCGCTCGCTCCTGTCCGAGGCATTGAAGGACGTCTCGCCACCCGTTCACCTCGCTCCCGCCACCACCGACATCGAGGTGGCCCAGCGATGGTTCGAGCAGTACGAGGGTGCTGGGCTCGACGGGGTGGTCGCCAAGCCGCTCGATCTTCCGTACCGGCCCGATGCCCGGCTCATGTACAAGATCAAGCATGAGCGCACGGCGGACGTGGTGGTGGCCGGATACCGCCATCACAAGAGCGGCCCGGTGGTCGGCTCGCTCCTGCTCGGCCTGTACGACGCCGAGAGCGCTCTCCAGCACGTCGGCGTGTGCGCGGCCTTTCCGATGAAGCGCCGTGCGGAACTGATCGACGAACTCACGCCGCTGCTGATGGAGGACCCGGTGGCCGAGGGGCACCCGTGGGCCGCCTGGGCCGAGGAGGCGGCGCACGAAAGCGCCCGCCTTCCGGGGGCGACCAGCCGCTGGACCGGCAAGAAGGACCTGTCGTGGGTGGCGGTGCGTCCTGAGCGAGTGGTGGAGGTGGCGTACGACCACATGGAGGGCGACCGGTTCCGGCACACCGCGCAGTTCCGCCGCTGGCGCCCGGACCGCTCCCCCGAAAGCTGCACCTACGCGCAGCTGGAGGAGCCCGTCCGGTACGACCTCGCGGAGGTGCTTTCGTCAGGGGGTGGGTGAGGGGCAGCCCGGTGTGGGCGGTGTGCCGGTGGGAGCCGGTGTCGTCGGCGCGGTGGGCGATCCGGTGGGGCAGCCCGGCAGACTCGGGCTGCCCGACGGCGACGGCCCGGGGCTCGCACTCCCCGACGGCGAGGGACTCGGGGAGCCGGAGGGGGTCGAGGAGGGTGAGGGGGACGGCGAGTGCGGGGGCGGCGACGCGGACGGGCTGCCGCCGGGATGCGCCGGGACGGAGGCGGAGGGTCCGCTGCTCGGCTGGGGGCCGATGATGATGCCACCACCCTGCTTTCCCCCGTGGTCGGCGTCGATCTGCGGTGCACTGCCCGCGCCCGGCGTGGTCGGCAGCACGCCCTTCCCGTCCGGCACGGCATGGGTGCCCCGGCGGTAGAACTCCAGCCATGCCAGGACCGTACGCAGATAGTCGGTGGAGTGGTTGTAGCTCAGCACCGCCAGGTCGAGATCCGCCGGGACCGACAGATCGCGGGAGTCCGCGCACAGGTAGACACCGGCGGCGAGTGCTGCGTCGAAGATATTGTTGGGATCTTTCCGGCCGTCACCATTGCCGTCCTGGGCCCAGGTTGACCAGGTGGAGGGGATGAACTGCATCGGTCCGACCGCGCGATCGTAGTGGGAGTCCCCGTCCAGGGTGCCGTGGTCGGTGTCTGCGATGTCGGCGAATCCCGCGCCGTTGAGCACCGGCCCCAGGATGGGTGTGAGGGTGGTGCCATGTGCGTCGACCCGCCCGCCGCCGGCGTGCCCGGACTCCACCTTGCCGAGTGCGGCGAGGAGTTGCCAGGGCAGACGGCAGCGGGGTTCCGTGTTCCGCAGCCGCGCCTCCGCCTGCTGGTACGCGGCGAGAACGGTGGCCGGGATGCCCTCCTGCGTCCACACCGGGTCGATCACTCCCATGGTGGGCGGCGCGGCCGGCAGCCGTGGGGAGACCAGCGGCGGGAGCTCGGTGTGGTACGAGCCGTCGGCCGGAGGCTGTTCGCGTACGGCGCCGGACGGGGCGGCCGCGGGCTCGTCCGGGCGGGGCGGCCCGGCGTGCAGGAGACCGGGGGCCTGCGAGGCGGTGAGCGCGGCCATCACGACGGCGGCGACCGCCGTACCGGCGAGCCCGCGCCGAAACCGTCTCCCTCCCGGCAGCCGCGCCATTATCGGGAGCTGCGGGGACTTCACGATCCCTGCCCGAAGGTGTCGATGTCGGAGATCTGCCAGGTGGCACCACTCCCCCGCACCATGTCGACGGTGAACATCGCGCCGGCATAGGTCGTTTCGGGCTTCTTGCCCGCCGTCCGCGTGCTGCTCTGGTCGGCGTAGACGAGAACCCGGGCGCGAGAGCCGTCGATCATCTCCACGCCACTCTCGGTCACGGTGGTCGTCAGCACCAGCTTCTGGTCCTTGGCCTGGGCCCGCACGGCGGCCAGCATGTCGTGATGCTTCTGAACCGCCTTGCCCGTCAGGAGAGTTGAGGCTGCCTTGTCGGAAGCCGAGGTGTCGGCGTAGTTGTAGGAGAACAGCGCGGCGACGTCCTTGGCGGTCCGCCCCTTGACCTCGCTGGTACGGGCCGGATCGGCGAGGGCGGCGTTCCGCGCGGCCGGATCGGAGCGCAGGGAATCGGCCCGGGTGGCGGCGAGTGCGGCGAAGGCCCCGAGCAGGACGATGAGTGCGCACAGGACAACGGGGGCTCGGACGGAGACCAGGCGGAGGAGACCGGAGAAGCGCCGCTTGAGGAAGCTCCCCTTGGCGAAGGGCCGCTCGACGGACGGCCGGAGGGCGGCGGGCAGCCGGCGGCGCGCCGCCCCCGGCGATGACGGGGTCGCCTTCGCCGGTGGCAGGGCCCCCCTCCCCTCTGAACTAGCCTTTCCCTTAAGGGAGTTCGTGCCCTTCTGGGCATGGGCGGCGGCTCTCCTCCCGCGCTCCTCCGGGGGTGTCTCCGTGGCCACGCGGGCGGCACCGGCGTTCGCCAGTCGGCGCTGACGGTTGACCAGGTGACGGGTCGTCGACATATGAGGCTCCTGCTCTGTCCGGCAGCCAGTAGGGGGTCAGTTGGCCGCACTGTTGCCGACCGGCGCCTGGCCGAGGGCACTGAGCTTCCAGCCGCCGGGCGTACGGGTGAGTTCGCCGAGCATCCGACTGTCCTTCGCGGCAGGCTTCCCCTTCGGCGCCTGCACGGTGATCCGCAGCGCCACCATCACCCTGGCCCGGCCGGCCCTGTCGTCGAGCTCAGTGACCGCGCCGTCGAGCACCTTGGCGGTGGTGACGGTCTGCGCCTGCCGCACCTGCTTCTCGAACTCGCCCCGCCCGTCGGAGAGTTGCTGGCGCAGATCGCCGGTGGTGGAGTCCTGCCACATGTCGAGACCGTGGGCCAGATCCTTGTGGTCCAGGGTGGAGAGGTTCTGCACGGCCTGTTCGCCGGCCGCGAGGACCTTGTCGCGCGAGGCGGCATAGGCGGCGGAGTCGTCGTGCGCCGCGCCGTACCAGGACCAACCCGCCCACACCGCGAATCCGCCCGCAAGGAGGGTGAGCACCATCGCGGCGATGAGCAGGGGCTGGATCGTCATGCGTGCCATGTTCTTCGTGATCCCTCTCGCAGGGCCCGGCGACAGCGGGCGTGCCCTAACGGGCTCGGATGTCGGTGATCTGCCAGTGCCCGTCGGTGAGTTGGGCCGAAATGGACAGCTGGGCGGCAGCGGTGGTGGCCGGCTTTCCGTCGCGCTGGGCCCGCTGGTCGAGGAAGACGAGCAGCTCCGCCGTGCCGTGGGTCAGCCGGGTGACTCCGGCTCGTACGACATGGGTGGTGAGGCTGAGCTTCTGCTCGGCGACCCGTTGCTTCAACTCCCCGAACAGGGCGGCGTATTGACCGGCGGCCCGCCCGCCGAGCAGCTCCTTCGCCGCGTCCTCGGTGGCGCGGGTGTCCTGGGGTACGTACGAGAAGACCTTGCCGAGCGTGTTGCTGACGTCGCCGATGACCTGGGTGGTGGCTGAGGCGTCGGTGAGCGCGTGGTTGCCGGTGGCTGCGGTGTGCGTCAACTGCCTTGCCTGGAACAGGAGTCCGGCTCCGGCGAGAAGAAGCATCAGCACGCAGCCGAGGGTGAGGGCGCGACCCAGGCGCTTGGTGGGACGTGGGGGTGCGGTTTCGGCGGGGCCGTCGGGATGGGGTTCGGCGCCTGATGCGCCGTCTGCGCGGGAGGCCGCCTCATCGGCCCGCCCTGCGGCGGTGGCCGATGCGCTGGCGTACCCCTCCCCGGCGGGGGGCTTGCCGTCGACGCCGGAAGCCCCGTCGCCGCCCGGGATCGCGGCATCGTCACCGGGCTCCGGCTCGGACGCCGCCTTCAGCTCTGCTGTGCTCACGTTGCTGCTCCCTCTCGGTCCGGCGTCAGGGGGCGGTGACCGGGACCGCGCTGAGTGCCTTCAACTTCCAGCCGGATGCGGTGCGTTCGAGCGCCGCCTCCAAGCGCTTGCGGTCGGTGCTGGCCGCTCCGCCCGCCGGGGTGAGCTGGACCTGCACGGTCGCGATGAGCTTCGCCGTGCCGGAGCGGTCGTCGAGTTCGGTGACGGCGGCATCGGTGACGCTGCCGCGCGCCGAGGTAGTCGGCTTCCCGGCGCCGGTACGGCGGAGCTCGTCGTGGAGTGGGCCCGTCGAGGCGTCGAGCCAGGTGCGCAGCGCCGCGTCGGGGTGGGCCGCGTCCAGCGTGGAGAGCGCCGCGATCTGCGTGCGGCCCGCCTTCAGGGCGGCGTCGCGCGAGGTGGCGTACGCGACGGTGGAATCGTCCCGCGCGCCAAGGTACGTCCATCCCGCGAAGGCGGCGAAGGCGAGCGAGATGGCGAGTGCCGCCACCACGAGTGCGAGGCGAAGTCGGGGTCCGCCATGGATCCGGATCACGGCCGTCCGTCCTTTCCGCCTGCGCCAGGTCGCAGACCGAGCAGTCCGGCCAGGTCCGAGGGGCCGCCGCTCGGCAGCGCGGGCAGGGCCAGGGCTCCGGAGAGTGCCGACGACGGGACCGCGGGCGCGACGGATTGCATCGAGGGAAGTGCCCCTGGCTGGGCGGGAGTTGGGACCGGCCCGCCGGTCGGCGCGTGCGCGGAGCCGCGGACGCCGGTGCCGCTGCTCGCGGGCGCGGCGCATCTCGCCTTGGTGTTGAGGTTCGGCGTGTCGAGGGTGTCGAGGCCGTTGCGGTAGACCGTGCCGCCGTATCCGTCGGTGCACGGGAGCGGCGCGAAGAACGTGACCGCCATGCCCAGATGGGCGCCCTTGGCGTCGATGGCGGTGGCACCGGCGGCAGCCAACGGCGGTAGTTTCACGAGGAGTTCCTCGATTCCGCGCTGCCGGGTCACGGCCAGGTCCGCGGTCGTGAGGAGGTTGGCGAGGACCACGCTGATCTGCGGGTTCAGATCCCGGAGCAGCCCGCTGATCTGGCCGGCGGCGTCGGGCGCGGCGGCGATGAGGCGGCGCAGATCGATGTCCGAGCCCTTCAGCGTGGCGGCCAGGCGCTGCGCCCCCGACGCGAAGCTCTTGATGGCCTGCCCCTCCTCGGCCTGGGTGCTCAGTACGGTCTGGCCGTCCGCGAGCAGCGTCGTCGTGGTGGGCAGCGCCTTGTCGGCGGCCTTCACGAAGTCGGTGCCGTTGTCGAGCAGCACCTGAAGGTCGCCGCCGCGCCCTTCGAAGGCCTTGCCGAACTCGTCGACGACGGTGCGCAGCGAGTCCAACGGCACTGATGCGGCAAGGTCGTTGACACTGGTGAGTACGGTCGTGACGGGCGCCGGGGTGGAGGTGTCGTACTGCTCGATCTCGCCTCCGTCGCCCAGATATGGCGCCCCGGAGGAGGTCGGCCGGAGGTCGATGTACTGCTCGCCGACGGCGGACAGGTTGGCCACCACCGCCTTCAGGCCGCTCGGGATGGGCGGGGCCGAGTTGTCGATGTGCAGCTCGGCCTCGACCCCGTCGTCGGTGAGCCCGATGGGTCCGACCCGGCCCACCGACACGCCCCGGTAGGTGACGTTGGAGTGGGTGAACAGGCCGCCGGTCTCGGCGAGATGGACCTTCACGGTGTAGTAGTCGCGGAGGCCGACGTAGTGGCCGACGTCGGCGTACCGGAGCCCTGTGTAGCCGAGCACCAGCACTCCGATCACGAGGAACGCGACGTTCTTGAGCCTCGTCGCCAGGGTCAGCATCAGCGCGTCCCTCCCGCGCTGCCGACGGACGGCAGGCCGAGTGGCGCCTTCCGCTCGGTGGCCGCCGGTGCGGGCGGTGTCGTGAGCGGCGGGATGACCTGAGTGCCGGGCGCGGCCGTCACATCGAGGTAGACGTTGAAGTAGTCGCCCTTGACGCCGCGCAGCACCTCGTCGGTGAACGGGTAGGTGACAAGGACCTGGAGCGAGTCCGGCAGGTCCTTGCCGGAGTCCGCGAGCGCCTTCAGCGTCGGTGAGAGCGCTTTCAGATCGGCCACCATGTCGTCCTTGCTCTTGTTGATCGTCGAGACGGCGACCGTGGAGAGGGTGTCGAGCGACTTGAGCATCGTGAGGAGTGAACCCCGCTGGTCCTCAAGGACTTTGAGGCCTGGGGACAGTCCGGTGAGCACCGTGCCGACCTGCTGTTTGCGGGTGGCGAGGGTGGCGGAGAGCCGGTTCACCCCGTCGAGCGCGTCGGTGATGTCGGTGCGGTGGCCGTCCAGGTCGGTGACCAGCGTGTTGACGCGCTGGAGCATGGACCGGACCTCGGGTTCGCGGCCGCCGATCGCCTTGTTGAGTTCGGTCGTGATGGTCTTGAGCTGGTTGACGCCGCCCCCGTTGAGCAGCATCGAGAGCGCTCCCAGGACCTCCTCGACCTCGGGGTTGCGATTCGTCCGCGCGATCGGGATGGCGGCACCGGGCCCGAGGCGCCCCTGCCCGGTCTCCTTGGTCTCCTTCGCCGGCCCCGAGAGCTGGACGAACTTCTCGCCGAGGAGGCTGGACTGTTCCAGCTGGGCGTACGCGTTGGCGGGCAGCTTCACGTCTCCCCTGATCCGCATGGTGACCTGGGCGGACCAGCCGTCGGGGGCGAGCGACACCTTGGTGACCCGGCCGACCGCGACATCGTTCACCTTCACCGCGGCCTGCGGGACGAGGCTCAGTACGTCGGCGAAGTCGGCGGTGATGTCGTAGGGATGGCTGCCCAGGTCGGCGCCGCCGGGCAGCGGGAGCTGGTCGATCCCGGAGAACGACGGCACCGAGCAGCTGCCGAGGGTGAGGGTCAGGGCGACGACGACCGCGACACCGACGCCCACCGCGGCGCCCGTCCGCCGGGCTATGCGCGCCTTCATCCCTGGCCCCACTTCTTCGCCGAGGGGGCGGAGGTGGCGCCCTGCGAGACGCCTGGGGTGGCGCCCTTCGCGGGGTCGGCCGCCGTTCCGTACACGGTGCCGACCGGAGGCAGTGGCAGCGTTGGAAGCGCTCTCAGGCGGGCTTGCGGCACCGGCACGAGGCCTGATCTGCCCGCGATCGCCGGGTTGAGCGGGAAGACGATGTCGCCGCCCATGCTGATCTCGTTGATGTTGCCGCGGCCGTCCAGGGTGCGGTGCGCCGGGTCGTAGGCGTTGAGAGCGTTTCCGGCGGCCAGGGGCGCGGTGTCCAGGGCCTCCGCGAGCGAGGCCCGCTGGTCGACGAGGATCCGGGTGAGCGGGGCGAGCTTGTCGACCTCGGCCTTGAGGCTGCCGCGGTTGTCCTGGACGAACGTCTTGACGTTGCCGAGCGCGGTGCCGAGTTCCTTGAGCGCGCCCGCCAGATTGTCCCTGTTGTCGGCGAAGAACGAGGTCACATCGGCGAGTTGGTTCTGCGCGTCGCGCACCGCGCCGTCCTTGTTCTTCAGCATGGTGGTGAATGTCTGCAGGTACGACAGGGTGGCGAAGAGGTGCTCGCTGCTGCCGTCCAGCGTCTTGGCCGCCTTGCCGAACTGCTCGATGGAGTCGCCGATCGCGGCGCCGTTGCCGCCCAGGTTCTTGGCCCCGGTGTCGAGCAGCCCTGAGAGCGCTCCCGAGGCGTTCACGCCACTGGGTCCGAGTGATTTGCCGAGTTCGGTGATGGAGGCGTACAGCTGGTCGACCTCGACGGGGGTGGCGTTGCGCGAGGCCGGAAGTTCCGCCCGGTCGGCGATCTCGGAGCCGCCCGTGTAGGCCGGGGCGAGCTGGACGTACCGGTCGGCGACGACGCTGGGCGAGACGACCGCGGCCCGCGCGTCCTTGGGCACCCGTACGCCCCGGTCCAACGTCACCACCACCTTGACCTGTCGGCCCTGCGGAGTCACCGAGTCGACCTCGCCCACCTTGACCCCGAGGATCCGCAGGTCGGACCCGGGGTAGATGCCGACGGCGTGATCGAAGTATGCGGTGATCCGCTTGCCACCCGGGTCGGCGAACACGCGCAGCCCGCCGAGCACCGTCGCGGCGATCACCACGAGGGCCAGGACGATCGTGAGAGCGCGTCGTCGGCTCATGGGTAGCCTCCGTTCTTCGGCGGCATGCAGCCGTGGTCCGGAAGCGACTTCGCCGGCAGATAGTTCCTGGGGACGAGCCCGCAGATGTACGTGTCGAACCAGCGGCCGTTTCCGAGGGTGTTGCCGACGAGCCGGTAGTAGGGACCGGCCAGGGCGAGCGTGCGGTCGAGGCCCTGCTGGTTCTTCACGAGGACATCCGTGACGCGCCCCAACGCCGTGAGGGTGGGCTTCAGTTGGGCCGAGTTGTCCTTGACGAGGCCGGTGAGCTGGCTGCCCAGGCTCCGGGTTCCGGTGAGAAGCGCCTGGATGGCGTCGCGGCGCTGCTTGAGTTCGCCGAGGAGCAGTCCGCCGTCGTCGATGAGGGTCTCGAAGCTGCTCTTCCTGTTGGCGAGTGTCTTCGTCAACTCCTCGCTCCCTTTGAGGAGTTGGGCCAACTGCGTGTCGCGCTGGGACACGGTCCTGGACAGCGCCGAGAGACCGGTGACGGCGGTACGCACTTCGGGGGGCGAGTCCTTGAAGGTGTCGGAGATCGTCTCGAAGCTCTTGGCGAGCCGCGCGGTGTCGATGTCGCCGATCGTGTTGCTGAGCCCCTCGAAGGCCTGGGTGACGTCGTACGGGGAGGTCGTGCGGGCCAGCGGGATGCGGCTGCCCGGGTCCTGCCTGCCGGTGCCGAGCGGGTCGATGGCCAGGTACTTCTCGCCGAGCAGGGTCTTGATGGCGATGGCCGCGGTCGAGGCGTCACCGATCCAGGCGTCCTTCACCTTGAAGGTGACCTTCACCTTGGCGCCGTCCAGCGAGACGCCGCTGACCTCGCCGACCTTGACCCCGGCGATCCGTACCTCGTCGCCGTCACGCAGCCCGGCGGACTCGGAGAAGTCGGCGCTGTAGGTCGTGCCGCCGCCGATGAACGGCAGCGCGTCCGCGTGGTAGGCGGCGACGCCGATCAGCGCCAGGAGCACCAGCCCCACCAGGCTGACGGCTACGGGGTTGCGCTCGCTCATGGGCTTGAGGCGGGGGCGCTTCACCCTCGGTCGCCGCACCGGTGGACGCTTCAGGGCGGGGCGGTTGAAAGTGGGGCGCTTGACGGTAAGGCGCGTGGCACGCTTCAGCGTGGGGCGCTTCAGCGTGGGGCGCTTCAGCGCGGGGCGCGGCAGACGAAGGGCGGTCCGGGGCCGGCGCGGTGTGGGGAGTCTCATCCCTGGCACCTCGAATCGCTGACCGGGATTCCGGTGGGCGGCGGACTGCCGTCCTCGGTCGTCACGCCGGACACCTTGGCCTCACAGAGGTAGAGGTTGAGCCAGGATCCGTACGACGCGATCCGGGTGATGGCCCGCATCTTGTCGGGGGTCTTCCGCAGGAAGTCCCCGATCCTGGGAGCGCTCTCAGCGAGGGTGGAGGAAAGCCGGCCGAGCTGCTTGATGTCGTCTTTGAGCGGGGCCCGGCCGTCCTCGAACAGTCCGGCGGTGACCGTGGTGAGGTCTCCCATCGCGGCGACGGCCTCGCCGAGCGGCTTGCGGTCGCCCGCGAAGCCGGAGACGAGTTGCCGGAGCGTGACCACCAGGTCGTTGAAGCCCGCTTCACGGTCGTTGACGGTGGTCAGGACGGTGTTCAGGTTGGTGATGACCTCGCCGATCACCTTGTCCTTGGCCGCGACCGTCGTGGTCAGTGAGCCGATGTGTTTCAGCAGGCTGTCGACGGTGCCGCCCTCGCCCTGGAGCACCTGCACGATGGAGCCGGCCAGCTGATTGACGTCCTTGGGTGAGAGCCCCTCGAACAGGGGCTGGAAGCCGTTGAAGAGCTGGGTCAGGTCGAGGGCAGGTGTGGTGCGCTCCACCGGGATGGTCGCCCCCGGCGCGAGCGTCGCGCCGACCTCGCCGGTGCCCCGGCCCAGTTCGATGTACCGCTGGCCGACCATGTTGAGGTACTTGATCGACGCGGTGGCCGTGCCCGGCATCGTCCGGCTGCGCCGCACGGAGAACGTGACCTGCGCGAGCCGTCGGTCGACGACCTCCACGCCGTCGACCTGGCCCACCTTCACCCCGGCGATGCGGACGCTGTCGCCCTCGACCAGACCGGTCGTGTCGGTGAAGCGCGCCTTGTACGTCCGGGTGTCGCCCATCCCGGTGTTGGCGATGGACAGGGCGAGCACGGTGGTCGCGAGCGCGGTCACCAGGATGAAGACGAGGGACTTCACGAGCGGGCCCGCGATGCTGCGGCGCTTCACTTGATGGTCACCTCCGTCCCCCTCAGGGCGGGCCCGACGAGCAGACTGCTCCAGTTGGGCAGGGACTGCGGGGCCTGTCGCAGACCGGGCGCGAGCAGTTCGTTCACCAGCTCGTTCTCCTGCGGCGAGTTCGCCGGCCCGAGCCCGGTGTCGGAGGCGGTCGCCGTATTCGTGAGAGCGCTCTCGGCGGGCAGCGGGGCACCGAGGTACGGCACCGGGTAGCAGTGCGGGCCGCCGCTCGCCGTGTACGCGGGGTTGTCGCGTCCGGCGACGTACTTGCCGAGCGAGGGCACGGCCTTGACGGTGACGTGCAGTCCGGGCTGATCCGTGCCCTTGCCGAGCGCCTTGTCCATCGCGGGGACGAACCCGGCCAGGGTGCGCAGGGTGCAGGGGAAGGACGAGGAGTACTTGGCGAGGAGCTCCAGGGTGGGTCGGCTCACCTCGCTGAGCCGGATGAGGTTGTCCTTGTTCTGTTGGAGGAAGGCCGTGAGGTCCTGGGCGGTCTTCGTCGTCTGGCCGTAGACGCCGAGGAGTTGGGTCTGTTGGTCGACGAGGGTGCCGGTGGTGGTCGTGGCGTCTGTGAGCGCTCTCAGGACGTCGGGGGCGGCGTCGCTGTAGATCCGGGAGACCTTGACGAGCTGCTTCAGGTCGGCGTTGAGGGTGGGCAGGTCGGGGTTGAACTTCTTCAGGTGCGCGTCAAGGGTGACGAAGGTGTCACCGAGCCGGGAGCCGCGGCCGCGCAGCGCCTGCGCGACGGCGGAGAGCGTCGCCGACAGCTTGTCCGGCTTGACGGCGGTGAGCATCGGCAGGACGTTGTCGAGGACCTGCTCCAGCTCGATGGCGTTGCGGGACCGGTCCTGCGGGATGGTCGCGTCGGCTGAGAGCGCTCTCGTCGACGGGTTCGGCGGCGCCACGAGCGCGACGAACCGTTCGCCGAACAGCGTGGTCGGCAGCATCTGCGCCCGCACGTCGGACGGGATGTGACTGCGCTTTCCGGGGTGGAGGGCGAGGGTGAGTCTCGCCCCCTCGCCGTCGGCGCTGATGGTGCGGACCTCGCCGACGACGACGCCGCGCAGCTTCACCTCGGCTCCCGGGTGCATCTCGTTGCCGACGCTGCTCGTCTCGACGGCGATGGTGTCGGAGCGCGTGAAGTCCTTGTCGTACACGGCGATCGACAGCCATACGAGCAGCGCGGGGACCAGCAGGAAGACGGCTCCGGCGAGGCGTCGGCGGACCGTCGGGGTGTTCATCCGGCCACCTTCACTGTCGTGGTGGCACCCCAGATGGCCAGCGAGAGGAAGAAGTCGGTGACGGCGATGAGGACGATCGCGTTGCGGACCGAACGCCCCACCGCTACGCCGACCCCGGCTGGTCCGCCCGTAGCGCGGAAGCCGTAGTAGCAGTGGGCCAGGATCACCATCACGCTGAAGATGAGCACCTTGAGGACGGAGAGAAGGACGTCGGTCGGCGAGAGGAACAGGTTGAAGTAGTGGTCGAAGGTTCCTCGTGACTGGCCCTTGAAGACGACCGTGGTCATCCGGGACGCGAAGTAGGAGCTGAGCAGCCCGATCGCGTACAGCGGGATGATCGCGACGACTCCGGCGATGATCCTGGTGGTGACGAGGTAGGGCAGGCTGCGTACGCCCATGCCTTCGAGGGCGTCGACCTCCTCGTTGATGCGCATCGCGCCGAGCTGGGCGGTGAAGCCGGCGCCCACGGTGGCGGACAGGGCGAGTCCTGCGACGAGCGGGGCGATCTCGCGGGTGTTGAAGTAGGCGGAGACGAAGCCGGTGAAGGCGGCGGTGCCGATCTGGTTCAGTGCGGCGTAGCCCTGGAGGCCGACCACGGTGCCGGTGAACAAGGTCATGGCGATCATCACGCCGATGGTGCCGCCGATGACGCCGAGCCCGCCGCTGCCGAACGCGACCTCGGCGAGCAGCCGCTGCACCTCCTTCGTGTAGCGCCGCAACGTGCGCGGGATCCACAGCAACGCCTTTACGTAGAAGGCGAGTTGGTCGCCGGAGCGGTCGAGAAGGGTGAAGAGGGCCATCGGGTCAGCCGCCCTTCGGGGGGACGATCTGGAGGTAGATCCCGGTGAGGACCATGTTCACGAAGAACAGCAGCAGGAAGGTGATGACGACGGACTGGTTGACCGCGTCGCCGACGCCCTTGGGGCCGCCGCGCGGGTGGAGTCCGCGGTAGGCGGCGACGATCCCGGCGAGGAACCCGAAGATCAGCGCCTTGATCTCGCTGACGTACAGGTCGGGAAGCTGGGCGAGCGCCGAGAAGCTGGAGAGGTAGGCGCCCGGGGTCCCGCCCTGCATGATGACATTGAAGAAATAGCCGCCGAGGGTACCGACGACGGAGACCATCCCGTTGAGCAGCACGGCGACGAACATGGTCGCCAACACCCTTGGTACGACGAGGCGTTGGATGGGCGAGACGCCCATGACCTCCATGGCGTCGAGCTCTTCGCGGATCGTACGGGAGCCCAGGTCGGCGCAGATCGCGGAGCCGCCGGCGCCCGCGATGAGCAGCGCCACGATGAGCGGGCTCGCCTGCTGGATGACGGCGAGGACGCTGGCGCCGCCGGTGAAGGACTGGGCGCCGAGCTGCTGGGTGAGCGAGCCGACCTGGAGCGCGATGACGGCGCCGAACGGGATGGAGACGAGGGCCGCCGGCAGGATGGTGACGCTGGCGATGAACCAGAACTGCTCGATGAATTCCCGCAGTTGGAAGGGGCGCCTGAAGACCGCCCGCATGACGGCGGCGGCGAGCGCGAAGAGCTGCCCGGTCTGGCGGAACGCGCCGAGGCCGGGGAGCGGGCGGCGGGTAGGCGGAGCCGGTGTCGGGGATGACGGTGTCGGGGGCGGGGGGTTTCTCTCGGCCTCCATCGTCACGGCGTCGCCTCCCGGGCTGCCGGCGCCAGGCCGTTCTCGATGGCGCGGCGGGCCGCGTGCGGCAGTTGGTCGAGCATGGACATCACCCGCAGCTTGCGGCGCAGCACCGCCTGGCGGGCGGGCAGACCCGGCGACGGCTCCAGTTGCGCGGGGATTCGACGCGGAGAACTGCCCTTCTCCAGCGGCGAGTTGATCTGTTCCAGGGCGAGCGTCGCGGCGTCCTTCTCCTCGGACATGCCGATGGGGCCCTCGCGGCGCCCGCTGAGGAACTGGGCGACGACCGGCTCCTCGCTGGTGAGGAGCACCTCGCGCGGGCCGAAGGTGACGAGGTTGCGGCGGAAGAGCATGCCCATGTTGTCGGGCACGGTCGCGGCGATGTCGAGGTTGTGGGTGACGATCAGCATCGTCGCGTCGATCTGGGCGTTCAGGTCGATCAGGAGCTGCGAGATGAAGGCGGTGCGGACCGGGTCGAGCCCCGAGTCCGGCTCGTCGCAGAGAATGATCTGGGGGTCGAGCACCAGGGCGCGGGCGAGTCCGGCGCGTTTGCGCATCCCGCCGGAGATCTCCCCGGGCAGCTTCCCCTCGGCGCCGAGGAGGCCGACCATGTCCACCCGCTCCATGACGATGCGGCGGATCTTGGACTCCTTCTTGCGGGTGTGCTCGCGCAGCGGAAAGGCGATGTTGTCGAAAAGGGACATCGAGCCGAAAAGGGCACCGTCCTGGAACATCAGGCCGAAGAGTTTCCGGGTCTCGTAGATGTCCCGCTCGGGGCTGCTCACCATGTCGATGCCATTGATGAGGACCCGGCCGCGCTCCGGTTTGAGCAGCCCGATGAGCGACTTGAGGAAGACCGTCTTTCCGGTGCCGGAGGGGCCCAGCATGACGCTTACTTCTCCCGCGGGCAAGGTGAGGGTGACGTCCTGCCAGATGTTCTGCTTGCCGAAGGACTTGGTCAGGCCTTCGACCACTACTTCAATTCCCATCCCACCTCCAGCAGGCACATACGGAGTGACGCGAGGGCACCGAGGGACGCACGGTAAGGTGAGCAGCGGCGCCGAAACAAGATCCCGGACAGCCACATCGGTGAAATCCCTTTTCCTTGTCACTCGTTGACAAGTTTCCAAGTCGGCCTGGCGGACGACTGCGCCGAAAATGAGCAGTTGTGGGCGGCCGCGAATTAGCGGGGGCGCCGCGGCCGAGGGGAGCTGAGCCGCGCCGCCCCCGCCCCGGGCAGCGGTCCCCGGCCCGGAATCAGGGACGGGCCAGGGCTTTCGCCCGTGCGGCTCCCGGCCTTCGGGGGCGCGGCCGGGAGGGACGTCGGCGGACCGGACGCGGGTGAGCGGACCGGACCGACCGCACACCGGACGCTACGGCCGGGTAATCTCGCTCTGCAATACCGGTTCCGGAAGTTTTCGCGAGCCCGCGCCCGGACGTCGGTGACTTGTCATCACCGCAGTGGTTTCGCTCCGGAAGTTGTCATCCGGTGAGGGGTTTCACCTGTAACCAGCCGTCCGGACATTCTTCATGGGGAGAGAACCGGGAACTTTGGCGCGAATGGCTTGGAGGGCACGGCTGTATTGCGCACCAATCGACAAGAAAAACCGGCCGGTTGCTCATCCAGGGCACAAGAACGGGCCTTGCTCGGCACACTCTTGACCGGAAGGATTGTGCACCGATGTTTCTCGCAAGTAACGTCCGCATCGTCACGGATCGTACGTGGCCGAATCCGTACCCGTAGCTGGTGAAATCGGAGGAATTTACTGTGCGAAGCACCCTGGGAAAGCTTGCGTTGGTATGCGGCGCCGCGACGGCCGCATTCGCTCTGGCGACCGCGCCCGCCCTGGCGGCGGCGCCCACGAACTGGGTGATCGGCCCCGACTCGCCCGAGAGTTTCACCGCCGCGTCCACCAATGTCGTCCTTTCCGTCAACGGCATCGACATGACCTGTACGTACTCGGACGCCGGGGGCACCGTCCAGAGCGCCACCGGCAACCCGGCGGCGGTCGGCAGCATCGACCCGGCGCACTTCGGCAGATCGGGTGAACCGTGCACCAGCTTCCTCGGTGCGGTGGACACAGTGGCGAACACCCCCTGGACGCTGAACGTGACCGACTACGACGCGGGCAGCGGCGTCTCGCAGGGCTACATCTCCAGCGTCAACGCCCGTGTATCCGTGGCTACTTGTGCCTTCACCGTGACCGGCACCGCGCACGGCACCTACACCAACTCGACCGGTGACCTGGCGATCGCGGCCAACCCCACCGAGCTGACGGTCTCGGACCCGACGGCGGGCTGTTCCGGGGTGGTGGCCGCGGGTGACCACCCGACGTTCAACGGCGACTATTTCGTGGTGGTCAGCGGCACCAGCACGCACCCCACCATCGTCGGCTCGTAACGTCGCATGATGCATCGCGTACGCCCGGGACCGGCGGGCCGGGCCCCTGGCCGGCCGGTCGGTCCCCCAGCTGCGGCGCAGGCGCCGCCGGCCGTTTCGAGGAGCTGACGAGTGGAGCTGAACGCGACGTGACAGGCACCCTGGGCCCGGTCGGCCGGTGGCGGAGCATGCGCGGGCGGGGCGCGGTCGCGGTGGCCACCGTGGTCCTGGCCGGGATCGTGCCGGGCGCGGACGTGGCCGTCGGCGACCAGCGGGTGAGCACCGAACTCGCCTACAGCTGCGCCTTCCCGGGCGGGGCTCGACCGGTGAAGGTCGGGGTCGGCGCCGGGTTTCCCGACCGGGCGGCTCCGGGCGCACCCATCCGGCCCGCCGAGGTCACGACATCGGTGACGCTGCCCGATGCCGCGGTCGCCGAGCTCACCACCCTCCACGCGGCCAAGACCGGCGCCACCACCCGCCTGACGACCGAGGTGGCCCAGAACGGCGCCACCGCCCCGGCGCTCTGGCAGGGCACCGCCCCTTCCGTGCCGCTCACCACGACGGGCGGCGCCGCACTCCAGGCGACCGGCGAGGTCCCCACCGTCACCGCGAACAGCCCCGGCGAGCTCACCGTGACGGCGGCGGGCCTCACCCTCGACTTCAGCCCCGTCACCGCCGAGGGCGCCGCCACCGCCCCCGCCATCCTCTCGGTGACCTGCACACTCACCCCCGGCGCACCGGCCCTGCTCGCCAAAGTGCCCGTAGACGCGGCCGGTTCCTCACCCACCCCGGCCCCCGGCGCCTCGGCGACGGCCCCCGCGACCGGCGGACCGCGACAGCCCTCGCCCGGCGGCGGCCCGAAGGTCGTCCCGCCGAAGGCGCAGGGCTCCCCGCCCGCCGCCGCGCCCGAGTGCCGGGGCGACACCGCCAACCCGGTCGCGCTCGCCGCGTACACCACCGGATACTCCAACGCCACCAAGATGAGCGGCGCCTCCCTGATCCCCGTCTTCTGCACCAAGGTCGTCCAGGGGCCCAGCCGGCTCAAGCGCATCGAGGTCAGGCCGGGCGTCTTCGAACTCCATCTGCTCCAGACCTCGGCGGGCCGGCTCGACTACCAGGGCCGTGCCCAGACCCCGCCAGGCCCGGCGACGTTCCTCACCTTCGGGTTCATGCCGACCACCGCCACGATGACGCTGGAGGAGACCGGGCCCATGGTCATCGACTCGGACCTCAACAACACCGCGGGACACGGCGAGACGTACATCAGGATCCCGCTGGTGCTGCGCATCTCCGAGGTCAAGGTCAATGGGACACCCCTCGACGTCGGCCCCAACTGCCGTACCACCAGATCCCTTTACTCCGATGACCCGGACCCGGCGAAGAACACCAAGGACCACGTGGTCCTGCTCGGGAAGCTCAAGAAGGGCACGGACACCGTCTGGCGGGGCTACTCGCTCTCCCGGGGCGGACCGCTCGACGGCTCCGTGACCATTCCGCCGTTCACCGGCTGCGGGGTGGGCGAGGACCTGAGCCCGCTGTTCACCGCGTCCGTGTCCGGGCCCGCCAACACCGTCAAGCAGAACCAGGGGGCGCCGTGCGCGTCCGGCATCCCGGACGACCCCGCGAAGCTCTGCACCCCCGACAAGCAGCCGACGAACGTACCGCTGCCCCTTCGTTGAGAACCACGGCGGTGCCAATTCGGCCAACTCTCCTGCTGCACACGGCTGTTGCCGCGCCGCCCAAACCCGTACCGGACATCCGTACAGGACGTCACGAGTCGAGACGTTGACGTCGAGAGGGGAAGACCTCATGAGACCCAGACCCGCATCCACCCGTCTTCGTGCGGGACTGCTTGCCACCTGCACGGCCCTGACCGTCATGGGGACCGTCGGTCCGGCCGCCGCCGACTCCGCTCCGGCGACCCGACTCGGGGGCCAGTGGGCCCCGTTCACCCGCTGCCCGGTGGACGACCCGGCGATGCTGGCCGCCGACGGGCGCGCCGAAATCGCGCAGTGCATCGCCTCCCACGCGGCGAGCGGCTCCATCAAGCTGGGCAGCACCGAGGTCGCCACCGGCGCCAGCGACCTGCAGATCGGCGTGGTGCAGCACACCGGCGGCGCGCCCACCCTGATCGCACCGGCCGGCGGCGCGCTGATCGCCGACTCCGCCGACATCCCGGGCGGACTGCTCGGCCTGATGTGCCCGAGCGACATCCCCGTGATCGGAGACATCTGCCGGCAGATCACCAACAGCACCCTCAACCGGGTCACCGCGACCGTCGAATCGGCCGGTGCGCCCACCGACTTCAACCTCACCGCGGGTGCCACCTCCGGGCGGCCGATCATCGCGCTCCCGGTCCGCGTCCACCTCCAGAACCCGTTCCTCGGCGGCTCCTGCTACATCGGCTCCGCCGCCCACCCGATCGTGCTGCGCCCTCAGAACATCACTGCCCCGGCCCTCGGCATCAAGCGCTTCGACGGCGACGGGACGCCCAATACCGCGGGTGTCATGAACCGCCTCGCCCTCACCGGAGCGAGCCAGACGGACACGACGTTCGCGGTGCCCGGTGCAAGCGGTTGCGGACTCGCCGGGCTCCTCGACTGGGCCGTCAACCTCAAGACGGGACTGCCCTCGGCGGCCGGCAGGAACAGCGTCGTACTGGACAGCGCCTCGACCCACCTCGCCGGTCTGAACGCCCCCGGGACGGTCGTCCCGAACGACGGCAAACTGCTCTCCCAGTACTGGCATTCAGCTGCGCGGTAACCCTCGCCCGCCCTCACCCGACGGCTGCCCGTGCGTGCTCCCGCCGGGCCGCGCCCGAATCGGCCGACAACCGATGCCCCATGAGTGGAACGCCGCCCCAAGTGTTGTCCCTCACACGGGAGTTGTTCTAGGTTCAGCAGTCCGCGAAAGGTACGCACCTGTCGGTCGGTGGGAGCGCTTTCTCCCTCGGCCCTCCCCCGCCGGGCGCCGTAGTGCAAGGGGAGTGAGATGCCCGCAGCCGCGCAATCACCGGACATCCAGGAGCCGCTGGGGCCGCTCCCACAGGAGTTCGCCGCGATCATGCGGCCCGAACTGCCGGGCCTGCTCAAGGAGATCGGCGCCGAGATCACCCGCGCCTACCCCGAGTACGCCCGGCTGCTCGAAGGACCCTACGGCGAGGCGATCCGGGTCGGCGTGGAGCAGAACCTCGCCGTCTTCGTCGACCAGGTCGCCTCCCCGAGCGCGCCCTCCACGCTGCGCGACGAGATGTGCCGCCGCTTCGGCCGGTTCGAGGCGTACGAGGGCCGGAGTCTGGACACCCTCCAGGGCGCCTACCGGCTCGGCGCCCGGGTGGCGCTGCGCCGGGCCAAGAAGATCGGCCGACGCTACAAACTCTCCCCCGCGCTGATGCTCAGCTTCGCGGACGCGCTCTTCACCTACGTCGAGGAGTTGGAAGTGCTCTCACGCGAGGGCTATCTGGAGGTCACCTCGTTCTCCGGGGAGCGCTCGGACGCGCTGCGAAGACGATTACTGCATCTGATCCTGGCCGGGTCCCCGGTGCCGCGCGCGGCGATCGCCGAGCTCGCCGACCGGGCCCACTGGCCGCTCCCCGAACGGGTCACGCTGGTCGCGCTCCGATCCGGCGGTGAGCTCACGCGGGCGGCGTTGGACAACGATGTCCTGATCGATCCGGGCGAGCCGCTTCCGCATCTGCTGGTGCCGGGCCCGGTCGACGACATACGAAGACGGATGCTGGACGCGGCCCTGCACGGCTCGTGGGCTGCGGTCGGACTTGAGGTGCCCATCGGCGATGCGTCCGATTCCCTGCGCTGGGCCCGTCAGGTCCTCGAACTCGCCGCGTCGGGGGTCATCGACAACGACTTCGGCACGCTGTACTGCGAGGACCACCTCGTCACGCTATGGCTGCGCTCCGACCCGGCGCTCCTCGAACACCTCGGCCGCCGCGAGCTCGCGCCGCTCGACGCGCTGACGCCCGGGCGGCGCGACCGGCTCATCGAAACCCTGCGGACCTGGCTCGCGACCCGGGGTACCGCCGCCCAGATGGGCGAGCTGCTTGACGTGCACCCGCAAACCGTGCGCTATCGGATGCGCACCCTGGAGTCCGTCTTCGGCGAGCGCCTCACCGATCCCGAACACCGGTTCGCCACCGAACTAGTGCTACGCGCAAGGGACCTGAGCCACCGGGATCGGCCTTGAACTTGCCCCGATCGGCGCCATAATCATCCGATTCACTTCGAAAACAACGGATAAATATCGTCAAGTCCCAAGGCCGGAGCGAACCCGCCGCTGGATATGCCCGTCTGGATGGGCGGATGTCCGAAGGATGTCCGTACCACCCGCACTACGCCAGAGGCATACCGTATGTCTTCGCATCTGCCGGCTGTCTTCCGCGGCGCCGCCGCCCCGCACCCCCGCACCCTGCTCGACGTACTGGACGCGACGGCGGCCGCCCATCCGGGCGCACCCGCACTCGACGCGGGCGGCGAGAGGCTCACCTACCAGGACCTGTGCGACCGGATCACCGAACGCGCCGTGCGGCTGACCCGCCACGGCATCGGCCCCGGCGACCGGGTCGGCGTCCGGATCCCGTCCGGCACCTGTGACCTGTACCTCGCCATTCTGGCGGTCCTGCTGTGCGGCGCGGCGTACGTGCCGGTCGACGCGGACGATCCCGAGGAGCGCGCGGCGACCGTCTTCCACGAGGCGGGGGTGTGCGCCGTGATCGAGGCCGACGAGCGCATACTGCCGGGGCCCGTGGCGCCGCTGGCCGAGCGCTGGCGGCCCGCGTCGCCCGACGACGACGCCTGGATCATCTTCACCTCCGGTTCCACAGGGCTCCCCAAGGGCGTGGCGGTCACCCATCGTTCGGCAGCCGCGTTCGTGGACGCAGAGGCCCAACTCTTCGTCAGCGAACGGCCGTTGGGCCCCGGCGACCGGGTGCTCGCCGGGCTCTCGGTCGCCTTCGACGCCTCGTGCGAGGAGATGTGGCTGGCCTGGCGGCACGGCGGGTGTCTCGTTCCGGCGCCCCGCTCCCTTGTGCGGGCGGGCCACGAACTCGGGCCCTGGCTGATCGAACACGGCATCACGGTGGTCTCCACGGTGCCCACACTCGCAGCCCTCTGGCCGGACGAGGCGCTCGACGAGGTCCGGCTCCTGATCGTCGGCGGCGAGGCCTGCCCGGGCGCGCTCGCGGACCGGTTCGCGGTCAAGGGCCGCGAGATGTGGAACACCTACGGCCCCACTGAGACGACCGTGGTGGCGACCGCCGCGCGCATGCTGCCCGGCGAGCCCGTCCGCATCGGACTGCCCCTGGCTGGCTGGGAGTTGGCGGTCCTGGACGCGGCCGGCGAGCCCGTTCCCTACGGCGGCGAGGGCGAGCTGGTCATCGCGGGCGCGGGCACCGCCCGCTACCTCGATCCCGCCAAGGACGCCGAACGGTTCACGCCGCTCCCCCTCCTCGACACCCGCCGCGCCTACCGCACCGGCGATCTCGTACGGGCCGACGCGGCCGGGCTCGTCCACCTCGGGCGGACCGACGACCAGGTCAAGGTGGGCGGGCGGCGGATCGAACTCGGCGAGATCGACGCCATGTTGAGAGCGCTTCCCGGCGTGCGCGCGGCGGCCGGAGCGGTGCGCGGCACTCCGGCCGGCGGCCAGGTCCTGGTCGGCTACGTGGTGCCCGAGCAGGGCGGCTTCCGCGCCGACCAGGCCCGCGGCTTCCTCGCCGAGCGCCTGCCGGCCGCCCTGGTGCCGCTGCTGGTCGAGGTCACCGAACTGCCGACCCGCACCTCGGGCAAGGTCGACCGGGACGCCCTGCCCTGGCCGCTGCCCTCCCAGCGCGGCCCCGCCGGCGACGCCGCCGAGGACGGCTCCACCGCGTGCCGCCTCGCAGGGGCGTGGGAGCGGATGCTGGGCGTGCGCCCCGAGCCGGACAGCGACTTCTTCGCGCTCGGCGGCTCCAGCCTGAGCGCGGCCCGGCTCGCCTCCGAGCTGCGCGAGCACTACCCCGGGGTGTCCGTCGCCGACCTCTACCGCCGCCCCGTACTGCGCGACATGGCCCAGCACCTGGAATCCCTCGAAGGCCCGGCCGCCGAGGCCCGGCCCGTGCGGCCGGTACCTCGTGGCGCCGGGGTGGTCCAACTCCTCGTCACAGCAGGGCTGTTCGGGATCGCGGGCCTGCGCGGTCTCGTCGGTCTGGCCGCGCTCGACAACCTGTTGGGATGGCTCGCACCGCAGGCCTGGGCGCCGCACACCTCCTGGTGGTTCGTGACCATCGGCACGCTCCTCCTGATGAGCGCGCCCGCCCGCTTCGCGATCGGCGGCGGGGCGGCGCGCCTCCTGACCCGGGGCGTCAGGCCCGGCGCGTATCCGCGCGGCGGCCGCGTCCACCTGCGGCTGTGGACGGCCGAGCGCGTCGTCGCCGCGTTCGGCGTCGCCTCCCTGCTCGGCACGCCGTGGGCCCGGCTGTACGCGCGTTCGCTCGGCTGCCGGGTCGGCCCCGGGGCCGCCCTGCACGCCATGCCCCCGGTGACCGGCCTCGCGACGATCGGCCGGGGTGCGAGCGTGGAGCCGGAGGCCGACATCAGCGGCTGGTGGCTGGACGGCGCGACCCTGCACATCGGCGCGGTCCGCGTCGGCGACGGCGCCCGGGTCGGCCACCGCAGCACCCTGATGCCCGGCGCGGTCCTCGGCGCGGACGCCGAACTGGAGCCGGGCGCCTGCCTGGACGGGCAGGTACCGCCCGGCCGGCGCTGGCTCGGCTCACCGGCGCGGCAGGCCGAATCGTACGAGCGCGCCGCCGGCACCGGCTGGCCCGCGCCGCGCCCCGAGCGCTCGCGCCGCTGGGCCGCCGCGTACGCGCTCTCCCTCATCGGCCTGCCTATGCTGACGCTGCTGTCCACCGGGCCCGCGCTGGTCGGGGTCTACTACCTGGTGCGGTCCTGCGACACGCTCTCGGCGGTCGCCGTGCGCCTGCTGCTCGCCGCGCCGCCCATCGCGGTGGTCACCACCGTGTTCTCGATGCTGACGCTCGCCGCCCTGGTCCGGATCCTCGGACGGGGTCTGAAGCCCGGCTTCCATCCGGTGTGCGGCGGCGTCGCCTGGCGCGCCTGGCTGGTGACCCGGCTGCTCAACGGCGCCCGCGGCAGCTTCTTCCCGCTGTACGCGAGCCTCGCCACCCCGGTGTGGCTGCGGCTGCTCGGCGCCAAGGTGGGGCGGCGCGCCGAGATCTCGACGGTGCTGCCGCTGCCCTCGCTCCTGACGGTCGAGGACGGCGCGTTCCTCGCCGACGACACCCTGGTCGCACCGTACGAAATCCGGGGCGGCTGGCTGCGGTTGGGGACGGCGACCGTGGGGCGCAGGGCCTTCGTCGGCAACTCGGGCATCGTCGGCCCGGACCGGCGGGTGCCCGACGGCGCGCTGGTCGGCGTGCTGTGCGACGCGCCCGCGCAGAGCGAGCCGGGCAGTTCGTGGCTCGGCCGGCCCGCGCTTCCGCTGCCGAGGGTGCCGGCCGCGGCCGACCCCGGCCGCACCTTCGAACCGTCGCGGGGACTCGTGCTCGCCCGGTCCGCGGTCGAGCTGTGCCGGGTACTGCCGCTGATGTGCTCGGTTCTGCTCGCCGAGGCCGTCCTCGTCGGCGAGCAGAGCGCTCTCAACCGGGGCGGGCTGCCGCTGGCCGCCCTGGCCGGGACCGTGCTGCTCGTGGTCGCGGCCGCGGTGGCGGGGCTCACGGCGACCGCCGCGAAGTGGATCCTGGTCGGCCGGTTCGAGGCGGGCGAGCATCCGCTGTGGTCGTCCTTCGTGTGGCGCAACGAGCTGTACGACACCTTCGTCGAGTCCCTCGCCGTGCCGTGGATGGCGGGCTCCTTCACCGGCACGCCGGTCCTCAACTGGTGGCTGCGCAGCCTCGGCGCGCACATCGGGCGCGGGGTATGGCTGGAGACGCACTGGCTGCCGGAGACCGATCTGATCACGCTGGGGGACGGGGCGAGTGTGAACCGGGGTTGTGTGCTGCAGACCCATCTCTTCCACGACCGGATCATGCGCCTGGACACGGTTCGGCTCGCCGAGGGCGCGTCACTCGGCCCGCACAGCATCGCGCTGCCCGGCACCGACGTCGGCGCCCGGGCCTCGGTGGGTGCCGCCTCGCTGGTGATGCGCGGCGAGAGCGTGCCGCCGGACACCCGCTGGGCGGGCAACCCCATCGCGGGCGAGCAGTCGTCCGAGGCCCAACTCCCCATGCATCAACCAATGGTGACGATCCGTCAGGGAACCTCTCGGGAAGGGAGCGCCGCATGACCCGGTGCACGCGGCGGTCGCTCGTCCGGGTCGCCGCCCTGTCCGCCCTCGGCGGTCTCGCCGTGGCGGACGAGGTGACCACCGGCCGCAGGGACCGTTATTTCCCGCAGCACGGCTCGTACGGCCACGACACGCTCGCCTACGACCTGCGGATCGCCTACGACTCCGTCAGCGGTCAGCTCGCGGGCACGGCGCTCATCCAGGCCGTCGCCCTGCGGCCGCTCGACCGGGTCGAGCTCGACCTCTCCCGGCTCAGCGCGCACACGGCGCACGTCGACGGCAGGGCCGCCCGCATCCGCCAGCGGCAGGGCAAGCTGTATGTGACGCCCAGTCAACCCGTCGCCGCGGGCGAGCTGTTCACGACCAAGGTGCGGTACGGCGGGCGGCCCGGGCCGATCCGTTCGCCGTTCGGGAGCATCGGCTGGGACCGTACCGGCGACAGCCACGACGGCACCCTGGTCGCCTCGCAGCCATTGGGGGCGCCGTCCTGGTTCCCGTGCAACGACCGGCCCGACGACAAGGCCGCGTACACCTTCCGGGTCACGGTGCCGCGCGATCGGCAGGCTCTCGCGAACGGGACGCTCACCGAGTGCCGCAGCGAGGGCTCCACCGATGTGTGGACCTACCACCACCCCGGCCCCATGGCCACCTATCTGGCAGCGCTCTACACCGGCCGCTTCCAGCACGACAGCGTGCTCGCACCGGGGCCGCCGGGCGGCCGACCGATCCCGGTGCACAACGCCTATCCGTCCCGCATCGCCGAGGCGGCTCGGCACGATCTGGGCCGCCAGCCCGACATGCTGCGGCACTTCTCGGAGCTGTTCGGGCCGTACCCGTTCGAGGCGTACGGGGCGGTCGTGGTCGACGCGGACCTCGCCGCACCCGTCGAGAACCAGACCCGCTCGGTGTTCGGCCGCAACCACATCGACGGGCGGCGGGGCTGGGAGACGCTGGTGGCCCACGAGCTGGCGCACCAGTGGTTCGGCAACAGCGTGGGCATCCGCGAGTGGCGGCACATCTGGCTGAACGAGGGCTTCGCGACGTATGCCGAGTGGCTGTGGTCGGAGCACATCGGCGAGGACAGCGCCGACGAGATCGCCCAGCGCGAGTGGCGGAGCCTCGCGCGGCGCGGCCAGAACCTGCGGCTCGCCGAGCCGGGCCCGCGCCGCATCTTCGACGACCGGCTCTACAACCGGGGCGCCTGCACCCTGCACGCGCTGCGTCTGACGCTGGGCGACGAGCGGTTCTTCGCGGTGCTGCGCGGCTGGCACGCGGCACGGCGCGGCCGGATCGGCGACACCGCCACCTTCATCGCCCACGCCGAGTCCACGGCCGGGGAGCCGGTCCGTCCGCTGCTCCATGCCTGGCTCTACGACAAGGGACTCCCGGATTTCCCGACGAAGACGGCCAGTTGACGGCCGATTGTCGTGAGGCCGATCGGCACGGCTCGCTCGTGCCGGTCGCTCGCGCGGCTCGCTCGTGCGGCTCGGCCTCCTTCGCGAGCGTCGGGCGGCGCCCTTCGGGACCCGGCTCGTTCCATCGTCCGTAACCGCCCCCTCCGCGCTGTCGTCGTATACAAACCTTTCCGGCGGCGCGGATTCCGGGCGCTTTTATGCCACATTCTGGTGATGTATGTCCCTTGCTAAGTCCCCTATGCCACCCCTTACTGTGCGCTTGGCTGTTACGGGCCGATTTCTTAGCCGTCAGGTTTGCCGGTGGTCAGATTTCTTGGTGGACAGGTCTCTTGGTGGTCAGGGGGAGGGTCACGTGCGGATACCGCGGGCACGACGAGGGAGGCTGTTCGCGGTGCAGGTGCTGCGCGGCCAGGCGCAGGTGGAATTCATGCCGAGTGCGCTGACCGGGGCGATCTTCACGGTGGCGCTGTTCACCGCGGGCTGGCGGTACGGCCTCTACGGGCTGATCGGCACCGCGATCGGCACGGGTACCGCGCGGCTGCTCGGGGTGGACCGGGGCAGGGTGTCGGCCGGCCTTGAGGGGTTCAACGCCTGTCTCGTGGCGGTCGGCTTCGCGGTGTTCCTCGGGCCCGGGTACGCGTCCACGATGGTGCTCGCGGCGGGCGGCTGCGCGGTGGTCACCGTGGTGACCGCGGCCGCCACGACCCTGCTGCGCGGCTGGGGCCTGCCCTCCCTGACGCTCCCCTTCTGCCTGGTGGCGAGCGCTATGACGATCGCGGCGCCCGCCTTCGAGCGGGTGTGGCACGGCGGTCCGGCGACGGCCGAACTGAGCCGGGCCGCGAAGGGGACGGTCGCCCTGGCCGTCGACGACGTGGCTCGCGCGTTCTTCGCGAACATCGCGCAGGTCTTCCTCATGCCGCAGTGGTACGTGGGCCTGATCTTCCTCGTCGGCATCTTCGCGGCCAGCCGGACGGCGGGGGCGATGGCCTGCGTCGGCAGCGCGGTCGGAGTGCTGACCGCCTGGGTGCTCGGCGCCCCCACCGCCAGGATCGTGGACGGCACCATGGGCTACAACGCCGTGCTCGTCGCGATGGCGCTGTGCGGGGTACTGCTCGCGGCCGACCGCTGGAGCCTCGGCTTCGCGGTGGCCGGGGCGGCCACGGCGACCGTGCTCGGGCCCGCCCTCAACGCGATGTTCGCACCGGCCGGCGGGCACTCCTTCACGTGGCCGTTCGTTCTCACCACCCTGGTGTTCGTCGCCTCCGTACCCGCGCTGCCAAGGCTCCACCGCACCGGGGCGCCGGCCGTCCTGCCCCTGACCGAGCCGGTCGGCTCCGACGTCGTGCTCGGCGCCTGAGAGCCTGCGCCCGAACGTTCGGACACGGGCTCTCAGGAAGCCCTCCGGCGCTTCACTCACCCGGCCTACACCGCATGCGTGTCACCTGCGGCGGTGTGAGGGTGCCAGTGTGACCACCGCCAGCGGTACAGCACCCGTGTCCTCGCCACCCGTGCTCGATGTCCGGCAGCGGAACATCGTGTTCGGGACGATCATGCTCGGGATGCTGCTCGCCGCGCTCGACCAGACCATCGTCGGCACCGCGCTCCCCACGATCGTCTCGGACCTCGGCGGCGCCGCGCACATGTCGTGGGTGGTCACCTCCTACCTCCTGGCGGAGACCGTCGCGACCGCGCTCGTCGGCAAGTTCGGCGACCTCTTCGGCCGCAAGGTCGTCTTCCAGGTCTCCGCGATCACCTTCATCACCGGCTCGTTCCTGTGCGGTCTCGCCACGAACATGTCGCTCCTCATCGCCTGGCGGGCCCTCCAGGGCATCGGCGCGGGCGGCCTGATGGTGACCGCGATGGCGTTGATCGCCGATGTGATCCCGCTGCGCGAACGCGGCAAGTACCAGGGGGCGATCGGCGCCGTGTTCGGCGTCTCGACCGTCATCGGGCCGCTGCTCGGCGGGCTCTTCACCGACCACCTGAGCTGGCGCTGGGCGTTCTACGTCAACGTTCCCATCGCGATCCTCGTGGTGATCGCGGCGGCCCGGAACATCCCCTCGGTCCGCTCCGTGGCCAAGCCCGTCATCGACTACCTCGGCATCGGTCTGGTCGCGGCCGGGGCCAGCGCCCTGATCCTGGCGACGAGCTGGGGCGGCAACGAGTTCGCCTGGGGCTCACCCACGATCATCGCCTTGTTCGCGGGCGGCCTGATCGCGCTCGCCCTGTTCTGCTGGGTGGAGACCCGGGCCGTCGAACCGATGCTGCCGATGCGCCTCTTCCGCAACCCGGTCTTCACGGTGTGCTCGGTGCTGAGCTTCATCGTGGGCTTCGCGATGCTCGGTGCGATGACGTTCCTGCCGACCTATCTCCAGTACGTCGACGGCGACTCGGCCACCGTCTCGGGTGTGCGCACCCTTCCCATGGTCATCGGCCTGCTCATCGCGTCGATCTTCAGCGGCAACGTGGTGAGCAAGACCGGCCAGTACCGGATCTTCCCCGTCGTCGGCGCCCTCGTCATGGGTGTGGGCCTGTACCTGCTGTCGCTGATGGGGCCGGGCGTCAGCGCTTGGCTGGAATCGCTCTACATGTTCGTGCTCGGCCTGGGCATCGGGCTGTGCATGCAGGTCCTCACCATTGCCGTGCAGAACACCGTCGACTACGCGGACCTGGGCACGGCGACCTCCGGTGTCACCTTCTTCCGTACGCTCGGCAGCTCGTTCGGCACCGCCGTCTTCGGCACCATCTACGCCAACACCCTGAAGCCGAACCTCCAGGACGCGGTGGCCGCGGCCGCGAGGCTCAGCGGCGCGAATCCGGCCCAGCTCGGGCAGGCCGCGCAGTCTCCGGGCGGGCTGCACCAACTGCCCCCGGCGACGGCCGCCCCCATCGTGCGGGCGTACTCGGACAGCCTGCACACGGTGTTCCTGTGGACGGTGCCGGTCGCCGCGGTGGGTTTCCTGGTGGCGCTGTTCCTCAAGCAGGTCGAGCTGCGCGACACCGTGCGGTCCGCCTCGACCGACATGGGCGAGGGCTTCGCGCAGCCGACCACGGGCGACTCCGCGAAGGTGCTCGAACTCGCCGTCGGCAAGATCGTGCGGGGCGCGGACATGACCACCGCGCGGCGGATCGTGGCGGCGTCCGACACTCGGCTCGACGTGGCGGGGGCCTGGGCGGTCATGCAGGTCGAGCAGTACACGCGCATGGTCGGGCACGCGAGCCTCGGCCTGATCGCATCTCGCCGCCATGTGCCACCGGAGGTGCTCGTGCCGGTGTTCCAGCGGATGGTCGACGAGGGGTTCCTGAGCCGCGAGGGCAACTACTTCTCGCACACCCCGGCCGGTGAGCGCGAGGTCGCGGCCATCACCGAGTCCTGGTCGACGTGGCTGAACGAGCAGTTGGAGAAGGACCGCGGCCGCCCGCGCAGCGCGGAACTCCGCGCCGCCGCCGACGCCATCGCCAAGCGGCTGCTGGCCGAGGACCTGGCGAACGGACTGCCCTCCGTCCGCGAGAAGGTGGGTGCGGGTGCGGTAAGCCGCGTCTGAGCGGGTCGGCGGCGCCCGGACGGCGCCTGATACGGTCGAGGGAAACGGCAGGTCAGGGAGTTCGGAGCAAGGGGTGGTGGCGCGATGTGCGCTCGTCGGAGTGCCGATCCGGACCGGCCCACCTTCACCGAACAGGCCCGCCGCCGCCAGCTGATCGAGGCCACCATCGACTCGATCGCCACCCGCGGTTACCCGGCCACCTCGCTCGCCGCCATCGCCGAACAGGCCGGCGTCTCCAAGGCGGCCGTCCTCTACCACTACGCCTCCAAGGACAAGCTGACCGAGGCGACCCTGGCGCACGTCCTCGGCCAGTTCATGGCGTACGTCACCGAACGCGTCGAGCGCGAGGCCGACCCGAAGGCCGCCCTCGTCGCCTATGTGCGAGCGATGATCGGCTACCAGCAGGCCAACCGGCGCCATGTGCGGGTGATCGTCGAGATGCTGCTCGACGACCAGGGCGGCACCAAGCTGAAGACGCCGGGCTCGCACGACACCGCCGGCCGCTGGCAAGGACTGGCAGACCTACTGACGAAGGGTCAGGAGACAGGCGGTTTCCGCGAGTTCGACACGCGTACGGTGGCGCTCGCCATCGGCGGGGCGATCGACGGCGTCATCGCGCACTGGCTCGTCCACCCCGAGCTCGACCTGGACGCGGCCGCGGCCGAACTGGTGACCTTCACGCTGCTCGCCGTGGAACGCTGAGACCCCTCAACTAGCCTTTACTACGGGCGTATTGGGGTGCGTGCTCGGGCCGTACACCGACGCCTCCGAGGTACGCGGTCACGCCGCGCAGCACCGGGAACCGCCGGACCAGGCGCAGGGGCAGCGGAAGCCGGTCACCGCGGAGCGTCCCGTCAAGGGCGGGCTTCAGCAGCAGGTCGTGCTCGCCGCGCTGCTGCTTCTGCACGACGGTCACGGGCAGCCCGCGACGACGCTGGACGCGCCCCAACTCCCGTACGGTGACGGCCCGTTGACGTAGCGGGCGGGCGAGTATGCGGGCGGCGGCGACCGCGTCCTGGACGGCCAGGTTGACGCCGACTCCGCCCACCGGGGACATGGTGTGGGCGGCATCGCCGATGCACAGCAGACCGTCCCGGTACCAGCGGGGCAGCCGCCCCATCGTCACGTCGAGCAGTTTCACATCGTCCCAGGAGCGGATCGCGGCGGTCACTTCCGCGTCCCAGCCGAAGAGTTCACCGAGTCGGTCGCGCAGCCACTGAATGTCGTGGCCGCGCAGCGCCTCGTCCTGCCCCTTCGGGATGAGGTAGGCGGTCTGGTAGTAGTCGCCCCGGTCCATGGTGACGGCCGCCTGACCGCCGCCGAAGCGGGCGAAGACACGGCCCTCCTTGACGCCTCCCCCGGGTGCGGGCACTCGCGCCTGCCAGACGTCCATCGGCACCTCGAACTCGTCCTGGAACAGTCCGGCTCGGCGGGCCACGACCGAGTCCCGGCCGTCGCAGGCCACCGTGAGATCGGCGGCCAGTTCGCCGGGGCGGCCGTGTTCGTCCACGTACCGCACTCCCGTGACGCGGCCGCCGTCGGTGCGCAGGCCGGTCACCGCGGTGCGCATGCGCAGCGTGAACGACGGTTCCTTGGACGCCGCTTCGGCGAGCAGGCCGAGGAAGTCCCACTGCGGCACCATCGCGATGTACTTGTGCGGGCCGGGGATGCGGCGGAAGTCGGCCATGACGACGGTGGTGTCACCGATCTCCATGCGCATCTCCTCCAGCCTGCGCGCGGGCAGCGCCGCGAAGCGCTCTCCGAGGCCGAGTTCGTCCAGGAGGCGCAGGGTCGAGGGGTGGACCGTGTCGCCCCTGAAGTCCCGCAGGAAATCGCCGTGCTTCTCCAGGACCGTCACGTCTATGCCGGCCCTGGCGAGCAGCAGTCCGAGCATCATCCCCGCCGGCCCCCCGCCGACGATGCAGCAGGTCGTTCGCTGCCCAGGCTCCGCAGCCCTCACGTTCACCACTCCCTCTCCCGTGATGCGGATGTGATCGGGCTCGACTCTAACCGACCGGTCAGCAGTCTGACCGATCGGTAGGCAAGTTGGGGAGGCCGGGTGCGGGGTGCGCTCTCAGGCCCGCTTCGGGTCAGTCGGTGAAGACGGCGTCGAGGTAGACCCAGGCCCCGTCGACCCGCGAGAACCGGCTCTGCTCATGCAGGGAGCCGGGCTCGCCGCCGTGGGTGTAGTGCGCCCGGAAGGTCACCGTGCCGGTGGAGTGGAAGGCGCTGCCGTCGGCGGTGTCCAGGATTTCCAGTCGGGTCCAGCGCATGCCGGGGTCGAAGTCGATGCCGGTGGGCCGAGTGTCCGGGTGCCAGGTGCGCATCAGGTACGGCCCGTCCTGCACCGCGAAGGCACTGAACCGCGAGCGCATCAGCGCCTCGGCGGTGGGGGCGGCGGCCGTGCCCGAGTGATAACGGCCACAGCACTCGGCATAGGCGGCGGGCAGCCCGCAGGGACAGGACTTGGGGACGGCGGAACGTGCGGGGCGCTTGGTGCGACGGGACATGGCCTCATCTGATCACAGGGGCCGGCTTCAGCGGCATCGTCATCGGGGCACGTGCGGCCGGGCCGCCTCCCCATCTGCCTCGGCATCGGCATCGGCATCCGCTCCCAGCCGGGGTGAGTCCCCAAAAAGGGGCGATGGGATGATCTAGTCGTGGTGAGGGTCGGGAAAGCGGGTCTTCTCGTGTCTCGCTCGCAGGTACCCGGCGGGGCTCTCACCTCTGGGCCGGGACGCCGTCTCGGTGCTGCCCTGGCCGGCGCTTTTCGGGGTTCGTCGGCTTCCTTGGACACCTCGGGTTGCCTGGGTTCCTGGGATTCCTGGTCGCTGCGCTCGCGACGCGGGCACGCGCTCGGGAGGCCGCCGGGTGTGTGATGTGCGTCTCGTGGGTCAACCGAGCACCCCCTCCCAGGCGTAGGCATGTCAAAGAACCGATCACGCGAGGAGCTGGGCCGCTGTTGACCGAGGAGGAGTTCACCGAGTGCCGCACCGTCCCGGCCCTGCCGCGCCTCCTCGGTCCGAGGCCTGCCCGAGGCCGGTTCGTCCTGACCGGCGCCGCGAGCACGGACCGGGGCCTGCCGGCCGTACGGCATGGTCTGTGCGCCGCGCCGTACCACGGCTGCGACCCGCCGGCCCGCCCGTCCGCATCGCTCGACGCCCGACCACGCTGACCGCCTACCAAGAAAGCCTCATGAAGACTTCGACGACCACAGCGATCAGCGCCCAGCGAATATCGCCGGAAACCCAGCACACCGCTCCCGCCGCCCCGACCGCCCATCCCCCCAAGGGCGCGCCCCGCACCCCCGCCAGGAACACCTGGCCGCACAGAGCCTGGCACGCGGCAGGGCCGGGGCTGGTGATCTACGGCGCTTCCGCCGTCCTGCACCTCGTACTCCTTGCGCTCATGAGCCCGCCCGGCGCACCCGGCGTCCACGACAAGCTGCTCTCCTGGGACGGCGATCTCTACCGGGCCATCGCCCAGGACGGCTACCCCGACAGCTTCACCCATGACGCCGACGGAAAGGTCGCCGGAAACAACCTGGCGTTCTTCCCCGCCTACCCGGCCCTGATCCGCGCCGTCCACGCCCTGACCGGTCTCGGCTACGGCACCGCGGCACTGGTGGCCGCTCACCTCGCGATGATCGCCGCACTCGTCGCCGTCCACGTCCTCGTCAGCCGGCTCTACGACCGCCGCACCGCCACCCTGGCCACGATCCTGCTGGCCTGCGCCCAGCCCATGGCCATCTCCTTCCTCATGGCCTACAGCGAGTCGCTGTTCCTCGCCCTGGCCGCCGCCACCCTCGTGGCCGCCCACCGCAGGGCGTGGCTCACCGCCGGCATGTTCGGCCTCCTGACAGGTCTGGCCCGGCCCGCCGCCGCGGCCGTGGCCGTCGCGCTGGCCGTGGCCGTCGTGATGCACCTGATACGCGAACGCCGCCTGACCTGGCGCCCCGTCACCGCCCTCGTCCTGGCCTGCGCCGGAACCCCGGCCTACCTGTGGTGGGTGGGCCGACGCCTCGACCGCCCCGACGCATGGTTCACGATCCAGCGGGCCGGCTGGGACACCCGCTGGGACAACGGCAGCTCGTTCTGGCACTTCCTCGGCTACGCGTTCACCGAGGCCGACGGCTGGGTGCCCGTCAGCACCGCTGTCCTGCTCCTGGCGCTCATCGCCGCCACGGCCCTCGCCTGGCAGCGCGGCACCTGGCCACCGCTCCTGGTCTACGGCACCGCGATCCTCGTCCTCACCCTCGGACAGAGCAACTACTACCACTCCAAACTCCGCCTGGTGGTCCCCGCCCTGATCTTCCTCATCCCCCTCGCCCGAGGCCTCAGCCACGCCCGCCCGCGTACCACGGCGATCGTCCTGACCGCAGCCTCCCTGTTCGGCTCCTGGTACGGCGCCTACATGCTGACCGCCTGGCACTACGCCATCTGACAGGGGGATCGGAGGGCGCTACTCACGGCGGATCCACCACTCCCCCAAGGCGGGCGCCGACGGTGAGGCACACTCCCGGATCCCACCCGATCTCACTAGGATCCGCGCATGGCAGCGCGCCCCTTGCGTAACTCCTCAGCGTCCTCGGTGAACTCCCCGGCGCCCGTCCGCGCGTCGGCTTCCCGCGACCGCACGGTGGTGAGGCGCCGAGCCCGACAGGCCACACCCCGGACCCGGAACCGACGCCCATCGACGCCTCCGACAGGGAATCCGACATGACCACAGCACGGGACCTGCTGCTCGTCAGCCTGGACGTCACCACCCGCCGCCCCGTCGAGCAGGGCGACCTCTCCCTGGCCCTCGCCGGAGCCGAACTGCTCGACCTCGCCGACGCCGAGGTCCTCACCCTGGACGGCGACCGCATCGTCCCCGGTCTGCCGCGCGCGCTGGATGACCGGCAGTTGACCGAAGCGGCGGCGGCCCTCGCCCGGCAGACACCGTACGAGTCCGTCGAGGACTGGCTCTGGCGCCGGGGTCGTGGCCTGTACGCGGCCTACCTCGCCGCGCTCGAAACGGACGGAGGCGTCACCCGGCAGCACCGGCGCTGGATTCCGCTGAGCACCGGCCGCACCGCGGTGGCCGACTCGCCGGAGCGGCGTCGCGCGGTGGAGCGCTGGGCCTCGGGCGAGCCCGTCCTCACCGGTCTCGCAGCCGCCGCCCGGCTCCGCGACGAGCCGCCCGAGGAGTTCGCGGACCGCACGGGCGACGCGGTCGTGACCGTGCTGGCCGCCGTCGACGACGCGGTGACGGAACTGGCGGGCGTGCGGCAGCGGCGCAGCATCGAGGACGCGGCCTTCGACAACGTCTGGCGAGGCCAGTGACCCGCCGGTGACCCAAGCCCGGGCGGGCGTCGCGCCTCGCCCGCCCCCTCACCCTCCGGTACAACCACTCGATATCGGCCATACGTGGAGTTACCGCGATTAACCCTGCGCGAGAGCCCTACGGTGATCCAGATGCGCCATCGGCGCAGCAACGTGAGCCATGGGGCAGGGAGTTGAGGCATGAAGCAGAGGTTGCGCGTCCTGGTCGCGGTCGGGGCCCTGACGCTGGGAGTGGCGGGTGCGGGAACCGCCGAGGCCGCTCCGACGGGGCACGGCTGTCCGACGGCGGAGGTCTTCGCCACGAACAACACCGCGATCATCACTGATCCGGCCGACCCGCGGCTCAGGACCCGGCTCACCCACTTCGACCACGAAGTGCGCGGGATCATCCGTGCCAACGGGGCCCGGCCCGGCGCCTCGAAGCTGCTCGACGGCGTCTTCTGGTCCGGTGACCTGAAGCAGGCCACCTATGAGCGCTCGCGCGAGTTCGATGTCAACAGGGTCGGCCGCGACGGCCTTCACCACATCGCCGGGGTCATCGCCAAGCAGTACCACCAGGAGTCGGTGCTGACCTTCCGGTGCCTGCCGCGTACGTCACCGGAGACCGACGCGGTGGAGATCCAGGCGCCCGGCGTCTCCGCGACGCAGCTCCATGACGCACTGGTCGCGGACCCGGAGGCCCGCGACGAGCTGGGCGGCGGCTCGGTGACCCTCGACGGCCGGCTCACCCTCATCGCCCCGCTCGCCGACCTGCCGCTGGCCCAGAAGTTCACCAAGTCACTGGGCGTCGACTGGACCAAGGCCCAAGTCCGTTACGGAGACGAGGAGTTCGTCTCTTGACGTGCTCCCCTACCTGACGGTCGGGGATTCCTGCTGCGGTCGGCTGACCGTCTGGGTGGCTTCCTGCTTCAACGCGCTGTGCCGGGACTTTCGTCCTGGTCTTATCTGCGCTCTGCGAGGCGTTTAGCCTGTCCGCCCGTCCGGCGGCCAGGGTGTTCTGGGAGGCGTTGTCGTCGCGGTCGTGGACGGCTCCGCACGCCCGGCACGTCCATTGGCGGACGTGGAGGGGCTTGGGGCCGTCCTTGACGCCGCACGCGGAGCAGACTTGGGAGGTCGGCTCGAAGCGTCCGATCTTCCCGAAGTACCGCCCGTGCTTGACTGCCTTGTACTCCAGCATGTTCACGAACGCCGACCAGCCGGCGTCGTGCACGGACTTCGCCAGCCGGGTGCGGCCGAGGCCGGACACCGCGAGGTCTTCCACATACACCGCTTGGTTGTCGCGAATGATCTGCGTGGATGCCGTGTGGTGCCAGTCCCGGCGACGGTCGGCCACGCGGGCGTGCTGCCGCGCGACCTTGACACGAGCCTTGACTCGATTCTTCGAACCCTTGGCCTTGCGGTTGAGGCCCCTCTGCAACCGCTTCAGCTTCTTCTCGGCGCGGCGCAGGAACCTGGGCGAACTGATGCGCGTGCCGTCGGAGAGAACGGCGAAGGTGGTCAAACCCAGGTCGATGCCGACTTCCGTATCCAGCACGGGCAGGATGTCGAGTTCGGTGTCCACGACGAAACTCATGAAGTACCGGCCCGAGGAATCCTCGGTCACAGTCAGGGATGTGGGTGCGGCTGGCAGGGTCCGCGACCACTTCACCTTGATGTTCCCGACCTTGGCCACATAGACCGTACCGTTTCCCTGGACGGAGAACGCGTTGGCGTTGAGGCGGATGGACTGCCGGGAGTCCTTCTTCGACTTGTACCGAGGAGGAGCCACCCTCGGGCCTTTGCGCTTGCCCTTGACCGAGCCGAAGAAGCCCTTGTAGGCAGTGTCCAAGTCTCGCAGGGACTGCTGCAGAACGACCGCCGACACCTCGGCGAGCCAAGCACGCTCCTCGGTCCGCTTCGCTTGCGCGATACGAACCCGGGACAACTCTGCCGACTTCACATACGGCAGCCCCGCCGCATGCGCTTCCCTCCGGTCACGCAGGCAGTCATTCCACACCACACGTGCACACCCGAAGGCACTCGCCAGCGCACGACGCTGCGAAGTGTCCGGATATGCACGGTAGTCGTAGCGCAAGTGCATGCACACGAGCCTACGAGAACTGACCTCCTGGATCAGGAGAATGAGCGAGCCGAGGGAGCCCAACGGCGAACGTGACTGTGGGAGATGCACGCCATTCCCGCCATGAAGGGCGGGACGTTCACACAAGATCGCCAGGTAACTGCCGTTAATCAGCTGCCCCATCCACCTTCCGGGATCGACGCGGCGACCGTATGCTCCTGCGCCGGACGTGACCGTTACCACCGGTAATAGGGGGCACCGTGGCGCGCACGGGCAGCACGAGACGGACTTTTGTCGCGGGTACGGCAGCGGCGGGCGCGGCGGCCGCCCTCGGGTTCGAGGCGCCCGCCGCCTCGGCCGCTGCGAGCACATCGGCGGCGGGCGGCCGGAGCGTCGCCGTGCTCGGCGGCGGGGTCGCCGGACTGACGGCCGCCCACGAACTGGCCGAGCGCGGCTTCCGGGTGACGCTCTTCGAGCGCCGGGCACTCGGCGGCAAGGCCCGCTCCATGGACGTACCGGACAGCGCGAAGGGCGGCCGCAAGCCACTGCCCGCCGAGCACGGCTTCCGCTTCATCCCCGGCATCTATCACAACCTGCCGGACACGATGCGGCGGATCCCGTTCCCCGGCAACCAGCACGGGGTCTGGGACAACCTGGTGGCGCCCAAGGAGATGATGTTCGCGCGGACCGGCCAGGAGGATCTGCGCCTGCCGATGCCAGGGGCCGGTACGCCCCAGCCGCTCACCCTCGACGACATCCGCCGCGCCCTGACCGGGGTGCTCGGAACCTTCCAGCGGCTGCCCGCCCGCGAGGTCGCCTACTTCGTGGACCGGCTCGCGGTCTTCCTCACCAGCTGCCAGGAGCGCCGCGACCACCAGTGGGAGTCCACGCCCTGGTGGACGTTCACCCGGGCCGCGCAGATGAGTTACGACTACCAGCGCATCCTCGCCGTCGGCGTCACCCGCAACATCGTGGCCACCAAGGCCGAGGAGGCCAGCACCCGCACGGTGGGCAGCCTGCTGGAGGCCTTCGTATTCAATGCGCTGGGCCGAGGGGCGGACGGGCCCCTCGACCGCATTCTCAACGCGCCGACCAACGAGGCGTGGATCGACCCGTGGGTCACTCAACTGCGTTCGCTGGGCGTCGAGTTCAAGGTGGGCTGGACCGTACGCGAAGTCACGTACGGCAGCGGCAAGGTGACGGGTATTCAGGTCGAGGACGAGAGCGGAACCGTCCGGACCGTTACCGCCGACCACTACGTCTCGGCGCTGCCCGTGGAGCACGCGCGGCTCACTTGGAGTGCGGCGATGCGCGCCGCCGACCCGCAGCTGGCACGCTGCGACCAGCTGCGAACGGACTGGATGACGGGCATTCAGTTCTATCTGACGGAGCGGCCCGACATCGTGCACGGGCACGTCGACTGCATCGACTCTCAGTGGTCACTGACCGCCATCGCGCAGGCCGAACACTGGCCGCGGCAGCCCTTCGCGGCCGGCTACGGCGACGGGACGGTCGCCGACTGCCTCTCGGTCGACATCTCCGAATGGGACAAGCCCGGGATCCTGTACGGGAAGACGGCCAAGCAGTGCACGCGCGAAGAGGTCGCGCGCGAGGTGTGGGCGCAGCTGAAGGCCGCGCTCAACGACACCGGAAAGACGGTCCTCAGCGACTCCAGGCTGCACTCCTGGTTCCTGGACCCGGGCGTCTCCGGCATCGGGACGCCGAACCCGCACAACGAGGACGAGCTGCTCATACACCCCACCGGCACCTTCCACAACCGCCCGTCGGCCGCCACGAAGATCCCCAACTTCTATCTCGCGGGCGACTACGTGGCCGTTCCCATCGACCTGGCCACGATGGAGGGCGCCAACACCTCGGGCCGCCTGGCCGCCAACGCCCTTCTGGACAGGGTGGGTTCGACGGCGCCGCGCTGCACGGTGACCCCGCTCTACAGCGCGCCGGAGCTCGACTTCCTGAAGGGAGACGACCGGCTGCGCTACCGGCTCGGTCTGCCGAACGTCTTCGACGTGGGGTGAGAGGTGAGGGCGCGGGCCCGCCCCGCGCCCTCATACCTTGCGAGCCACGCCCGAGTACACCGGGATCGTCGCGTCGCCCTCGGCCGCCGGCTCACCCAGCTCCGGGTGCCAGGCGGCGGCCAGGCCGACGCCCGGGGCGGCCAGTTCGCGGCCGTCGAAGAACCGGGCGACCTCGGCCTTGGTCCGCGGCCGCAGCGTGACGCCGCCGCTCTTGTAGAGTTCCACGGCCCGGGCCGCGCTCTGCGGGTCGAAGTCGCCGGTGATCTGCGACAGGACCAGATAGCTGCCCGGCGCGAGGACACCCAGGAGGCGGTCGACGACGCCGTACACATCGTCGTCGTCCCCGATGAAGTGGGTCAGCGCGATCAGCGAGAGCGCGACCGGACGGTCGAAGTCCAGGGTTCCCCGGGCCAGTTCGAGGATGCGCTCGGGTTCGCGGACGTCGGCCTGGATGTACTCGGTGACGCCTTCGGGGGTGGAGCGCAGCAGGGCCTCCGCGTGCCGCAGCACGATCGGGTCGTTGTCCGCGTACACGATGCGGGCGTCGCTCGCGGTGGCCTGGGCGACCTGGTGGAGGTTGGGCTCGGTGGGGATGCCGGTGCCGATGTCCAGGAACTGGCGCACGCCCTGTTCGGCGAGCCAGCGCGTGGCGCGGTGCATGAAGGCCCGGTTGACCCGTGCGATGTCCCGGCCGCGTGAGTCGAGGGCGAGGAGCTGCTCGGCGAGCGCCTCGTCGACCGGGTAGTTGTCCTTGCCGCCGAGGAACCAGTCGTACACCCGGGCCGGATGGGGCTTGCTGGTGTCGATCGTCACGGCGGTGCGGTCTTGCCCGGTCATGTGCGCTCCATGGGGATGAAGGTCAGTGAACAGGTGGGGGAATCAGGGCAGTTGAGGCGTGAGAAGGGGATCACGTCAGCAGGAAGTCGGCCTGGCCGGACTTCGCGCCCTCGATGAAGGCCGCGATCTCACCGGGGGTGTAGATCAGCGCGGGCCCCTCGGGATCGGCCGACTGGCGCACCGCGACCCTGCCGTCGGCCAGCTTCATGGCTTCGAAGCAGTTGCCGCCGTTGCCGCCGCTCCAGGGCTTGTGCCAGCCCTCGGCGCCGAGTTCGGCGGCGGGCATGCCGTTGTAGATGTGCCCGTCCGCCGGCCCGCCGTCGTATATGTGATCCATTCACAGCTCCTTGCGGAGATCCTTGAGGATCTCCTTCGTGCGTTGTGCAGTCGCGGCCTGAGCCGCCATGCGGTCCATGACCTCCAGGTGGGTGGCCACCTCGGGGCGCGCGTCGAGGTAGACGGCGCCGGTCAGGTACTCGCTGTAGACCATGTCCGGCAGTTCGGGCACGGCGAAGCGGAAGAGGACGAAGGGTCCGTACGTCCCCGGATGGTGCCCGGTGGCGAACTCGGCCAGTTGCACGGTGACGTTGGGCAGCTTCGACGCCTCCAGGAGGCGGTCGATCTGGTCCCGCATCACCTGCGCCGAGCCGACCGGGCGGCGCAGCACCGTCTCGTCCATGACGACCCACAGCCGCGGGGCGTCCTGTCGGGTGAGCAGCGACTGACGCTCCATGCGCAGGGCCACGTGCCGCTCTATGTCGGCCTCGCTGGTTGCCCCGAGCGCCCCGCTGCGCATCACGTGGCGGGCGTACTCCTCGGTCTGCAGCAGCCCGGGCACGAAGTGCGGCTCGTACGACCTGATCAGCGAGGCCGCGCCCTCCAGGCTGACGTACATGCTGAACCAGTCGGGCAGGATGTCGTGGAAGCGCTGCCACCAGCCCGGCTTGTTGGCCTCCTCGGCGAGGGCTATGAAGCCTTCCGCCTCCTCGTCGCCGATGCCGTACGCCTGCAGCAGCAGCACTACGTAAGGGATTTTGAGGGAAACCTCGGCCATCTCCATGCGCCGGACGGTGGCCGGGGCCACCCGCAGCACCTTGGCCGCCTCCTCGCGCCTGAGGCCGGCCCGCTCGCGCAGGTCCTGCAGGCGTCTGCCCAGCACGACCTGGCCCACGGTCGGGGCGGACCGGGGTTCACTCACTTCAGACCTCCCCACGCGCTGTTGCGAGCAGTGTGCCATGTCGTTGCAGAGAGGAGAACGGCACTCTGCAATTTTCAGAGTGCCCCTTGCCAAGTGTCCGCCGTGGGTACAAGGTAGGTCGGGTGAACCAGTTCACACGCGGTGTTCGTGCGCAGCCTTGGGGGAGGCCGCGCCGGGTGTCGCTTCCCCACTGTGAGGATTCCGGTCGTGGCTCCTGGTAACGCGCTCATCCCCCAGCTGACAGGCGCATGCTCCGGGACCGCTGTGCGGCGGTACGCCTTCGACGTGCCGGCCCGTACCGATTCGGTTTCCCTCGCCCGGCGGCGCAGCAGGGAGATGCTGACCGGCTGGGGGCACCACGAGGACCTTCACGAGACCGCCGCCCTGGTGATCTCGGAGCTCGTCACCAACGCCGTCGTGCACACCGCCGGCGACCACATACTGTGCGAACTGACCGATCTCCAGCGGGTGTTGCGGATAGCGGTCAGGGACCTGGGCTGCGGCTCCGCGGGGCCGCGCCTGTGCTATTCGGACGACGACGAGGAGCGTGGACGCGGGCTGCTGCTCGTGGACGCGGTGAGCAGCGCGTGGGGTGCGCACGACGCCCCGTACGGGCCCGGCCGGATCGTCTGGGCCGAGCTCGCGCACGGCGGGCCGGGCGAGGCGGGCCGGCCGTGCTGAGAGAAATGCTTCCCTGGGGACCCCGGTCCGGGCGACAGGGCCCGCGACCCGATGGGTCCGGAACCGCCGGGCCCCGTGGCCCCGTGCGCAGTGGGGGTGCGCACGGTGTGCCCGGGCCCGGCGGCTCCGCCGCTCCAACGGGCGGCGGGGTGCTGCTGCCGGCCGTCCGGCCGGCGACGCTGGGCCGGGACGCGGTGGGGGTGCCCGCCGCGCACGGATTCCGGCTGCTGTCCCGGCTGCCCCGGTCCGGCTGCGTCTTCGCCTCGGCCGACTGGTGGTGGTGGATCGTGCCGGCCGGCTCCGACCACGATCTGCCCTGGCCCCGGCCGGTGCGCTACGCCCCCGGGGCCGTGGTCCCGGACGCCGACCGGCCGCGCCTGATCAACTTCCCGGAGGGCACGACGCCCTACACCCCGCCGATCCCGCTGTACCTGGTGGTCTGCCAGCTGACGGGCACGGCGCCGGCCTGGGTGTGAGGACGTAGGGGGTCAGTCGGTCGGCAGGCCACCGGCCGCCTCGGCCAGCGCTTCCAGAACCGGGCGGAACAGCGGATGGCCCTCCGCCCCCCTGCGGACCGCGGCGAACACCCGGCGGGTCGCCGCGGGGCCCGCCACGGGACGTACCACCGTGTCCTTCCGCTCCATGCCGCTCAAAGCGGACCGCGGCACGAGGGCCACACCCGCGCCCGCGCCCGCCAGCGCGACCACCGCCCGGAAGTCGTCGGACCAATGCACCAACTTGGGCTGGAATCCCGCGAGTTCACAGGCGAGCAGCATCACGTCGTGGCAGGGGTTGCCCGGGTAGGGCCCGATCCAGTCGTCGTCGGCGAGGGCCGAGAGGGGCACCTGCGGGGACTGGGCGAGGGGGTGCGCCGCGGGCAGTACGGCATCGAACGGCTCGGCGTACAGCGGGACGCGCGAGAGTCTGCTGTCGTCCTCGCGGGGCGCGCCCCGGTATTCGACGGCGAGCGCGAGATCGGCCTCGCCGTCCAGGACGAGCGGCAGCGCCTCGTCGCCCTCGGCGTCCCGTACGCGGACCCGGATCGCGGGGTGGCTCGCGCGCAGCCGCGTGATCGCGGGCGCCAGGACCTCCGCGATGCCCGTCGCGAAGGCGGCCACGGTGACCTCTCCGGCCGCGCCGCCCGCGTAGGCGGCCAGCTCCGCCTCGGCCCGCTCCAGCTGGGCCAGGACCGCGTTGGCGTGCTCCAGGAGGATCTCGCCGGCGGCCGTGAGCCGTACGCCCTTGCCGCTGCGGGTCAGCAGGGTGTGCCCGGTCTCCTGCTCCAGGGCGGCGAGCTGCTGGGAGACGGCGGAGGGGGTCAGATACAGCGCTGCTGCCGCGGCGGTCACCGTGCGGTGGTCCGCCGCGGCACGCAGGATGCGGAGCCGGCGGGGGTCGATCACCCAGCCATTGTCGCCCGGGCGTCAGCCCTTCATCGACGCGCGCGCGTCGATGAAGGCGGCCACCGTCTTCTCGATGTCCTCGGTGGAGTGCGCGGCCGAGAGCTGGACGCGGATGCGGGCCGCGCCCATCGGGACCACCGGGTAGGAGAAGCCGATCACGTACACGCCGCGCTCCAGGAGCAGCTCGGCCATGCGGGCCGCCTCCGCCGCGTCGCCGATCATGACGGGCGCGATGGGGTGCTCGCCGGGCAGGATCTCGAAGCCCGCCTCGGTCATCTTCGTACGGAAGAGCAAGGTGTTGGCGGCGAGCTTCTCGCGCAGGTCACCGGCCGATTCCAGGAGGTCGAGGACCTTGAGCGATGCGGCGGCGATGACCGGGGCGAGCGAGTTCGAGAACAGGTACGGGCGGGAGCGCTGGCGCAGCAGGGCCACGATCTCGGCGCGGGCGGCGACATAGCCGCCGGAGGCGCCGCCGAGCGCCTTGCCGAGGGTGCCGGTGATGATGTCGACGCGGTCGCTCACCCCGTGCAGGGCGGGAGTGCCGGCGCCGCCGGGGCCGGTGAAGCCGACGGCGTGCGAGTCGTCGACCATGACCATCGCGTCGTAGCGGTCGGCGAGGTCGCAGATCTCCTGGAGCGGCGCGATGTAGCCGTCCATGGAGAACACGCCGTCGGTGACGATCAGGCGGCGCCGGGCCCCGGACGCCTCCTTGAGCTTGGCCTCCAGGTCGGCCATGTCGCGGTTGGCGTAGCGGAAGCGGGCCGCCTTGGACAGGCGGATGCCGTCGATGATCGAGGCATGGTTCAGGGCGTCGGAGATGACCGCGTCCTGGGCGTCCAGGAGGGTCTCGAAGACGCCGCCGTTGGCGTCGAAGCAGGAGGAGTAGAGGATCGTGTCCTCCTGCCCGAGGAACGCCGACAGGCGGCCCTCCAGCTCCTTGTGGACGTCCTGGGTGCCGCAGATGAAGCGGACCGAGGCCATGCCGTAGCCCCAGCGGTCCAGGGCGTCCTTGGCGGCGGCGATCACGTCGGGGTGGTCGGCGAGGCCGAGGTAGTTGTTGGCGCAGAAGTTGAGTACGTCGCCCGACGGAACGGAGACGGAGGCGCTCTGCGGGGTGGAGATCACGCGCTCGGGCTTGAAGAGACCGGCTTCCTTGATCTCGTCGAGGGTCTTCTGGAGGTCGTCGCGGACGTTCGCGTACATGCTCGGGGGCTCCTAGGGGTGTCCGGTGGGTCCGGGCGGGGCTCAGACGGTCCAGTCGAGGATGATCTTGCCGCTGCGGGCGGTGGCGGCCTCGTCGAAGGCCGCGTCGAAGTCCTGGTAGCCGTACTTGCCGGTGATCACGGGGCTGAGGTCGAGGCCGCCTTCGAGCAGCACGGTCATGGCGTACCACGTCTCGAACATCTCGCGGCCGTAGATGCCCTTGATGGTGATCATCGAGGTGACGATCTTCGCCCAGTCCACGGCGAACTCCTGCGCGGGCAGGCCGAGCATCGCGATGCGGCCGCCGTGCGTCATGTTCGCGACCATGTCGCGCATCGCCTCGGGGCGGCCCGACATCTCCAGGCCGATGTCGAAGCCCTCCTTGAGGCCGAGCTGGCGCTGGGCGTGGGCGATGTCGTGCTCGGCGACGTTGAGCGCGAGGGTGGCGCCGGCCTTGCGGGCGATCTCCAGGCGGGACTCGCTGACGTCGGTGATGACGACGTTGCGGGCACCGGCGTGCTTGGCGACGGCCGCGGCCATGATGCCGATCGGGCCCGCGCCGGTGATCAGTACGTCCTCGCCGACCAGCGGGAACGACAGCGCGGTGTGCACGGCGTTGCCGAACGGGTCGAAGATCGCGGCGACGTCGAGGTCGACCTGGGTGCGGTGCACCCACACGTTGGAGGCGGGCAGCGCCACGTACTCGGCGAACGCGCCGTTGCGGCCGACGCCCAGGCCGATGGTGGCGCGGCACAGGTGGCGGCGCCCGGCCAGACAGTTGCGGCACTTCCCGCACACCAGGTGACCCTCGCCGCTGACCAGGTCGCCCACCGCGATGTCCTGGACGTCCGCGCCGATGGCGGCGACCTCGCCGACGAACTCGTGGCCCAGGATCAGCGGGGTCCTGACGGCGCCCTGCGCCCAGCCGTCCCAGGAGCGGATGTGCAGGTCGGTGCCGCAGATGCCGGTGCGAAGGACCTTGATCAGCACATCACCGGGCCCGGTCTCCGGCTCGGGAACGTCCATGAGCCACAGTCCGGCTTCGGCGTGCTGCTTGACAAGTGCCTTCATGGGCGGGGCTCCCGGCGTACGGAGAGGGGCGGCCGGCCACGGATCAGTGGCCGGACGTAGGGACTGAGGGATAGGACGGATCGGACGGACCGGATGGATCTGACACAACCCGACGGACCCGCTGGGACTGACGGGCGGGCCTGACGGGCCCAGCGGGTCCGTCGGATGATCTTGCGCATGGGGGCGACCCGGCCGATCTTGCTGATCACCAATCTGCCGAGCCCGGGCCGCCGAGTCCATCGAGGATTTCTTAAGCGGGCCAACAGCCGAGCTTCACGCGCGCCCCTCGCGCCCCACGCGTGGCTCTGCTGAACCGTCCTTGTAGCCGGGATGTCGGCCATCTGTAGGCGCCCGCTGTGACCGTGGGGGCCCGGGCGTGAGACGCACGCCGGGGACACGGAGGAGGACCCGGATGGAGCAGCGGATTCCCGGGCAGAAGGCATCGATTCCGGGGCAGGGGTCGGGACAGTCGCTTCCGGTCCGGTTCATCGAGGTGGCGGGGGTTCGCAGGATCGCCGAGCACATGGTGAGGGTGACGTTCGGCGGCGCCGGCCTCGCGGACTTCCGCGCCAAGGGCCCCGATCAGCAGGTCAAGCTGTACTTTCCACGGCCCGGCCAGTCCGCGCCCGTGCTCCCCGTACCGGGCGGGAGCGGGGACTTCATGCGCTGGTACCAGGCTTTCCAGGAGATCCCCGAGCCGGAGCGGCCGTGGATGCGGAGCTATACCGTGCGGGCGCACGATCCGGCGCGCGGCACGATCGACATAGATTTCGTGCTGCATGCCGGTGCGGACGGCCCGGCGACCCGCTGGGCGCGGACCGCCGCGCCCGGCGCCGTCCTCGGCATGTTCGGACCGTCGGCGTACTTCGCGACTCCGGTGCCGATCGGTACCGCGGACTGGATGCTGCTCGCGGCCGACGAAACGGGCCTCCCAGCGCTCGCGACGATCGCGGAGGCCCTGCCGAAGGGGGCGCGTGCGGTCGCGTACATCGAGGTGAACGGCCCGGAGGACCAGCTCGCTCTGGAGACGGAGGGCGACCTGACCGTGCACTGGCTGCACAGGGCGCCGCAGCCGCCGGGGACCGGCGAGGTGCTGGTCCGGGCGGTGCGGGCGGCCGGGTTCCCGCCGGGTTCGGTGCACGCGTGGCTCGCCGGAGAGGCAGGCGCGGTACGAGCCGTCCGCCGCCACCTCGTCGCCGAACGGGGCCTGCCCAAGCGGTCGGTGAGCTTCGCCGGCTACTGGCGCCACCGCCTCACCCAGGACGACGCCCCGACCGAGGCGGACCTGGCGGAGGCGCGGGAGAGGGCGGAGGGGTGGGCCGATTAGGGGCTGGGAAGGACGCGGGGCGGGTCGGACCGGGGTAGCTGTGCGAGGTCACCGCGCCGCGCGCCCGCGGGGCGGCTCAGACCAGGGCGGCGGCCTGCCTCACATCCAGCTCCGCTCCCTGCGCGTAGGCGCGCTCGTACGCCGCCGGGTCGAGCACCGCGCGCAGCGCGGCCTCCGCGTGGCGCCGCGTCTCGGACTCGGCGGGCAGCGGCCGGAACCCGAAGCTTTCGCGGCCGGTTGAGTTCCGGTCGTACGCGCCGAGCAGCCGCGCGCCGTCCGGAGCGGCCCCCAGCGCAGCCTTCGCCCGGGCGGAGGACAGGAATTGACTGAGGATCAGATTGGGGGCGACCAGATAGGCCTGGCTCTCCAGGTGGCGTACCGCGTCCCGGATACGGCCCTGGGCATCGGCGTACTTGCCGTCCAGACAGTCGAGCCAGCCGTACATCCCGGCGACGAGACCGTGGAAGAGGTCGGGTGTCAGGTCAGTGAACTCCTCTTCCATCAGCTGGAGTTGGCATCGGGCCAAAACGGTGCGGTCGGTGCGGCCGTAGTGCTGGGCGAGGAGCATCCGGGCGGTTCCGAGATCCTCCCTCGGGAACTGCCGTGACTCCTCTACGGCTTCCGCAAGCAGTCGTTCCGCCTCTTCTGTCTCGGCCGGAGTACGGGCCAGCTCAAGGCGGGCCGATGCCAACCGGCCCTTGAACACCGGCACTTGGGTATGGGCGCCGATCCGCGTGACGCTCTCCAAAGCCCGCTCGAAGTCGACGGCGGCCTCCTCGTACCGCCCCTTCCGCTCGTAGGACTCACCGCGGGCGGAGAGGGATTCGGAGATCCCCCACGGGTCGCCGACGCGCTCGAAGAGGGCGAGGGCAGCGTCGGCGTCGGGACCGCCCAGCAGTTTCGCGCGGAGCAGGAGGGCGAAGGCGAGGTCCCAGGGGTCGCCGTGCTGCCGGGTGTCGGCGACCATCTCGTCGACGACCCGGTCGAACCCGGTGAACTCGCCGGTGAGGAGCCGGGCGAAGTACCAGACGGAGCCGGGCTGGCGGCTGTTCTGCGGGAGGCCGGACCCGTACGCCTCGACGATCCGGCGCAGATACGTCACGGTTTCGGGGCTGTTGAGCTCCGTGTCGCCCCCGCCGCTGGCCGCGAACACCATGAGCCGCACCCCGCGCCGAGCCTCCCAGAGCTGTTCCTCGGACCAGGGCGGCGGGCGATCCGTGCAGCGGTCGGCGAGGGGGACGGCGGGCAGCACGGGCACGACGAAGGGATCCGGGCCGAGCCCGGCGACGGCCCCGGCCCAGCCGCGCGCGTCCGCCTGGCGCCCCCGCAGCTGCCAGAACCAGGCCATGGCAAGGACGAGACACAGCGCTTCCTGCTCGTGACTCCCGTCAACCGCCGTACGCAGGGCGGCAGTTATGTTGTCATGCTCGGCTTCGAAGCGCTCGATGACGTCCTGCTGACGCGGGCCGCGCAGCGCTGCCTCGCCCGCGCGGACGAGTTCGCGGTAGGTGATGAGGTGCCGCGACTCGACCTCGGCCCGCTCACCGGCTTCGGCGAGCCGCTCGGCGGCGTACTCGGCGACGGTCTCCAGCAAGCGGTATCGCATCGTCCCGCCGTCACCGGAGGGCGCGGCCGTGACGAGCGACTTGTCGACGAGGGAGCCGAGGAGGTTCAGGACCTCGGCGGCCGGGACGGCAGGCCTCCCGCCCGAGGACGGGGCTGTGGTCGCGCTCTCAGGGCGAGATGGAGGGGCAGTCCTAGGCGCGGCTCCCAGCGCCGGGCCCGCCTCCTCGGTGCCCACCACCTCGGGCTCCGCCTCCCCCGGCTCCGCGCAGACGGCTTCCGCCTCCGACAGGGCGAAGCCGCCCGCGAAGACGGCGAGGCGCCTGAGGACGGCGCGCTCCGGGGCGTCAAGCAGATCCCAGGACCAGTCGACCACCGCGCGCAGAGTCTGCTGTCGCGGCTGGAGGGTACGACTGGTCCGGGTGCCGGCGCTGAGCAGCCGGAACCGGTCGTCGAGCCGGTCCGCGATCTGACGCGGCGTGAACAACCGCAGTCGTGCGGCGGCGAGCTCCAGGGCGAGCGGGAGCCCGTCCAGGCGTCGGCAGATCTCCGCGACCGCGTCCGGATCGTCGTCGGTACTGAAGTCCGTCCGGGCCGCGGCGCCGCGCTGCCCGAACAGCCGGAGGGCGCTCTCATGCGGCAACGGCCCGATCGCCATCACCCGCTCCCCCGGCACGCCGAGCGGCTCCCGGCTGGTGGCAAGAACGGTGACGCCCGGGCATGCGGTGAGCAGCTCCTGCACCAACTCGGCTGAGGCACCCACGACTTGCTCGCAGTTGTCGAGCAGGATCAGCGTGCGGAGCCGTCCGCAGTGGGAGAGCAATTGCGCGAGCGGGTCTCCGGGTGCCGTCTCGGCCGGGCCGACGAGCCGCGTCTCCCGGACGCCCAGCGCGGTGAGCACGGCCTCGGCCAGGCCCGCCGCATCCCGTAGGGGCGCGAGCTCGACCAGCCACACCCCGTCGTCCCACTCCCCCGCCACGGCGTCGGCCGCCTCCACCGCGAGGCGTGTCTTTCCGGCGCCGCCGGGCCCGGTGAGCGTGATCAGGCGCTCCCGCCCCAGGCCGTCGTGGAGGGCCCGGACATCGCGCTCCCGGCCGACGAAGGAGGTGAGGCGAGCGCGGAGGTTGCCGAGCGGGCGGACTGTAGGGACTTCTGGCTCGGCTCCGCCCGCCCGGCCTGCGGCTGAGGTGACGGCTGCGGCTGCGGCGGTGGTTGCCTCATGTGGCGCCTGATCCATGGCGTGAGACGGAGGGATGTGGGGCGGTGCTGTGTGGGGTGAAGCCATGTGGGGCGAGCCCGGGGGCGGTGCCGCAAGGGGACGCGGGCCCATGTGCGGCGACGCCATGTCGCGCAAGCCCATGTAAGGCGGGCCCATGTCGGGCGGGCACATGTGAGACGAGCACATGTCGGACGCCCCTATGTGAAGTGACGCCATGTGGGATGAGCCCATCTGCCGCGAACCCTTGCAGGCGCCCTCCCCACCGTGCTCGGGGTTGAGCAGCTCAGCATGCAAGGACTGCAGCTCCGGTCCCGGGTTCGTGCCGAGGCGTTCTGAGAGCGCTTCCCGTACGGATTCGTAGGCGGCGAGCGCCTGGGCCGGGCGGTCGGCGGCCCGCAGCGCCCGGATGTTGAGGGCCTGGAGCGGTTCGTCCAGCGGGGCGGCGGCCGCGAGCGCGGCCAGCTCGCCGAGAGCGCTCCCGGCACGGCCAAGCTCGACCTCGACCGCCAGCCGATCGCGGCGGGCATCGGCCTGGTGCCGCTCGGCCCGCACCACCAGCGGGTCGCCCACCCGTGCCGGGAGGTCGGCCAGCGCAGGGCCGTGCCACAGCGCGAGCGCGTCGTCCAGGAGTGCGGCCGCCCGCACCGCGTCTCCGGCAGCCAGCGCGGTCGCACCCTCCGCCGCAAGGCGCTCGAAGCGAAAGAGGTCGATCTCGTCAGCGTTCGCGGCGAGCCGATAGCCGCCCGTCACGGACTCCACCGTCTCCTTCCCGAGCACCCGCCGCAACCGTCCCACCAGGGCCTGTACCGCCGCGGCCTCGTCGGCAGGAGGCGCAGCCCCTTCGCCCCACACCTGCGCGATCAGTACGGACTGCGGCACGGCGCGCCCTGCGGCGGCCGCGAGCGCGGCGAGGAGCGCTCTCAAGCGGGCTCCCCCGAGCCGCGCTTCACTCCCGTCAGGGCGCAGAGCCTGCGTCGGTCCGAGTACGCGGTAGCGGGGCATCACCCGCCCATTCTCCCCGGCGAGCCGCCACGGATCGTCCCGGGACCCGGTCCACACCGCACAAGCCCGCCACCCCCGCGGGCGCGGCTCAGCCCCTTGGCTATCGTGGCCGGACCACAACGAGGGGATGGCGGCCGTGGAGCTGGGGGTGGCGCGGTGAACGGGACCGGCGGCCGGCAGATACGGGTGCCGGTCGGGCACGACGCCGCCCGCTGGGCGACGCGCGGCCGGTGCCGGCGCGTGCTGTTGGTGGTGCACAACGTGACATCGGCGACCCGGCTGCTGGACGTACTGCCGCTGTTCCACGACGACCTCCGGATACAGCTCCTGGCCACCTGCACCGGTTCATCGCCATTCATGGACGGCGTGGAGGCCCTGCTCGCCGAGACCGGGCTGCCGGTGCTGCCGTGGGAGCAGGCACTCGAAACCAAGGTCGACCTGGCGATCACGGCCAGCCTCGGCGGTCAACTCCACCGTATTTCAGGGAAGTTGGCCCTGCTCTCACACGGCGTCGGCTACAATAAGACGCTCGCCATACCGGACACCGGACACCGGACACCGGACACCGGACACCGGACACCGGACACCGGACACCGGACACCGGACACCCTTCGCCCGGAGCCTCAGGCTCGGGGTCGGGGTCGGACTCAGACCCCGCCGCACATCACCAGCGCTCGCCTGAACCCGAGAGCGCTCTCACCCCACCTCCCGTCTTTGGTCTCTCCCCCGAGTGGCTGCTCCACGAAGGCATACCGGTCGCGGATGCCATGGTGCTCTCGCACCCCGAGCAGTTGGACCGCTTGCGCGCCGCGTGCCCCGAAGCCGTTCCCACCGCTGAACTCGCGGGCGACCCGTGCTTCGACCGGACGCTGGCCGAACGGCCTTACCGAGAGCGCTTTCAGAAGGCGTTCGGGGTGCGCCGGGGTCAGCGTCTGGTTCTGCTGAACTCGACCTGGAACCCCGAGTCGCTGTTCGGGGACGGAGGCGGAGACGACGTACTCCCTTCGCTGCTGCCCCGGCTCACGGCGGAGCTGCCCGCCGACGAGTACCGGGTCGCCGCGGTGCTGCACCCCAACATCTGGCACGGGCACGGCCTCGGCCAGGTCCGGGCCTGGCTCGACCGGGCCCAGCGCGGCGGTCTCGTGCTCGTCGACCCGCTGCACGACTGGCGCCAGGCGCTGCTCGCGGCGGACGCGGTGATCGGCGACCACGGCTCGGTGAGCTATTACGCGGCGGCCCTGGGCACCCCGGTGCTGCTCGGCGCGGTCCCTGCGGGCGGCCTCGACCCGCAGTCGCCGGTGGCCGAATTCGTAAGGCAGGCACCCCAGTTGGACCCGCACCAGCCACTGGCCACGCAACTGGAAGACCTGATGGCGAAGCACCACCCGCTTCCGGGCCCGGCCCACCTCACCACCTCCTCCCCCGGCGCGTCCGCGGCCCTGCTGCGCGCCCTCTTCTACCGCCTGATGAACCTCCCCGAGCCGCCGCACCCCGCACTCCTCGAACGACTTCGCCTGCCTCCGCTCCAACTCCCGCCCCTCACCGCCCCGTTGCATGTCCTCACCCGAGTGGCGGCAACGGGCCCGCCGGAGGTCTGCGTGACCCGGTACGCCGACCCTTGGTACGGCCCCGCCGGAGAGGGCCATGCCCACATGGCCGTCCACGAGGACACCCGGGATCCGAGTCAACTCGCCCTTGCGGACGTACTGTTGCGACATGGAGCGCCGGACGATCCGCGCTTCGGATCACCCGAGCAGTGGACGTCCGAGGTACTCGCCCGCCACCCGCACAGCGCCCTGGCCGCCTACATCACGGCCCCGGGCGAGTGCACCGTACGGACGCGCTCCGGCTCACTGCTCCGCCTCACCGGCGACCCGGCCGGGCTCGACCCAGCGGCCGCGGCCTCGGCCCTGCACGCCTGGCTGGCGACGGGGCGGACCCTTGAGCAGGCGGCCGAAGCCGGACTGGCCGTGCGCACGGGACTCACCGTGCACCGGGTGACGGTCACGAAATGACGGCCGAGAGGCCTTACTTCGACATACCGAACTTCGACATATCGAGAGGCCTTACTTGGATTCGACCCGGCCCAGCGGATCGGCCGCCCCCGCCGCGAGTGCGTCCTGCGCCAACTCCCAGGCCGGGTCCCCCGGGTAGAGCTCGGAGCGGAGGTAGGCCCAGGTGAGGCGCTGTACCGCGGACACCCGCTCGGGGTTCTCGTCCGTGGTCTCGGCGACGTCGTAGCCGGAGATGCCGCCAAGACCGTGCTCCGCGTCGAAGAGGGTCAGCAGGGACTTGGGGGCCGGGGCGAGGGAGTACGGATCGGTGTGCCAGTCGGGGCCGTTCACCGTCAGATGGGCGGATGCGTCCTTGTCGCCGGCCACCACCAGGGTGGGGGTCGTCATCGGGGAGAAGTCCGGGGTCCGGAGGAACCCGAAATTCTCGGCCACGTGCCCGGTGAGGGCGTCGCCTCCCCTGCCGGGCGCGGCGAGCAGTACGCCCGCCTTGATCCGGGGCTCGGCCAGGTTCACCTCCGTACCGTCGTCCGGATCCGTGAGCCTCGCACCCAGGAGCAGGCTCGCGGTGTGGCCGCCCATCGAGTGGCCGGCGACGGCGGCCCTGGTTCGGTCCAGGCGTCCCAGGAGCTGGGGGACGGCGGCCTCGATCGCGTCGAGCTCGTCCAGGACGTGCTTCATGTCCTCGACCCGCGATCGCCAGAACATCGGCGCACCGGGGGTGGCCGGATCCAGGCTCAGTGTGCTCGAACTCAGATGGGTGGGCTGGATGACCACAAAGCCGTGCGCCGCCCAGTAGTTGACGAGCGGGGCGTAGCCGTTCAGGGAGGAGAGGTGGTTCGAGTGGCCCTGGCCGTGGGAGAGGAGGATGACGGGCAGGTCGGTCCCGGTGACGGGGGCGGAGACCCGTATCTCCAGGTCGACGGGTCGGCCGGGAGCCGGCAGCACCACCGGGGCGACCGAGAGGACGGGCGTGGGCGGCGGGGTGAAGGTGTGGGCTGCGTACGTCGATGTCGGTTCACTCATGGTGTGTGTCCCTTCGATGCGCCTTCATGTGCCTACATGTGCTCTATGCGCTCTATGCGCTCTATGTAGCCTTCGATGGCCTGGCGGCGGCTTTATAGGGCTCGCGGCTCAGAGGGGAAGGCAGTCGTGGCGCGTCCGGCTTGGGCTAGGCTACAAGCGGAACGTCGTTCCGTTTAATATACGGAGCACTGTTCCGTTTAGTCAACGGCGGTCGGAAGGAGTGCGCGGTGCCCAGGACAAGTCCCGCCGGTGAAGGTGCGGCCCGGAGCAAGCGGGCCGACGCGCTGCGCAATCAGCAGACGCTCCTCGACGCCGCCGCCGCCGTGTTCGTGACCTCCGGCGTCGACGCGCCGATCCGTGAGATCGCGGCCAGGGCTGGCGTCGGGATGGGGACGATCTACCGCCACTTTCCGACGCGGGCGGACCTCGTCGTCGCCGTCTACCGCCACCAGGTCGAGGCGTGCGCCGAGGCCGGGCCGAGCCTGCTGGCCGAAGGCGACTCCCCGCTCGCGGCCCTCCGCCAGTGGGTGGACATGTTCGTCGACTTCCTGGTCACAAAGCACGGGCTCGCCAAGGCGATGCAGTCGGACAGCAGCGGCTTCGACGCGCTGCTCGCCCACTTCCAGGACCGACTGGTGCCCGTCTGCGCCCAGTTGCTCGACGCCGCGGTCGCCTCGGGAGAGATCAGGTCCGGTACGCAGGCGTACGAGCTGATGCGCGGCATCGGCAATCTCTGCATCGGCCGCGACAGCGACGCCCGCTATGACCCCCGCCGACTCGTCGAGCTGGTCCTTCGGGGGCTGGAACAGTCCCGGTCATAGGGGCGCCGCTCCTTCAGACACCGGCGCGCCTTCAGATACCGGGCTCCCTCACTCCCCCGCCGAGCCCGCACACCGCTCGCGAAGCCTTCGCAGGTGGATCAGCTGGTACTGGGCTTGCTCGTTCGCCAGGGCCGCGATCGCCTCGTCGATCAGCGGCAGCGCGTCCGTCGCCCGGCCGCTCGCCTCGAAGGTTTCGGCGAGGTCGGTGAGCGTACGAGCCGTGTTGTACGCCTCGTGGGTGCCGCGGAAGAAGGCGAGAGCGCTCTCAAGGCGGGCTTCCGCCTCCGCCCACTGGCCGAGGCCGCGCAGGGCCCGGCCCCGGTGGCGCTCCAACAGGGCGCGGGCGCGCGGGAGATCGCCGCTTCCCTCGCCGTCGGCCGTCACGCCGTCGAGAATGCGGTCCGCCGCCTCGAAGCAGTCGTACGCCTCCCGGTAACGCCATTCGCGCAGCCGCAGCAGGCCGAGGGATTCGACGGCGGTGGCGTGGCCCCGGGTGTGGCCCACGGCCTGTTCGATGCGGGCGGCCGCGGTGAAAGCGCTCTCAGCCTCGGCCCATTGCCGGAGTTCCGTGAGGTTCAGACCCAGCAGGGTCTGCATTCGGGCGGCCTCGCGGGAGTCGGGGGCGTGGGCTGTGGTGGCCCGGACGCCCGCGCGCAGGGCGGGGAGCAGTTCGTCATGGCAGCCCATCTTCAGCTGCACCGGCCACAGAGCCTGGTTCAGCCGGAAGACGGAGTCCGTGTCTCCCAACTCCTCGGCTGCGCCCACTGCTTGGAGCAGATTGCCCAGTTCGTCATGCAGGGCCTTGAGCGCCTCGCCGGCATTCGTGTACCACCCACCGCCCGGTGTCGGCTGCTCCGGATCGCCGAGACGCCAGCCTTGACTGAGGGCGGCTTTGCTCGCCGGTTCGGCGAAGGTGACGCACCAGCGCACCGCGCGCCGCACGGCCTCTTCCACCGCCGCGAGGCCGTCCTCACGGAGCGCCTCCGTCGCGGCGTACTCCCGGATCAACGGCCGGAGCCAGTACCTGCCGTTGGTCGAGTACGTGCCGTTGGCCGCGCTCTCAAGGAGACGGCTGTCAGCCAGTTCGCCCAGGATGCGTTCAGCGGTCGGCTCGTCGAGACCCAGCGTGGCCGCGGCCATCGGCGCGCCGATGGCCGGCCAGTCGCGCTGGGCGAGCAGCCGCAGGGTCCGCGCCGCGTCCGGGCCGAGGTCGCGCATGCCGTCGGCGGCGGCCGTGCGGGCCGCGTCACCGCCCGGGCCTCCCTCCTGCCGCCAGTGCTGCGCGGTGAGGCGGGCCGCGGCGGCGCGCAGCGCGAAGGGGGAACCGGCGCAGCGGGCGAGCACGGCGGGCAGGGCGGCCCGGTCCAGTGTCACGTTCCCGGCCCTGGCGACCTCGGCGAGCAGCCGTCGCGCGTCCTTGTCGGCGAGCGGCCCGACCGGAATGCCCACCGCGTCGAGGCCGGGCAGCGGATGGCGGGCCGCCACGATGACGAACACGCCGGGCGCGGAGGTGAGTACGGGAAGGATCTGTGCGGCGGACCGGGCGTGGTCGAGGACGATCAGCATCCGGCGGTCCGCCGTGCAGGCGCGCAACAGGGCCTGGCGGTCGTCGGCGCCGGGCGGGATCTCCGCTGCCGGGAAGCCCAACTGCTGGAGCAGCAGGCGCAGTACGGTCGACGGGTCTGCTCCCGAGGCTGAGCCGGTGCCGCTGCCGCGCAAGTCGGCGTACAGCTGTCCGTCGGGGAAGCGGCGCAGTTCGGCGCAGCCCCAGTGGATGGCGAGCGCGCTGGTGCCGATGCCCTGCGGGCCGTGCAGTACGGCGATGCGGGGCCTCCCGTCCGCCTTGCGGGAGGCCTCCCGGCTCAGGGCTTTGCGCTCGCTGTCGCGGTCGGTGAAGAAGCGGGTGGAGGCGTGGAGTGCGGGCGCCTCGTTCGGGTGGCCCGGACGCGGGGCGCTGCGGGCGAACGCCGTCCAGGCGCGGGCGAGGGCGGGGTCCCGGCGTAAAGCGTCATGAACCTGCCGGGCGACGCCGTCCAGTTCGTCGCGTCCGCGCGGGGCACGGACCTCGCGGCCGACGATGCGGCGGACCAGGCCGCCGGCGCTTTCCCAGGCCGCTTTGCCCGCTTCGTTGGCGAGGCCCGAGCCGACCGCGCCCAGTACCGCGGCGACAGCCGTCGCCGATGTGGGATCCAGCATGTCCCGCCCCCGATTCACCTACCGCCCGGCCTGCCGCGGTCACGCTAGCAAGCAACATCCTTTACAGCAGGCCGAGTTCACTCGGAGTTGGCCGAAACCGTACGGCCCGGGGGTGCTAGTGGGTCGGCACGACGCTGAGGTGGGCGCGGCCGCGCCGGGCGACGGCCGGCTCGGTCTCGCGCAGCACGAGGGTCAGCCGCCGCAGTCCGAACTCCCGCAGCGTGCGCGGGGATTCGCTGACCAGGCGGCAGCTGGTGCGGCCGCGCTCCGGGTCGGGGTGGCGCACGTGGCGTACGGCGCCGTCGTGGTGGACCGCGGCGTCGCCGACGGCCTGGACCCAGTGCGGAAGGCCCAGGCGGAAGGCGGCGTCCATGATCGGGTCGTCGGCGATGTCCTGGCGGATGCCCCGAAGGGCGGGAGCGCTCTCGTCGTCGGCGAACGCCTCGGCGAACTGCGCCAGCATCGGCAGGCACCAGGCCGTCTCGTGCTCGGCCAGCACGCCGGCCGCGTCCGGGTGGAACAGCACGAAGCGCAGGAAGTTGTGGCCGGGCATGGCGGTGGGGTGCGGCCCGACTCCGCCGAAGAGTGCGTCGTACGCCGGATTGGCGTGGGCCACGCCCCAGCCCGGATCGAGGACCACGGACGGGAAGGGCAGGGCGTCCGTCATCGCGAAGTAGTCGTCGACATAGGCCCTGAGCTCGGGGTCGTCCGGGAGCTCCCTGGCCACAGGGGCGTCTGTTCTTGCGGTCGTCGTGTCGTCGGCGGCACGCTCCCCCGCGGCCGTCTGCTGTCCGGGCCGCTCCTGGACCAGGGCGAACGGGCGCCCCACCACCGGAGCGTGCGCTGCCACAACCTTGGTCACCGAATCCTTCGCCACCGATTCTTCCGCCATCGAGTACGCGACTCCTCTTGCTGGCCCGCGAGTGCGGCGGCCGGCCTTCGGGCCCGCCCGGGGCTCGGAGGGCGATCTTCACACCGCGTGGCGATCCTGATACCGCCAACACAATGATGTCAAGCATCGTGGCATTCCGGCCCCCCGAAGCGTTGATTGCGCCACAACTGTGGCAAGTTCTGGTTGTTGTTGCCGGGACCCGCTAACCTCCGGAGCATCCACTGTTGTGCCCACCGACCTCGCATGATCTAGGAGAACTACTGGTGACGGACGGCTTCTTGGTTCCGGGACCGGCGGCCACGGGCCCCCTCGCGGCCGTCGTCGCCCGTGTGGCCGAGCTCGCCGGAAAGCTCGGCTTGAGCCAGGCGGACGTGTTCGACGTCCACCGGCTCTCCGAGGCCTCGGGCGTTCCGGCCGACGTCGTGGGCGCGCTGCTCGACGGGCAGCCGGCCGGCGAACCCGATCTGCAGGCACGCTTTCTGCAGCGGTTCAGCCTGCTGCGCAGCACCCGGCGCAAACCCAACGGCCGCCCGCACACCCAGCAGGAGATCGCCGACGGCGCGGGCATGTCACGCCAGCAGGCGGGCGCGCTGATCAACGGCGACAGGCGGCCGACGATGGAGCACTGCGACGCGATCCAGCGCTTCTTCGGCGTCCATGCCGGGTTCCTGACCGCCGACGACACCGATGCCCTCGGGGGCGCCCTGCTGCGCACCGAGCAGGAGTTGCTCCAGCAACTCGCGGGCCGTGAGCGCGAGGGGGCGCTCGCCGGGACGCCGGGCGGGGACGCGCTGGAGCGCCTGCTCCAGGACCACGGGGTCCGGGGCATCGCCTGGCGGGCCGCCCAACTCCCCACCGACAAGCACCGCGACAAGGTCACCGAGTGGCTCGACATGCTCCTGGAGAGCGTCAAGCGGTCGGAGTCCTGACATGATCCGCACCCTGCGGCGGCACCGCGCCGCACCCATCAGCCTGCCCGGACGTCGCCGTCCGTTCATTTCCAGCCGTCACATGATGCCGAGTTCAACGAACTCCGGCTCAATGTTGACTGGATCAATCGCCTACGGCTCGGCAGGCTGCACAGAGACGGGCTGCTCGACGAAGTGCTGCATCATGAACGGCTGGCGGGGAGAACGGTGGGCATAGGCAAGGAGATGCGCCGGCTGTGCGGCGAGCTGGTCGCGGGAATCACGATCCCCGCCCCGGCGGAGCCGACCGCTCTGTACGCCGCCCTGTGCGAGGGCATGAGCAAGCGCCGCGGCCGCCCCGTCGAGTTCCGCATGGCGGCCTTCCCGCCCGGCACCGCGAGCGGGCTCTGGCTCGACATGGCGGACCGGGATCTGGTGGTGGTGGAGGAGCGGACCGCGCCGGACCACCAACTGGTCATCCTGGGCCATGAGTTGTGGCACATGAACGCGGGGCACGGGAGCCACCACGTCGAGGGCGCCGCGGTCGCGGCCCGGCTGCTCTCGCCCGACGCCGATGTGAGCGACACCGTACGCAAGGTGGCCGCGCGCACCCGCTCCCACCTCGCGGAGGAGACCGACGCCGAGAGCTTCGGGCTGCTCCTGGGCAGCAAGTGCCGCCCCTGGCTGGAGGCTGCCCGAGGGCCCGATCGCGACCTGCTCGCCGGCCGCATCGAGGCTTCTCTGGGCTATCGCTGGTCACAAGGCTGATACGTGAAGGACCCGGAATTCAATCTGCCGGCCATCCTGCTGCTCACCGCCTTCGCATGCCGGCTCCCGGGCATGCGGCACACCTGGCGGGACCCACTGCTGCGGACGGTCAACGCACTGCTGGCCGTGGCCAGCTCGGTGTTCTTCTTCGCCGCCCCCACCACCATCGCGGCGGTCAACAGGATCACCGGGGTGCCGAACTTCTCAGCCCCGCTGGTGTACTCGATCCTCACCGCCTTCAGCGCCTCCTGCCTGGTGCTCATCATCAACTGGCGGGGCGGGCCCCCGGAGGCCGCGCGCCGGGCGACACTCCGGTGCATAGCCGCGTACACGGTCGTGATCGTCTCCCTGTTCACGCTGTTCGCGCTCGCCGACGCCCCGGTCGAGCGACTCCGCGATCTGGACACGTACTACGCCAACACTCCGTACATGCGCGAGATGATCGTCCTCTATCTGGTGGCACATACGGTCGCGGCGCTGGTCACCACGTGGCTGTGCTGGGGATGGTCGGTGAAGGTGCACGGCTGGCTCCGCGCCGGCCTCGTCCTCATCGTCACCGGCTATCTGCTCAACCTCGTCTTCGACGCCGTGAAGTACACGGCTGTCACGGCGCGTTGGTTCGGGCGGAACCTGGACTACCTCAGCACGGGGGCAGCCCCGCCCGCGGCATCGATGTCCGCGCTGCTCATCGGCTCGGGATTCATCATCCCGCTGATCGGGCCCCGACTCTCGGACACGTGGCGGACCTGGTCCGCCTTCCGCAAACTCGGTCCGCTGTGGCGCGCCATGCACGCGGCGCCGGCGTCGCCGGGCGCCGCGGTCAAGATGGCCTGGTGGTCGCCGGTGGAACTGCGGCTGACCCAGCGCGAGTCAGGCATCCTCGACGGATTCCTCACGCTCGCCCCCTACTTCGATCGGTCGCTGCGCTCCGATGCCAGAGGCGCCGCGATCCGCTCGGGAGCCGAGCCGGCGCAGGCCGAAGCGGTCGCGGACGCCGCCATGATCGCCGCCGCCCTCGCCGCCAGGGCCAGGGACCCCGAGGGCACCGCCCTGGACTCCGCCGACCAGGACACGGCCCCCTCCGTCGAGCGCGCTCGCGATCTGGTAGGAGTCTCACAGGCGTACCGCCGTTCAACCATTGTCGAAGCAGTCCGCCGCAGCGCGGCACGGTCGGAGAACACGTACTCATGAGCCCATCGGACGACACCCCGTCGGAACCGTCCCACAGACGCAGAGCGGTAGTCGTCGGCGGTGGCCTCGCCGGCATGCTGGCCGCCGCCGCGCTGAGCGGCTCGGTCGACGAGATCACCGTGATCGAGCGGGACGCCCTTCCGGCCGGCCCCGAGCCCCGCAAGAACCTGCCGCAGGCCCGGCACGCCCACATCCTGTGGTCCGGCGGGGCTGAGGCGATGGAGCGGCTGCTGCCCGGCGTGACCGGGGCCTGGCTCGCCGCGGGCGCCCACCGGATCCCGCTCACGTCCGGAATGGTGGCGCTCTCCCCCCAAGGCTGGTACCGGCGCTGGCGCGACTCCCACTACCTGATCTCCTGCGGTCGCGACCTCTTGGACGCCACGGTCCGCGACCTGGCCCTCGCCCTTCCTGGCGTCAGCCTCCTGGACTCCACCCGGGTGCTCGCACTCGAAGGCGACGCGAGCCGGGTCACGGGAGTCCGCGTGCGGACGGCGGACGGCGAGCAACGGCTGCTCCGGGCCGACTTGACGGTGGACGCGAGCGGCCGCGGCACGCACACCAGACAGTGGCTCGACGCCCTGGGCGTGCCCGCCGCACGCGAAGAGGTCGTCGACCCCGGTGTGGTCTACGCGAGCCGGATCTTCCGCTCCCCGGCTGGGGACCAGCCCTTCCCGGTGGTCAACGTGCAGGCCAACGCGCGTGCCGCGGAGCCCGGAAGGACCGCGGTGATCCTTCCCATCGAGGCCGGCCAGTGGCTGGTCACGCTCTCGGGCACCCGGGGTGACCGACCCACCGGGGACCCCGACGCCTTCCTGCCCTTCGCCCTAGGCGCCCGGCACCGGGTCGTGGGCGAGCTCATCGGCGACGCCGAGCCCCTCAGCGAGGTGGCCACCTTCGCGAACACCGCCAGCCGTCGGCTCTTCTTCGAGAAGGTCAAGCAGTGGCCCCAGGGGTACGTCGCGCTCGGCGACGCGGTCGCGGTGTACAACCCGGTGTACGGCCATGGCATGTCGGTGGCGGCCCAGGGCGCGCTCGCGCTGCGCGAGACGCTGGCCGTGCACGGCGCCACCGCCCCGGGGCTCGCCCGGCGGGTCCAGCGCGCCGTGGCCCGCCCGGTCAGTACGGCATGGCTGCTCGCCGGCCAGGACATCTTCTACCCGGGCGCCATCACCAGACGCCCCCGTCCGGCCGATCGGGCGCTCGGCCGCTGCGTCGACCGTCTCATGCGCACCTCGACCGGCAACTACACCGTCGCCACCGCGCTGACCGACGTCATGACACTGACAGCTCCCGTCACCGCGCTGGCGCGGCCCAGGGTGCTGCTGGCCACACTGGCCGGCTCCAGGCGGCCGCAACTGACGAGCCCTCCCCTGACGGACCGTGAACTCACCCTGGTGAAAGGCTCCTCCCAGAAGACCTCCTAAGGCTTGGCCATACGCCCTGCGTTCCAACGGATTTGGGCGCCGGATCCGATCTTCCATAGGATCCGGCGATGATCACCAGAAAACGGCTGGCGGCCGGAGTGTGCGCGCTGGTCGCCACTTTCGCCACCGGCATCCTCCCGGCCGCGGACACGGCCTCCGCGGCCGGCCGGCCCGACGGGCAGTCCGAGCAGGCCGCACCCAAGGTCGACCTGGTCCTCGACGTGTCCGGTTCCATGCGGACCGCCGACATCGACGGCAAGTCCCGGATGGCCGCCGCCAAGCAGGCGTTCAACGAGGTCCTCGACGCGGTTCCGCAGGAGGTCCAGCTCGGGATACGGACGCTCGGGGCCAACTACCCCGGCGAGGACCGCAAGGTGGGCTGCAAGGACACCCGCGCGCTCTACCCGGTCGGCCCGCTGAACCGTACCGAGGCGAAGACCGCCGTAGCCACGCTCGCGCCCACCGGCTGGACACCCATCGGCCCCGCGCTGCAGGGCGCGGCCGAGGACCTCAAGGGCGGTGACGCCACCCGCCGGATCGTGCTCATCACCGACGGCGAGGACACCTGCCAGCCGCTCGATCCGTGCGAGGTCGCCCGCGACATCGCGGCCCAGGGCATCCACCTCACCATCGACACGCTCGGCCTGATCCCGGACGCCAAGACCCGCGAGCAGCTCACCTGCATCGCGGAGGCCACCGGCGGCACCTACACCTCGGTGCAGCACACCGACCAACTCTCCGGCAAGGTAAAGCAGTTGGTGGACCGGGCGGCCGACCCGGTCGCCGTGCCCGTCGCCACCACCGGCACCGCGAGCTGCGAGAACGCCCCGCAGCTCAAGCCCGGCCTGTACACGGACCGCGAGAAGTTCGCCGAGCACCGCTCGTACAAGGTGGACGTGAAGCCCGGCCAGGAGCTGCGCGCCTCCGCCAGTATCGGCGTGGACCGGCAGACCAATCCCGACTACGGCGTCCTGCTACGGGCGGTGACCGCGCACGGCCGCGAGATCGTACGCGGCTCCGAGGCGGGCGACGGGCGTACGGACCTGATCTCCACGGGTCTGCGCTACCCCAAGGCGCCCGCCGACGACTCGGACGACAAGACCCCGGAGACCGTCTGCCTCCAGGTCTCCAACTCCTTCTCCGCGCCGCCCGGCGTCAAGACCGACCCGGGTCTGCCGGTCGAGCTCGCCATCGACGTGGTGGACGGCCCCGACCACGCGTCCGACGTGGCCTCCTTCGGCCTCGGCCGGGGCTGGTGGCTGCTCGGCGCGCTCGCGCTGAGCGGACTCGTCGCCGGCCTGGTGTGGGGCTGGATCTCACGCTGGCGCATCTCGGTCTGGCGGACCAACTGATGCCCGACAACACCTCTCGATTCGGGGGCCAACTGATGCGTACCGTACGGATGTTGGCCGCTGCGGCAGTGGCCGGCGCGGCACTCCTCAGCGGGGCCGGGAGCGCTCTCGCCGACTCACCCTCGCCGAGCCCCTCCGCCTCCAAGAGCGCCGCGGCACCCACCGAAGCCGGCACCGCGTTCCGTACCGCGGTCGCGGTGCGGCAGGGCCAGAAGGCCACCGCGTCCGGGTCGACCGGCGACTACCTGTACTGGATGTTCCCCGCCGACGCCGGGCAGCGCCCGACCGTCACGGCCAAGGTCACGCTCCCCGACGCGGCCTCCCGGCACGGCGCCTCCACCTGGCGCATCGACGTGTACGACGGTCTGCGCCGCCGCCAGCCCTGCATGTACGGCACGCAGTCCCGCTCCGCGGCGCAGGACGCGGCCACCGTCGAGCTGTCGTGCACGCTGCGGCCGACGGTCGCCTGGGCCGACACATGGTCGAACGATCCACTGCCGGGCAGCTACTACGTCCGGCTGACGGCCGTCTCGCTGCCCGAGTCCGACCGGGGTCTGCCGTTCAAGACGGAGGTCGAGCCGACCGTCCTGGACACCGGCGGCGCGCACGCCGTGGACGGCAGGCTGGCCACCCCGCTCGGCGCGAAGTCCGCGGTCGAGCCGGAGGGCGGCTGGGCGTCGGGCTGGTGGACCGACCGCTGGCTGTGGACCGCAGCGGGCGGCCTGCTCGCCGCGCTCGCGGGCGTCGGCGGCTACAACCTGACGCGGGGCCGCGGGCGGCCTTCACGGGTGCCTCGGGGGGTGTGAGAGCGGGGGCAGGAGGCGGTTGGCGCGAGAGCGCTCTCGATCACGAGGGGGCCGCCTCGCCCTCGGGCCACAAGGCGCCTGAGAGCGCTCTCGGCACGAGTCGGCCACCCTTCCGCGGGTGCCTGGAGTTGCGTGAGAGCGCTCTCGGTCCCGCGGCAGCCCGCCCCGCACGGAGCCGCGGCAGGCGCGAGAGCGCTCTCACGCACCCGTGCCGCCCCGCCCCTCCCCACCTCTGCCCGCCCTTCCCCACCCCGGGAAGGGCGGGCAGAGCCATCCCGGGATCGGCGGGCAGCTTCATTCGCGGCGGTGCCGTACACCTCCCGGCGGCTCCATCCGTATGAGACTCGGAGGTGCGCGACCGAGCGCCACCCACCGCGAAGGAGTTCACCGTGTCCTCAGCTTCGAGAGCTTCCAGCACGCCCACCGTCGCCGTACTCGGAACCGGCATCATGGGGTCCGGCATGGCCCGCAGTCTGCTGCGGGCCGGGCTGGCCGTGCGGGTCTGGAACCGGACCCGGGCCAAGGCCGAGGCGCTGGCCGGCGACGGGGCCAGTGTGCACGCGGACGCCGACGCGGCGGTGTCCGGCGCCGATGTCGTCCTCACCGCGCTGAACGACGGCCCCTCCGTGTCCGCCACCCTCGAAGCCGCGTCTCCGGGCCTGCACCGCGGCCAGCTGTGGCTCCAGACCTCCACCGTCGGGCCGGATGCCACGCTCGAACTGGCCGCCAGGGCAGCCGAGTTGGGGGTGGTGTACTGCGACTCACCCGTCCTCGGCACGCGCAAGCCCGCCGAGGAGGGCAAGCTGACGGTCTTCGTCTCCGGGCCGCCCGAGGCGCGCGAGCGCCTCGCGCCCGTCCTCGACGCGATCGGGCAGCGGACCGTCTGGGTGAGCCACGAGCCGGGCGGGGCCTCGCGCCTGAAGCTGGTCGCCAACACCTGGGTGATCAACCTGGTGGGCGCTGTAGCCGAATGCCTCGGCCTCGCCGAGGGGCTCCATGTGGACCCCCGCCTCTTTCTGGACGCGATCGCGGGCGGCCCGCTGGACACGGCCTATCTGCACACCAAGTCCGCCGCCCTGCTCACCGGCGACCTCACGCCCAGCTTCGCCGTCTCCACCGCCCTCAAGGACACCCGGCTGATCCTCGAAGCGGCCGAACAGGCAGGCGTACGGCTCGACTTGACCGAGGCGTCGGCCGATCGGTTCGCCCGGGCGGAGGCTGCCGGGCACGGCGCCGAGGACATGGTCGCGACGTACTTCGCGGGCCACCCGAAGCGGTGAGTGACCCGCGGTCCGGAGCGGTGTCGGACACAGGCTCTTACGGTGTGCGGAAGGTGTAGAAGCCGCGGCCGAACGTCGCCGCGACCAGGCGGTGGTTGGTGTGGTCGTAGGAGAGGTCGTCGACCGGGACCAGCGGCAGGCCGCCGCCGAGGCGCAGCCAGCGGGCTCGACCGTCGAGCACGGCGCCGACGAACACGCCCTGGTCGGTGGCGGCGTACAGCACGCCTCCGGCGCCCAGGACCACGTCGTTGACCGGCGCCTGCGGCAGGTTGCCCGACAGGTCGCTCCAGCTCGCGCCCGCGTCCTTGGTGCGCAGCAGATGGGGCTGCGGGGAGCCGGCGCGGTAGCCGGACAGCGAGACGTACGCCGTCGCCGGGTCGGCGGGGTCGACGGCGATCCGGGTCACCCAGGGCTGCCCGGCGAGGACCTGGGTCCAGTGTCCGCCGAGGTCCCTGGTGACCCATACCCGGCCGTCGTCGGTGCCCGCCCACACGGTGTGCCCGTCGCGGGCGGCGGCGACGGTGGTGATGGTGCCGTACGGGTAGGTGTCGCGCCCGGGGCCGCCGGTGAGGTCGGGGCTGATGGGCTTCCAGGTGGCGCCGCCGTCGGTGGAGCGGTTGAGCCGGTTGCCGCCGTAGTAGAGGACGTCGGGGGCGACCGGGTCGAACTGGACGGGGGTCAGCCAGTTGCGGCGGTCGGCGGTGGTCGAGTCGGTGTACTCGGTCAGGGTGGTCCCGCCGTCGGTCGAGCGGAAGCAACTCCCGTACTGGTAGCAGGCGTACACCTTGTTCTTGTCGGTCGGGTCGATGAGGTTCTGCAGTCCGTCGCCGCCGAGGTACTCGTTGAACCGGGGGCCGCCCCAGGACCGGATGGAGCCGTTGTCCTGGGCGCCGCCGGATATCCGGCTGGTGTCCTGCGGGGTGGCGGCCACGGTGTAGAGCTGGGTCCACGGCTGGTACGCGGCTTTCGTCCAGCCGCCGTCGCCGCGTGCGTCGGAGCGGTAGACGCCGCCGTCGTTGCCGAGGTAGACGCGGCCGGGGTGTTTCGGGTCCCAGATCATCGCGTGCTGGTCGGCGTGGACGGCGGTTTCCTCGGCGGTCCAGGTGGTGCCGCCGTCCTTGGTGGTCATGAGGGCGACTCCGGCCACGTGTACGTGGCGGGCGTCGGCCGGGTCGACCCATACCTTGCCGAACCACCAGGAGTAGCTGGACTGTGAGTCGGCGAGGGCCGGGTTGTCGGGCAGCCGGGTCCAGGTGTCGCCGCCGTCGGCGGAGGTGAACAGGCCGCCGAAGCCGCCGTCGGTGGCGCCGACCATGGCGTACAGGCGGCCGGGCTCCGAGCGGGAGATGCCGAGGCCTGTGCGGCCCGTGTCGGCGGTGGGCAGTCCGCCGCCGAGCCGCCGCCAGTGGGCTCCGCCGTCGTCGGAGCGGTAGACGCCGGAGCCGGTCCCGCCGTAGGCGCGTTTGTCCGGTTCGCGGCGGTGGTCCCACAGGACTGCGTACACGCGCTCCGGGTTCGCGGGGTCGCGCCGCACGTCGACGGCGCCGGTGAAGCCGTTCGGCACGTCCAGGACCCGCCGCCAGGAGGAGCCCGAGTCGTCGGAGAGGTAGACGCCCCGGTCGCCGCCCGCGTTGTAGAGCGAGCCGGTGGCGGCGGCGAGGACGCGGCGCGGCCGGCGCGGGTCCACGTCGAGGGCGCCGATCGCCCCGGAGTCGCGCAGCCCGGCCCGCTGCCAGCTGCGGCCGTGGTCGGTGGAGCGGTAGATGCCGGTGCCTTCGTAGGTGATGCTGCCGCCGCCGGGGTTGGGTTCGCCGGTGCCGGCGAAGAGGGTGCCGTCCGGGGCGGCGGCGACCGCTCCCATGGCCTGGGTCTGCTGGGCGGGCCAGACCGGTTCGAAGGTCCGGCCGGCGTCGGCCGAGCGCCACAGGCCGCCGCTCGCGGCCGCCGCGTACACGGTGTCGGGCCGGCCCGGGTCCAGGGCGAGGGAGACGACCCGGCCTCCGATGTTGGTGGGCCCGGCGGACTGCCAGGTGCCGGGGGTTGCGGGCAGCGCGGCCGCCTGTGACGCCGCGGTGTCGTAGGCGTGCCGGGGCAGCGACTGCCCGGGGATGGCCTTCTGCACGTAGCTGTACTCGGCGGGCGCGGCGGGCCCGCCGTCCTCGTCGTCCTCCTGGATCCCGGCACCGGCCGCGTGGGCCCCGGGCGCCAAGAGTCCGGCGATCGCGAGGGCCAGGGTGGCGGTGACCCGTGCCCGGCTCGATCTCCATGCGCGCATGGTTGGCTCCTTCCGCGTCCGGCGGGCCGGAGCGCGTCAAGTGGAAGAGCTGGCCGATCGCTTCCGACGGCTTGCGCGCACTCCTGGTGATGCGGCAGCCCATCGGGGAGAGAGTTTTCATCAACTGCCGCTTTGGCACCAGCAGTTGAGCACCCTCACCTGTCGGGTTCACGCCAAACTGGAGCGCCGGTCCCTGGCGCGCGTACTCCGGTCGGCTCCGGTGGCTCGTCCCCGAGCGCCACCGGTCCTGGGATCTCTGCCTCGCCCGGGAGACGGGCGTCCGGCGAGGGCCGCGCGCGGCGGCGGGCCTCCACGACGGGGACAGCCGGACCGCCGCCGCGCCGGCGGCGCCCGGGCCCGGAAACTGCGGCGAGAAGCGTCCGGCCGGTTCGATAGCATGGCTCTGCCCGACGGGCGGGGGTGTCACCTGGTGTGATCCTCCGCGCTGGGCCTCCCTACCTGGGTTCGCCGCGGCCGCGCCGCGGTGCCGCACGCACGAACATAAGGAGCATCCGAGGATGTCTCGACACCTGATCACCAGCGCGCTGCCGTACATCAACGGAATCAAGCACCTGGGCAACATGGTCGGGTCGATGCTCCCCGCGGACGTCTACTCCCGTTACCTGCGCCAGCGCGGCCACGACGTCCTGTACATCTGCGCCACCGACGAGCACGGCACGCCCGCCGAGCTGGCGGCCAAGGAGGCCGGGCTCTCGGTCGCCGAGTTCTGCGCGCAGTCGCACGACACCCAGAAGGCGATCTACGACGGTTTCCACCTGGCCTTCGACTACTTCGGCCGCAGCTCCTCGCAGCAGAACGTGGAGATCACACAGCACTTCGCGCGGAAGCTGAAGGAGAACGGGTTCATCGAGGAGCGGGCGATCCGCCAGGTCTTCTCGATCGCCGACGACCGCTTCCTGCCGGACCGCTACATCGTCGGCACGTGCCCGCACTGCGGCTACGACAAGGCGCGCGGCGACCAGTGCGAGAACTGCACCCGCGTCCTGGACCCGACCGACCTCCTGGAGGCCCGCTCCGCGATCAGCGGCAGCAGCGACCTGGAGGTCCGCGAGACCCGGCACCTCTTCCTGCTCCAGTCCAAGCTCCAGGGCGAGGTCGAGGAGTGGATCGACCGGGTCGGCGGGGAGTGGCCGCAGCTCGCGTCGTCGATCGCCCGCAAGTGGCTGACCGAGGGCCTGCACGACCGCTCGATCACCCGTGACCTGGAGTGGGGCGTGCCCGTCCCGGCCGACACGTGGCCGGAGCTGGCCGCCGAGGGCAAGGTCTTCTACGTCTGGTTCGACGCCCCGATCGAGTACATCGGCGCGACGAAGGAGTGGGCCGACCTCGACCCGGCGAACCGCGACTGGAAGTCGTGGTGGTACGAGCCCGAGGGCGCGGCCGACGTCCGCTACACCGAGTTCATGGGCAAGGACAACGTCCCCTTCCACACCGTGATGTTCCCGGCGACCGAGCTGGGTGTGCGCGAGCCGTGGAAGAAGGTCGACTACGTCAAGGCCTTCAACTGGCTCAACTACTACGGCGGCAAGTTCTCCACCTCGCAGCGCCGCGGCGTCTTCACGCACGACGCGCTGGAGATCCTGCCCGCCGACTACTGGCGCTACTTCATGATGGCGAACGCCCCGGAGTCCGACGACACGTCGTTCACCTGGGAGCACTTCACGGCGACGGTCAACAAGGACCTGGCGGACACGCTCGGCAACTTCGTGAACCGCGTCCTGTCGTTCTCGCGCAAGCGCTTCGGCGACGACGTCCCGGCGGGCGCCGCTGCCGGCGCCGCCGAGGCGAAGCTGGGCGAGGAGATCGCCGGGCTGCTCGCCGAGTACGAGGGTCACATGGAGGCGCTCCAGTTCCGCAAGGCGGCCGCTTCGCTGCGCGCGCTGTGGTCGGCGGGCAACTCCTACCTGGAGGAGAAGGCGCCCTGGCTGGAGATCAAGACCGATCCTGAGGCCGCCGCCCTCACGCTGCGTACGGCGATGAACCTGATCCACCTGTACTCGGTGGTGTCCGAGCCGTTCATCCCGTCCTCGGCGAAGGCGATGCGCTCCGCGTTCGCGCTCCGCGACGACAACGCCACCTGGGTGACGTCCGAGCAGGCCAGGGTCCTGGACACGGTTCCCGCCGGTACGGCCTTCACGGTGCCGCCGGTGCTCTTCGCGAAGATCACGGAGGAGGACCTGGAGTCCTACCGCGAGCGCTTCGGCGGTGCGGACGAGGTCTGATCCGTACTGCTGTGAGGGGCCCTGCCCGGTCGGGCGGGGCCCCTCAGTCGTGTGCCGGGACGGGGTCAGGCCGTGAGCAGCGCCGGGTCGCTCACGCCCGTCGCGCCGGTCTCGACGTGTCCGGCGAACCGGCGCAGGAACGTGGCGTCCGCGTCGGAGGTGACCGACACGTCGTACCAGCTCTTGCTGGAGCGCAGGTCGACCGTGAACTTGACGGTGGCGCCCGCGGCCACGGTGAAGGTCTGGGTCGCCCCGCCGTAGACGCTCGCGTTCGCGACCTTGAGGTGGACCGTGGTCCTGCCCGCGTTGGTCAGGGTGAGGTCGAGGTTGCCGGTGCCCGCGTTGTGGCGGGCGGTGACCTCGGGTCCGGCGGTCTTGCCGGGGCTCTTGAACGTGCGCAGGAAGCCGTTGGGCCCGAACACGCTCAGGTTGGTGGCCCCGCTCGAATAGGCCGTGTTCCACGCGTCGGAGATCGTCTTGCCCGCCTCCGTGGTGTAGGTCCACGGGCCGTCCGTACGGTTCGCCGACGTCACGAGGAACTGCGCGCCGGCCGAGGCGCCGCCGCCGAACGTGAGCGAGTACTTGCCGGTGCTCACGTTCGCCGACCCGTCCACGAACGGCGCGTACGGCAGCGGACGGGTGGGCCTGGACCCCGCCTCCTGCCTGGGGAGCGTGCCGGTGGCGGGCGGGACCGGCACGAAGTCGGGGTGCCTGTTGTGGTCCGGCGGGATGTACGCGGTCGTCGAAGGCAGCGACGGGGCCGAGGAGTTGGTGCGGCTGAAGTCGAACGCCGAGGTCAGGTCGCCGCAGATCGCGCGCCGCCAGGGCGAGATGTTCGGCTCGCGCACGCCGAAGCGGCGCTCCATGAACCGGATGATCGAGGTGTGGTCGAAGGTCTCGGAGCAGGTGTAGCCGCCCGTGCTCCAGGGCGACACGACGAGCATCGGCACACGCTGGCCGAGTCCGTACGGCCCGGCCGCGTAACTGATGTTGCCCGGGAAGTAGTCGGGGGCGGTCGCGACCGTGGACAGGCCCTGGGCGGCGCCGGAGGGCACGAAGGGCGGGATCACGTGGTCGAAGAAGCCGTCGTTCTCGTCGTACGTGATGAACAGCGCGGTCTTGGCCCACACCGCCGGGTTGGAGGTGAGCGCGTCCAGGACCTGCGAGATGTACCAAGCCCCGTAGTTGGCGGGCCAGTTGGGGTGCTCGGTGAAGGCTTCGGGGGCGGCGATCCAGGACACCTTGGGCAGGGTGCCGGCCTTGACGTCGGCCTTGAGGATGTCGAAGAAGCCGTCGCCGTTCTTCGCGTTGGTGCCGGTACGCGCCTTGTCGTACAGGGGGTCGCCGGGCTTGGCGTTGCGGTAGTTGTTGAAGTAGAGCAGCGAGTTGTCGCCGTAGTTGCCCCGGTAGGCGTCGCTGATCCAGCCCCAGCCGCCGGCCGCGTCCAGGCCGTCGCCGGCGTCCTGGTAGATCTTCCAGGAGACGCCCGCCTGCTCCAGGCGCTCGGGGTATGTGGTCCAGCCATACCCCTTCTCGTCGTTGCCCAGGACGGGGCCGCCACCGGTGTTGTCGTTCCCTGTGTAGCCGGTCCACATGTAGTAGCGGTTCGGGTCGGTGGATCCGATGAACGAGCAGTGGTAGGCGTCGCAGATGGTGAAGGTGTCGGCGAGCGCGTAGTGGAACGGGATGTCCTCGCGGGTGAGGTATGCCATCGTCGTGGACGTCTTGGCGGGGACCCACTGGTCGTACTTGCCGTTGTTGAACGCCTTGTGGCTGCCGGCCCAGTCGTGGTTCAGGTCCTGGATGAACTGGAGGCCGAGCTTGTCCGCCTTGGGCCGGAACGGCAGCACCTCCTTGCCGCCGCCGACCTGGTGGAACACCGACTTGCCGCTGGGCAGCGTGACGGGCCGAGGGTCGCCGAAGCCGCGGACGCCCTTCAGGGAACCGAAGTAGTGGTCGAAGGAACGGTTCTCCTGCATCAGGACGACGATGTGCTCGACGTCCTGGATGGTGCCGGTGCTGCCCGCGGCCGGGATGGACGCGGCCCGCGCGATGCTCTGGGACAGCGCGGCGAAGGCGGCGGTGCCGCCCGCGAGCTGCATGAACCGGCGCCGGTTGAGTTCAGCCATGAGTGAGGGCCTCTGCAAGCGTGAGGGAACAGGGGGGCGAGAGGGGTGTATCAAGAACACCCATGGCCGCGAAAGACCCCATGTCATCACTGTGACGTTCCGCGGTACGGGAAACGAACAGAAACCCCATATGGCGGCCCGCACCACAGAGTTGTGGGGTTCCACAGAGTTGTGGGGTTCCTGTGCTCGCCGCCTATGCCGTGCCTATGCGATGCCTATGCCATCCAGAAGAAGACCGCGGTCATCCGCTTGTCGTCGATGGTGCTGCCGCAGTAGCCGGTCGCGCTGTGCATGGTGTTGGCGGTGTAGAGCAGCAGCCGGTTGTAGCGGTGCGCGACCCGGACGTCCTCGGTGAAGGAGTCCGGCGGCACGAAGCGCGTACCGAGCGCCTCTACGAGATTGTTGTGCGGGGCCGTGACCATGTTGCCGCCGAGAACGCCGCCGGGCAGGCTCTGCCGGAAGAAGCTGGTGCCGCAGTCCTTGGGCGCCTTGGGGTTGAGGTAGAGCACCGCCGCATAGCGGCACAGCGCCCGCGAATCGGTGTGCGGTCGCGGCTCGCTCTCGCCGGCGCCGACGACCTGGATGCAGTTGTGGTTGAGGGTCGCCCCGCCGGGGGCGGTGGCCTGCCACAGTTCCTTGGCCCCGGTGTTCTGCTTCACCAGGCGTTCCACCCTGGCGAGCTCGGCGGGTGCGAGGCCGGGCATGGTGCGCAGGCCCGGCCAGGACTCGGGCTTGTGCGGGTATCCCTCGACCCAGTCGTCCTTGGCCACACAACGTGCCCTGACCTCGTCGATATTGGGCAGCACATCGTCCAACACCCAGTAGTCCCGGCCGAGTTTGGGCTTGCGATAGGGAAGAACCGGGAGCACCGGACGGTTGTTGGGCATGCGGCCGACCATACTGGCGGGTCACCTGCGACTCCGCCATCAAAGGGGCAACCTTTCGCCAATACAAGGGAATTGACGTGGGTGGGATTTGCGCGTCGGCTCGCAAATGTCCGGCGGATGAATGCACACAGGGAAGAGGAAAGCCAAGGAAAGGTCATGACCGGGTAACGGTTCACTCCGTGTTTCGCCAGGGGACCGCCGTTCGGCCGACGGGCTCGGCCGGGGCCGCGGAACGGGCCGGCGGGGAGGTTCACCGGGGTCGGGTCGCACCCCGACAGGCACGGTCGGGTGGCACCCCGACAGACGCGCTCCCCCGCCCTCAGTGGTGCCCGTCCCCCCGGTTGAGCTCCAGGTACTCCTCGGCCGTCGGCTTGGGGATCTGGCTGCCGGGGCCGTACATGGCCTTCGCCAGGCGGGCCCGCAGCCGGTCGGAGCGGCGCACTTTGCGCACCACGCCGTTGGCGTCGACGGTCGGGCCGAGCTCGTAGGGCCTGGGCTGTTCGTGCGCCGTGAGCGTGTACAACTCGGCCTGGGTGAGCGGGTCGTGGACCTCCACGTACTCCCCGTGCGGCAGGCGTTTGACGATCCCCGACTCGCGGCCGTGCAGGGCTTTGTCGCGGTCGCGGCGCTGGAGGCCCTGGCAGATCCGCTTGGTGACGACGAAGGCGATGACCGGGCCGACGAAGACCGCGATGCGTACGAACCAGGTGATCGCGTTGATCGACACCTGGAAGTGGGTGGCCCACAGGTCGTTGCCGCCGCCAATGAGCAGCACCCCGTACAGCGTCAGCCAGGCGACGCCGAGGCCGGTGCGCACGGGTGCGTTCCGTGGCCGGTCCGCGATGTGGTGCTCTCCTCTGTCCCCGGTGATCCACGCCTCGATGAACGGGTAGACCGCGATCGCCGTCATGATCAGCGGGAAGAGCATGAAGGGGATGAAGACGCCGAGTTGGAGGGTGTGGCCCCAGGCGTTGATCTCCCAGCCGGGCATGACGCGGATCAGCCCCTCGGAGAAGCCGAGGTAGAAGTCGGGCTGGGCTCCGGTGGACACGAGGTCGGGCCGGTAGGGTCCGATCGCCCACAGCGGGTTGATGGTGGCGACCGCGCCCATCACCGCGAGCACCCCGAACACCAGGAAGAAGAAGCCACCCGCCTTCGCCATGTAGACGGGCAGGAAGGGCGCTCCCACCACGTTCCTCTCGTTCCGTCCGGGCCCGGCGAACTGGGTGTGCTTGTGGTGGAAGACCAGGATCAGATGGACCACGACCAGGCCGAGCATGATGCCGGGCAGCAGCAGGACATGGATCGGGTAGAGCCGCGAGATGATGTCGTGGCCGGGGAACTCGCCGCCGAAGAGGAAGAACGAGAGGTACGTTCCGATCACCGGGATGGACAGGATCGCGCCCTGGGCGAAGCGGATGCCGGTGCCGGAGAGCATGTCGTCGGGGAGCGAGTAGCCGGTGAGCCCGGTGAGAAGGGCCAGCATGAGGATGGTCCAGCCGAACAGCCAGTTCACCTCGCGCGGTTTGCGGAACGCGCCGGTGAAGAACACCCGCATCATGTGCACCATGAGTCCAGCGACGAAGACGATCGCCGCCCAGTGGTGGATCTGCCGGATGAGCAGCCCGCCCCGCACGTCGAGGCTGATGTTCACGGCGGATTCGTACGCCCGCGTCACGCGGACGCCGTTCAGGGGCGCGTACGAGCCGTGGTAGACGACTTCGACGCCGCTCGGCTCGAAGAACAGGGTCAGCCAGATGCCGGTCAGGATGAGGATGAGGAAGCTGTAGAGGCAGATCTCGCCGAACATGAACGACCAGTGGTCCGGGAAGATCTTGCGCATGTTGGCCTTGGCCAGGGTGTGGATGCCGAGGCGGCCGTCCGCCCAGTCCGCCAGCCGTTCGCCCTTGCCGGTCTCGGGCGGCCGTCCGTTGGATCGGGTGCGCTCGATGCGTCCGCTCATGCGTCTCCCCCTCAGGCGGATACCAGGGTAGGCACGGGAGCAGGCGGCGGCCAACAGCGCCTGCGGTAAAGGAATGTGATCGGCAGTCAGGTGGTGGCCGCATTCGGGTGGGGCGCGGCACGTTCGCCGGGGGTGGTGCGTTCGGTTCGTGCGGCGGTGCCCGGCCCCGGCCGCCGCAGGCGGTGTCCGGGCGGCCATTCCCGCTGATTGCGGCGGCCGTCCGCGAGAATGCCGTACCGCGGTCTTCGGGGGTTCGCTCAACAGACGGGACTCGGCACATGACCGAAATCGAAGCGTCGCGCACGGCCGTCGAAGCGTCTCGCGCGGCAGCGGAAGCATTTTCGGCGGGCTTCAGGCTGCGCGACGTGGTGGTGCGTGAGCTCGACGCACGCTGGCCGGCCGGGGCGGGCGGTCTCGACGAGGTGTGCCGGCACTCGCTGCTGCCGGCCGGGAAGCTGTTCAGGCCCTGTCTGCTGCTCGCGAGCGCGCAGGCGGTCGGCGGCGATCCGGTGAGCGTGCTTCCGGCGGCGGTGGCCGCGGAGTTCGGGCATGTCGGCAGCCTGATCCACGACGACATCATCGACGCGGACGCGGTGCGCCGCGGCCGTCCCGCGGCTCATCGCAAGTACGGGGCCGGCGAGGCCATCGTCGCGGGTGACCTGCTCTTCTTCTCGCTCTTCGAGTGCCTTGCGGAGTGCCGCGAGCGGGGTGTTCCGGCCGACCGGGTGGTGACCGCGGTCGCCGCCATCTCGCGGGCCGGGACGGACCTGTGCCGGGGCCAGAGCCTGGAGGCGCGGCTCACCGGGTGCCGGGTGTTCGAGGTGGGCCCGTATCTGGAGATGGTCCGCCTGAAGACGGCGGCGCTGTTCCGTGCGGCGTGCGAGGTCGGCGGGATTCTGGGCGGCGCCGGCCCGGCCGAACTCGCCTCGCTGGTCTCGTACGCGAACCACCTCGGCGTCGCCTTCCAGGTCCACGACGATCTGCTGGCCTACACCGGCGACGCCGACAGCGCGGGCAAGGCGCCGACGAGCGACGTCAGGAACGGGCGGCCCGTGCTGCCGGTCATCCTCGCCCACCGCGATGCCGACAGGCCCACCCGGCGTGAGATCGAGGACTGCCTCTCGGGGCGTACGGATCCGGCCGAGGCGCTGGCCGTGCTGGCCTCGATCCTGCGGGCGGCGGGGGCGATCGACGAGTCGCTCGCGCTGGCCGCCGGGCACGCGGACGCGGCCGTCGCCGCGCTCGACGCGCTGCCGCCCGGCGAAGGGCGTGATCTGCTGGCCGAGTTCGTGGCCCGGGCGCTGGCCGCCCTGCCGGGTCCGGAGACGGGTCCGAAGAGGGGGCCGCAGGCGGGTCCGGAGGCGGGCGCGGCGACGGCCACCGCCGGGAACCGGCTGGGCTGAGCCATCGGGGCCGAATCCGATCGAGGGCTGTGACCACCCGTCACAGCCCTCACGCGTGCCCCTTCAGCACCGTTCTCCAGCGGCTGTAAGGCTCCCTCACACCGTCCCCAACCAGCCATGTTTACTTGTTACTTGACTCAAGATGACTGGCTATGTTGAATTTGTTGGGTCGCAAAGTCAGCCGAGGAGGCAGGACACGATGGGGGACGACAGCACCGCCGGAATCATCCTGGCGGGCGGCAGGGGGGAACGGGCGAAGCCCATCACCCTGCAGTCCGCCGACTACATCCGCAGCAAGGCGCTCATACCGTTCGCCGGCCGGCCGCTCATCGAGTGGATCGTCGAGGCCTGCCGCGAGCAGGGCATCCGACGCTTCTACGTGGTGGCCCAGGGCATGGAGAACCGGAGCCAGATCAAGCTCGTACTCGGTCACGGCGAGCGGTACGGCGTCGAGATCAACTACTCGCGGTCCCGGTTCGACCAGTACAACGTCGGCTCGGGCGCGGCCACTTTGCACAATCTGGAGCAGTGGGACCTCACCGGGCCCGCGCTCGTCATGCCGGTCGACTCGCTGTTCGACTTCTCGCTCGACCGGCTGCTCACCACCCACACCGCGGCCGACGCGCTCGTCACCGTCGCGGCCGTCACCCGCACCCCGCAGGAGACCGCCAACAAGTACGGCGTGATGCGCACCACCGACCAGGGGCTCATCTCCGGCTTCGTCGAGAAGCCCCGGCTCCAGCTCATCGAGCACCTCTTCCCCGAGGCGCTCGCCACCCCCGAGGCCCGCACCATCGCGACCAGCGCGGGCATGTACCTGATCGACTGCGGCAGGCTCCGACTGGCCGCCCGCAACCCGGAGTTGATCCGGCTCGCCCAGCAACGCCTGGACTGGGGCGGCGACTTGCTGCCGTGGCTGGTCGGCCACGACCTTCCGGTCGCCGTCGAGCCGATCGACCGGCTCGGCGACCTCGGCAGCATCGGGGACTATCTCGCCACCCTGGGAGAGGTGTTGACCGGCCAGTACCCGCAGATGAACCGGGCGATGGAGAGCCCGCTCAGCACGGAGCCGCGGTACTGGATCCACGAGTCCAGTCTGCGCACCAAGGACAACGTCACCGGAACCACCCTCGCCCAGAAGATCGCCGACGGCAGTGTCGTCATCGGCCCCGGGGTGCGCATCGGCCGCCACGCCGAGATCGGGGCGGGCGTCCACCTCCAGTACACCGACATCGGCGACGGCGTCGATGTGCACGAGGGCGTCCACCTGAACCGCTCCGCGCTGGGGGATGCCGCGGTGGTCGGGGCGTACGCCCAGATCAGCGACTCCTACATCGGGCCGATGGCGCATGTGCACTCCGAGCGGCGCAGCCCGGTCCGCCTGGACGACCACTCGGCTCTCGGCGACGGCGCCCATCTGTGGCCCGGTACCCGCCTGTCGGGGGTGAGCGTCTACCCCAGGCTGCGCGTGCCGGCCGTCTCGGGGCTGCCCGCCGGGACGCAGCTCACCAGCTCGGACGACATCCTGCAATGGGTCTGACCCGGCAATCCGGGTCTCAACTCCCTGACCGATCAACGGATCTGACGCTCTTTCAGGAGACTTCCGTGAACAGTCCGATCGCAGTGATAGGCGGTACCGGCCGGGTAGGCCGGCTCGTAACGCAACGGCTCCTCGACCGCGGCGAGGCGGTGCGGGTCGTCGGCCGCAGCACCGAGCGCGGCCGGGAACTGCCCGAGCGGGCCCAGTTCTTCCTCGGTGACGTACGCGAACCGGAGACGCTGCGCATTCCGCTGCGCGGCTGCTCCGCGATCGTCTACACGGTGGAGCCCGGCACAGATCCAGCCGGCCCGGACAGTCCCGAGTCCACCTTGCACACCGGGGTCCGCAACGCTCTGGCCGCGGCCCGCGGCGGGGCCGTGCTTCCGCAGTTCGTGCTGGTCAGCCAGCGTTATGTGACGCGCAGGGACCACCCGATGAACGCGTACGGCCGGATGCTGGACTGGCGGCTCGCCGGCGAGGACGCGGTGCGTGTATCGGGCCTGCCCTACACGGTCGTGCGGCCCAGCTGGCTGACCGATCTGGACGGGGACTCCCGCATCACCCTCGAACAGGGTGACCGCAGGGACGGCTACGTCTCGCGCCGGGACGTCGCCGAGGCCTGTGTCCAGGCCCTGTACTGCCCCTCCGCGCGCGGGGTCACCTTCGAGATGCGCAGCGAGCCCGGCAGCGCGCCCGCCGCATGGGAGCCGCTCTTCGCCCGGCTGCGCTCCGACGAGCCGGCCTATGAGGCCGGTGTCCACCAGTTATCCGATCCGGTCGCCGACCGGGCCATTGCTTGACCATCCGCTTGACGTCGAGTCATCAGACCAGGGAGGCACCCGTGACCGAGGCGCCGCAGATCACCGCAGGACGGCCGCAGCCGCTGGGGACCACTGTCGACGCCGACGGGGTGAACTTCTCCGTCTTCTCCGAGCACGCCACACGCGTGGACCTGCTGCTGTTCGACCGCTGCGACGACCCCGAGCCCTCCCGGACCATCCAGCTCCACCCCGACCGGCACCGCAGCTTCCACTTCTGGCACTGTCATGTGCGGGGGCTCGGCGCCGGGCAGGTCTACGCGTACCGGATGGACGGGCCGCACGACACCAGCAGGTCGGGCGCCCGCTTCGACCATCGCAAGGTGCTGCTCGACCCCTATGCCCGGGCCAACATCAACAGCCGCTGGCAGCGCACCCAGGCCATCGGCCTGGACGACAACGTCGCGCACTCCATGCGCAGTCTCGTCGTCGACCTCGACGACTACGACTGGGAGGGCGACGAGCCGCTGCGCACGCCCATGTCGGAGACGATCATCTACGAGCTGCACGTCCGCGGCGCGACGGCCTCGCCGACCTCGCACGCGGCGAACCCCGGCACCTTCTCCGCCCTGACGGAGAAGATCCCGCACCTCAAGGAGCTGGGGATCACCGCCGTGGAGCTGCTGCCCGTCTTCGACTTCGACGAGACACAGGTGCTGCGCACCGGTCCCGACGGGAGCGAGCTGCGCAACTACTGGGGCTATGACCCGTACGGCTTCTTCGCCCCGCACACCGGCTACTGTTCCGAGCCCCATCTCGCGGGCCACATCGCCGAGTTCCGCGACATGGTCAAGGCGTTCCACAAGGCGGGGATCGAGGTCATTCTCGACGTCGTCTTCAACCACACGAGCGAGGGCAACGAGTACGGTCCGACGATCAGTTTCCGCGGTCAGGCCAACGAGGCGTACTACCACCTGTGGCCGCAGGACCGCAGTCACTACATGGACTTCACGGGCTGCGGAAACGCGGTCAACGCCAACCATCCGATGGTCACCAAGTTCATCCTGGAGTCCTTGGAGTACTGGGTCCGCGAGCACCATGTGGACGGGTTCCGCTTCGACCTCGCCTCCGAGCTGTCGCGGGGCGCGCTCGGGTACGAGATGGCGGTGCCGCCGGTGCTGTGGGCGATCGAGCTGTCGCAGGTGCTGGCCGAGACGAAGATCATCGCGGAGCCGTGGGACGGCGGCGGCCTCTACCAGGTGGGCCGGTTCCCCGGGAAGCGCTGGGCGCAGTGGAACGGCCCCTTCCGGGACGACGTACGCCGCTTCGTGCGCGGCGACGCCGGGCTCGTGGGGGACATCGCCGCCCGGCTCGGCGGCTCCGAGGACCTGTTCGGTCCGCAGCAGGAACTCCCCACCAACAGCATCAACTTCATCACCTGCCACGACGGCTTCACCCTCAACGACCTGGTCAGCTACGACGAGAAGCACAACTACGCCAACGGCGAGGCCGGGGCGGACGGCGCCGGCGAGAACTTCAGCTGGAACTGCGGCGTCGAGGGCCCCACCGACGACCCCGAGGTCGAGCGGCTGCGGGTGCGCCAGATGAAGAACCTGCTCTCGGTGCTGATGCTCAGCCGGGGCGTGCCGATGCTGCTCGCAGGAGATGAGTTCCGCAACAGCCAGGGAGGCAACAACAACGCCTACTGCCAGGACAACCCGACCTCATGGCTCGACTGGGACCAGGCCGAGAAGGAGCAGGAGACCTGGAACTTCACCCGACGACTGATCGAACTCCGCAGGCGCTACCGCACCTTCCGTGAACCCCGCTTCTACAACGGGCACCTCAACTCCCGTCTGCTGTCCGATGTCACGTGGCACGGCACCAAGCTGGAGCAGCCCGGCTGGGAGGACACCCACGCCCGGGTCCTGGCCTGCACGCTCGGCGGCTTCAACCAGGACCCCGACCTGCATCTGATCCTCAACATGTACCACCTGGGCCTGGACTTCGAGCTGCCCCGGATCCGCGGCCGCCGCTGGCACCGCGTGCTGGACACCGCGCGCCCCGGACCGTACGACATCCTTCCCGCCGGACAAGAGGAGCTGATCGACGACCACACCTTCCACGCCCACGGCCGCAGCGTCGTGTTGCTGGCGGCCCTGTCTGACGAGAAGGGCACCTTACGATGAGTGGATCTGCCGAACGCCGCACGTTCTCCGACACCCTGGCGGGCTATGTCACGTACTACAGCCCCACCCAGCACCGATTCGGTCTGCGCACCTCGGACGACCGGGAATTCACCGTCCACCTGCCCCGCAATGTCTCCTCGCGCATCGTGCGCAACCTCGGCGACGACTACCGCGACACCACCGCGAGCACCCAGGACATGCTCGCCGAGGGCCGTTACCTGTTCGCGTACGGCATCACCTACCAGTGGGAGGGCGGTGAGCGGTTCGAGGCGAAGGAGATCACCTTCCCCGAGGAGAGCCGCGGTTCCTACGTCTTCGAGCACCCGGCGTGGTGGGTCCAACAGGCCGCCGCCGTCGCCGACTTCTATCTGCGCGGGCACTTCCCCGACGGCACGTACGACTGGCGCAACTTCCGCACCCACCTCACGCTCAGCGGCACCCATCTGCCGGACTTCGACGGCGCGGACGTGCGCCAGGAGACGGACACCATCTCGCGGCTCGTGTACGGGCTTTCCACCGCCTATCTGCTGACCGGCGAGGACCGCTTCCTCCAGGCCGCCGAGAGCGGCACCGAGTATCTGCGCGAGCACATGCGGGTCACCGACGCGCAGGACGGGATCATCTACTGGTACCACGGCATCGACGTGACGCGGACCGGGCAGCGCAAGGTGTTCGCCTCGGAGTTCGGCGACGACTTCGACGCGATCCCGATGTACGAGCAGATCTACGCGCTTGCCGGGCCGACCCAGACGTACCGCATCACCGGTGACCCGCGGATCCTGAACGACATCGACGGCACGGTGGCCCTGTTCGAGCGGTACTTCAGGGACCGGAGCCTCGGCGGGTTCTTCTCGCACCTGGACCCGATCACGCTGGACCCGAACGCGGACTCGCTCGGCCGCAACCGGTCGCGCAAGAACTGGAACTCGGTCGGCGACCACGCCCCCGCATACCTGATCAACGCCTATCTCGCCACCGGCCGCGAGGACTTCGCGGCGCTCCTGGAGGAGACCGCGGACACGATAGTGGAGCGCTTCCCGGACGAGGCGACCAGCCCGTTCGTGCAGGAGCGCTTCCACGCCGACTGGAGCCCCGACCGCACCTGGGGCTGGCAGCAGGACCGGGCCGTCGTCGGGCACAACCTGAAGATCGCCTGGAATCTGACCCGGATCAAGGCTCTGCACGACAAGGCGGAGTACGCCACCACCGCCGACCGGATCGGCGAGATCATGCCGGCCGTGGGCAGCGACCAGTTGCGCGGCGGCTGGTACGACGTGGTCGAGCGGCGGCCCGACCCCGACAGCGGCATCCACCGCATGGTGTGGCACGACCGCAAGGCCTGGTGGCAGCAGGAGCAGGCGATCCTCGCCTATCTGATCCTGGCCGGCACCTCGGGCGATCCCGAGCAGTTGCGGCTCGCTCGCGAGGCGGCCTCGTTCTACAACGCCTTCTTCCTCGACTACGAGGACGGCGGGGTGTACTTCAACGTGCTGGCCAACGGCATCCCGTATCTGCTCGGCACCGAGCGACTCAAGGGCAGCCACGCCATGGCCGGCTACCACTCGCTGGAACTCTGCTATCTCGCGGCCGTCTACACCGGCCTCCTGATCAGCAACGATCCGCTCACGCTGCACTTCCGGCCGCGCCCGTCGGATCTGCCGGACCGCGTGCTGCGCGTGGCGCCCGATCTGCTGCCGGCGGGTTCGGTGGAGCTGACGCGGGTGTGGGTGGACGGCGAGCCGTACCACCGCTTCGACAACAAGGAACTCACCGTCACGCTGCCCGAGGGGGACGTGCCGGTGCGGGTCCGCGTCGAGCTGGAGCCGGCGCAGATGCGGCTGCGGATGCGCACCGAGTTCGACGGCGACACCGCGCACATACGCTGCGACGGGGTCATCGACGCGGCCGAGCTGGAGAAGTTCCGCCGCATTCTGAGCGAGGTCATGGCCGCGGAGCCGCAGCGGGTGGAGTTCCATCTGTGCCAGGTCACCGAGATGTGCCGGCCCGCCATCAACGAGCTGCTCTTCCAGCGCACCAAGGCCGGTCTCGACGCGGACTTCGTCATCGTGGGGTGCACGCTGCCCGACGTCGCGGACGCCCTGCTCGCCACCGACGCCTTCCTCCTTGAGGGCGGTGACGAGTGCGCCCATGAATGACCTCTCATCTCCGCTGGGCTCCAGCGCCACCGATCGATTCGGACACTCCCGGGGGCACCGTGTCTTCCATCCTCCAACTCTCCGAGGCCCGCAGGGCCCCTGCGACGGCGGACTTCGCCGGCTACTGCCAGGACCTGTTCGTCGCGCTGACGCGCTCCGACCAGCGGCGCTGGGGCGAGGTGTATCTGCGTGGGCTGCTCGACGTACCGGGCCGCAAGACGCCCACCAGGATCTCCGAGCACGTCCTGGGACACCGGGCCGTGCAGCAGCTCCAGCAGTTCGTGCACCAGAGCCCGTGGGACTCCGGGCCGGTCCGCCGGCGGATCGCCGAGCGGACGGGCGCGGTGTTCCGCACCGAGGCCTGGGCCGTCGACGAGGTGGTGTTCGCGAAGAACGGTGACCGCTCGGTCGGCGTGGCCCGCCAGTACGCCCCCTCGCAGCAGCGCACCGTGAACTGCCAGCTGGCGTACGCGACTTCACTGGTGGGCTCGGGAGGCGGCCTGCCGGTGAACTGGCGGCTGCTGCTCCCCCAGCGCTGGGACCAGGACGAGCGGCTGCGCGGCCAGGCTCATCTGCCGGACGAGGAGCACTGCCGGCCGCGTTGGAGCTACGTTCTGGAAGCGCTCGACGAGATGACCGAGGAGTGGTTCCTGGAGCCGCAGCCGGTGCTCGCCGACTGGCGCTCCGAGAGCGATGTGGAGCCGCTCCTTCGGGGCCTGGAGGCGCGCGGCCACGGCTATTTGATCGAGGTGTCGCCCAGCACCGGGGTGACCCTGCCGCGCCCGCACGCCGCCTCTCCCTCGACGCGGGGCACGGTGACCGAGCTCGCCGAGCATGTGGCGCGACGCGACGAGCGCACCCCGATCGCCTGGCACGACCGTACGACGGAGCGGATGCGGCGCTCGCAGTTCCTGTCCGCTCCGGCGCTGCTCTGCTCGGACGGGCCGCAGCACGCGGTGCACCGGCAGCGGCCCCGGCACCTGGTCACGGACTGGCCGTACGGCCGGCCCGCGCCGCGCTCCTACTGGCTGACCAATCTGCCGGCCCGCCGACTCGCCGAGGCGATTCCGCTGGCGCAGTTGCGGAGCCTGTCCGCGGACGGGTTGCGCAGATTGCAGGAGGACTTCGGGCTCGGGGACTTCGAGGGGCGCTCGTTCCGCGGCTGGCACCACCACGTCACGCTCGCATCGGCGGCGCTCGCCTTCGACGCGCTCAGCAGACACACCGAGGAGGAGTGGCTGAGCGGGCAGGGCGCCTGAGTGCGTGAGCCAACTGGCCGTCCGCCGGGCCCACTTGGGGCCCGGCGGACGGCCATGGGCTATTTCGTCCAGCCCACCGCGGCGAAGTCGAGGTCGCCGAGGCCGGGTATCCCGTAGTTGGCGAGGCCGGCGCGGACCGCCATCAGCTGGGGCCGCTGGTAGAGCTCGACGTCGTGGCCGAGCTTCCAGATCTCCGTGTCGGCCTGGTTGTAGAGCTGGGCCGCCCGCGCCGGATCGAGGGTGCCGGAGGCCTCCTTGAGGAGGTTGTCGAGCGTGGTGTCCGAGATCCGGCCGTAGTTCTGGAAGCTCTGGGCGCCGCGCGGCAGCCGGTAGACGGCCTGTGACTGGCTGGGGTAGGTGAGGTCGGTGAAGCGGAAGATCGCCAGGTCGAAGTTGCCGACGTCGAGGTACTTCGGCCCGTAGTCGTCGGCCGGCACCTTCTGGATCTCCACGCCGATGCCGACCTGGGCGAGCATCTGCTGAAGCAGCTGGGCGAGGTCGAGGCCGAGCCGGTTGGTGGACTCCGCGATCACGAACCGCAGCTTGAGGCTCTGCCCGCCCTTGACGCGCGGCTTGCCCCGGCCGGGCGACTTCCACCCCGCCCTGTCGAGGAGCCGCTCGGCCGCTTCGGGGTCGAACGTGCCCAACTCCCCGGAATTGTCGGCGTATCCGGGCTGGTTGGTCATGAAGATGTGGTTGCCGAGCAGCGGCACCCCGACGGGCAGCCCCTCGGCCGCGACGTCCGCCAACGCCTGCCGGTTGACGGCCCGTTGGAGAGCGTGGCGTACGTCGACGTCCTGGAGCGGGCCGCCCGCGCCGTTGAGGCTGACATGGACCTCGTCCCAGGCGGAGCCCGTGCGCACCGTGCTGTCGGGGGCCGACTTGAGCTGCTGGTAGGCCTCGGCCGTGGCCGCGTTCACGGCGTCGATCTCGCCGTTGAGGTAGGCATGGAGGGCGGCGGCCGGCAGCAGCGCGCGGAAGACCACTTTGTCGAGACGTGGTTTCGTGCCCCACCAGGCGGGGTCGGGCACGGCCGTGACGGACTGTGTCGTACGGTCCATCGAGGCGATCCTGAACGGGCCCGCGGTGATCGGGATCCGCCCGGACCAGCCGGTGTTGAACTGCTCGGGCGTGCTGGTGGCGGCCGCCGGGAAGAGCGGGTCGAACAGGCGCTGCCAGTCGGCGTACGGGGAGCGGAAGACGACCTGCACCTCGCTCGGATCGCCGCCCTGGCGCACCTCGGCTATCTGGTCGTAGCCGGACGGGTCGGCCACCAGATAGCGGTCGTCGCCCCGGCCGAGGGCCTTCCACTCGGCCTCGAAGTCGGCGACGCCCAGCGGCTTTCCGTCGGACCAGCGGGCGTGCGGGTTGAGCCGGTAGGTGACCGTCTGCGGCGACGTGGCGGTGACGGACGCGGAGAGCAGGTAGTCGGGGTTGGCGTGCGGGACGCCCTTGGCGTCGCGGCGGAACAGTTTGGGCTCGACCAGGCTGTCGATCTCCGCGGCCTCCCCGATCGTCCCGGCGGCCTGGTTCACGTTGTACTGCGTGATCCACTGGGTGGTGGCGAGGGTGAGCGTGCCGCCCTGCCGGAGGCTCTGCGGAGGCCGTCGGCCGATGTCCTCGGCCCCGTAGGCGGGGGCCTTCATCGCGTGCGGCGACGCGCCGTGCTGCGGCGCCGCCGGGGAGGAACAGCCCGCGAGTACCAGTGCCGCCGCCGCGCCCAACGCCGCCCGCATCCGCGCACCCCGTAACCGAGCCACCCCAGCCTCCGTTCTGACGGCGCGTCAATTATCCGAACTGATCTGCGATTTACCGCTGGGACCTTAACATTGCGGCATGTCAGGCCGGTGAACTGGCCGCGCCGTCCGCCCCTTTGAGGAGACACTCTTGGTCGGCCGCTTGTCCAAGCGCCTCGCCCACGGCGCGCTTCTGCTCCTCTTCTCGGTCTTCCTCTCGTACGTCATCTCCTCCGCCGCGCTCAGTCCGCGCGCCTACTTCGAGGACCGCCAGCCGCGCCCGTCGCCCGCCACGGTCGACCACGAGCTCGCGCTGCTCGGCACCGACGACCGGACACCGGTCCTGGAGCGCTTCGGACACTGGTCGTGGCGGGCCGTCCACGGCGATCTCGGGCGGACCGTCGACGGGGGCTCGGTGGACGCGGAGTTCGGCCGCCGGATCGGGGTGTCCACCCGGCTGCTGCTCATCGGCACCCTGGTCGGCACCGGCCTCGGTGTGCTCGCCGGGCTCTGGGCGGCGGTGCGCCGGCACCGGCTGCCCGACCGGGCGCTGACCGTGTTCTCGTTCCTCGTCCTGTCGGTGCCGACGTTCGTCCTCGCGCTGCTCTTCAAGGAAGGCGCCCTGTGGTTCAACCAGAGCGCCGGGCACACGGTGATCCGCTTCACCGGCGAGCGCACCCCCGGCCTCACCGGATCCCTCACCACTCACCTCAAGGACCGGGCGGTCCATCTGGCGCTGCCCGCGGCGACGGTCGCCCTGGGCGCGATCGCCTCGTACAGCCGCTATCAGCGCGCCGCCACGCTCGACGTGCTCGGCTCCGACCATCTGCGGACCGCGCAGGCCAAGGGGCTCACGCCGGGCCGGGCGCTGCTGCGGCACGGCTTGCGCACCTCGCTGATCCCGCTGACCACGTTCTTCTCGTTCGGGTTCCTGACCCTGTTCACCGGCGCCGTGTTCACCGAGGAGATCTTCGGCTGGCCGGGCATGGGCAGCTGGTTCATGGACTCGGCGCAGAAGGGCGACATCAACTCGGTGGTCGCGGTGAACCTGTTCGCGGCGGTGACCGTGCTGCTGGCGGGCTTCGTCGCGGACGTGCTGCACGCGGTGCTCGACCCGAGGGTGCGCACGCGGTGAGCACGCGAGGGATCGTGCTGCGCGGGCGCGGCGCCACGACCGGGCGGGCACTGCTCCGCTCCCCCCGGGCGCTGACGGGTCTCGCGCTGATCGCGGGCCTGTTCGTCCTCGCGTACGCGGGGCCGTACGCGACCGGCTGGAGCCGCACCGACATCGACTACACGGCGTTGCGCAGCGCCCCGAGCGCCCAGCACTGGATGGGTACCAGCCGGATCGGCCAGGACGTGTTCGCACAGACGGTGCGCGGGCTGCAGAAGTCTCTGCTCATCGGCGCCCTGGTGGCCCTGGCCAGTACGACGCTGGGGGCGGCCTTCGGGACCTGCGCGGGGTACTTCGGCGGGTGGGTGGACCGGGCGCTGATGTTCGTGGTCGACCTGATGCTGGTGATCCCGGGCTTCCTGCTCCTGGTGCTGCTCGCGCCGACGCTGTGCGGCCTCGGCTGGCCCGCCTTCGCGGGTCTCCTGGCGGCGCTCGGCTGGATGATCACGGCGCGGGCGGTACGGATCATGACGCTCTCGCTGCGGGAGCGTCCCTTCGTCGCCGCCGCGCACCACATGGGCGTCGGGCCGTTCCGGATCATCGTGCGGCACATCCTGCCGCATCTGGCCTCGTTCCTGATCACGGACGCGACCGTCGCGGTGGCCGCCGCCGTGATCAGCGAGACGGGCCTGTCCTACTTCGGCTTCGGGGTGCAGCCACCGGACGTGTCGCTCGGCACGCTCATCGCCTCGGGCAGCGATGTGGCGCTGACCTGCCCGTGGATGTTCTTCTTCCCGGCCGGGCTGCTGCTGCTCTTCGTCCTTGCCGTGCACCTGGTGGGAGACACGCTGCGGGACATCCTCGACCTCGGGTCCGACCGGGCGGAGGCCCTGCGATGACGGCCCCTGTGGTGCTCGACGTCCGGGATCTGCACGTGTCGTACGCGGGTACGTCCCGTACGCCGCTGCCGGTCGTACGCGGAGTGGGGTTCGCCCTGCGGCGCGGTGAAGTGCTCGGCCTGGTCGGCGAGTCCGGGGCCGGCAAGACCGCGACCGCGCTCGCCCTGCTCGGGCTGCTTCCGCCGGGCGCGCGGGTGACCGGCTCGGTGCGGCTGCTCGGCACCGAGTTGGTCGGCCTGCCGGTGCGCGATCTCGCCCGGCTGCGCGGCCGCCGGATCGCGATGGTGTTCCAGGACCCGCTCGCGGCGTTCAACCCGGCCCAGCACATCGGCGACCAGATCGGTGAGGCCCTGCGCATTCATCAACGGCCGCGCGCGGCGCGGGAGTTCGCGCGGGGCCGCGCCCTGGAGCTCTTGGAGAGTGTGGGCGTCCCCGACCCGGCCCGCATCGCGCGCTCGTACCCCCATGAGCTCTCCGGCGGGCTTCGCCAGCGCGCGATGATCGCCATGGCGATCGCCAACGACCCCGATGTCATCGTGGCCGACGAACCCACCAGCGCGCTCGACGCCACGGTCCAGGCGCAGGTCCTCGACGCCCTGGAGAGCGCACGCCGGGCGACCGGCGCGGCGCTGCTCCTGGTCAGCCACGATCTGGGGGTGATCGCGGGAGCGGCCGATCGGGTGGCCGTGATGTACGCGGGGCGCATCGTCGAAACGGCGCCGGTGGACGCCCTGTTCGCCCGGCCCCGTATGCCGTACACGCTGGGCCTGCTCGGCTCGGTGCCCCACCTCGACGTCGCCGTGCCGCTGACCCCGATACCGGGCGGCCCGCCCGCGCCGGGAAGCGCCGGGCCCGGCTGTTCGTTCGCCCCGCGCTGCCCGCTCGCGGCCGATGCCTGCCGTACCGGGGAGCCCGAACTGGCGGGATCCGAGGGGCACTTGGCAGCGTGCGTACGCCCGGACGCCCTCGCGGGACGGAGCGCCGCCGAGCTCTTCCCCGCCTCGGTCCCGCTGCGCCGCACTCCCCCGGGCGGCGCGCCACTGCTACGCGTCCAGGGCCTCGCCAAGTCCTTTCCGCTGCCGGGTGGTTCGGGCTTCCGGCTGCGCGGACGACCGGCGGAGGTCCGGGCGGCGCTTGAACGGGTGGATCTGGAGGTCCGCCGGGGCGAGACGGTGGCCCTGGTCGGCGAGTCGGGCTCGGGCAAGACCAGCACCCTGATGGAGATCATCGCGCTGGGCGCCCCCGAGTCCGGGACCGTCGAGATCGCCGGGTACGACACGTCCGCGCTGAGCCGCGCCGATGCCCGCAGGCTGCGTGGCTCGGTGCAGATCCTGGTGCAGGACCCGATGGCCAGCCTGGACCCGCGGATGCGGGTGGCCGACATCGTCGCCGAGCCGCTGCGCGCCCAGCGCGCCCCGAAGGAGACCATCACGGCGCGGGTGCCCGAACTCCTGCGCCGGGTCGGGCTCGACGCCTTGGACGCGGAGCGCCACCCGCACCAGTTCTCCGGCGGCCAGCGCCAGCGCATCGCGCTCGCCCGGGCCCTCGCCGTCCGGCCCGAACTGCTGCTCCTGGACGAGCCGGTCTCCGCGCTCGACGTGTCCGTGCAGGCGGGCATCCTCGATCTGCTGCGGCGGCTGCGCGAGGAGCGCGGCCCGGCCTGCCTGTTCGTCACGCACGACCTGGCGGTGGTCCGGCAGATCGCCGACCGGGTGGTGGTGATGTACGGGGGCCGGACCGTGGAGAGCGGCCCGGTCACCGCCGTGTTCGAGAGCCCCCGCCACCCCTATACGCGTGCCCTGCTGTCCGCCGTGCCGCTGCCCGATCCGGCGGCCGAACGGGCCCGCGTCAGGATCGTGCTGCCGGGCGAACCCCCGGGGGCGGCCGCACGCTCGGCGGGCTGCCGCTTCCGTGGGCGCTGCGCGGTGTACGCCGCGCTGGGAACGGAGCGGCGACAGTGCGAGCGCGAGACGCCGGTTCCGGCCGGCGCTGACCCGCTGTCGGGGCACACCGCGGCCTGTCACTTCCCCTGCGACGCGAAGGGGGTGCCCGCCCGGCTCCGCACGGAGCCGGAGGAACACCCCCCGGTGCGTTGAGAGTTCACGCGCGGTGGGCGGCAAAGACGGAGCCGCGGTAGACCTCAAGGGTCCGCTCGGCCACCTTGTCCCACGAGAAGTGCTCCACCGCCCGCGCCCTGCCCGCGGCGCCGAGTGCCGCGGCCAGGTCCCGGTCCTCGATGAGGTCGTTGACGGCGTCGGCGATGCCCGCCGCGAACTTGTCGGGGTCGACCGGTTCGCCCGTGGCGTCGGGCAGCGCCTCGAAGCCGACGAGCCGCCCGGTCACCCCGTCGTCGACGACCTCGGGGATCCCGCCGACCGCGGAGGCCACCACGGGGGTACCGCAGGCCATCGCCTCCAGGTTCACGATGCCCATCGGCTCGTACACCGAAGGGCACACGAACACCGTCGCGTGGGTGAGGAGTTGGCGTACGGAGTCCTGGTCCAGCATCCCGTCGATGCGGAAGACCCCTTCGCGTACGGCGCGCAGTTCCTCGACGAGTCCCGTGACCTCGGCGGCGATCTCGGGCGTGTCCGGCTGTCCGCAGCAGAGCACCAGCTGCGCGTCGGAGCGCAGGCCGAAGGCGGCCCGCAGCAGGTGCGGCAGTCCCTTCTGGCGGGTGACGCGGCCGACGAACAGCACGATGGGCAGGCCCGGGTCGATGCCGAAGCGCTCCAGCGTGTCGCGGCGCGGGTCGGGCCGGTAGGCCTCGGCGTCGATGCCGTTGTGGATGACGTGGACCCGCTCGGGTTCGACGTCGGGGTAGACGCGCAGGATGTCGTCGCGCATCGCGGCCGACACCGCGATCAGGGCCGAGGCGGACTGTACGGCGGTGCGTTCCATCCAGCACGACAGCGCGTAGCCGCCGCCGAGCTGCTCGGCCTTCCAGGGCCGCAGCGGTTCCAGGCTGTGCAGGGTCATGATGTGCGGCACGCCATACAGCATGCCTGCGAGGTTCCCGGCCATGTTCGCGTACCAGGTGTGACTGTGCACGACCTCCGCTCCGGCACAGTCGGCGGCCATCGCCGCGTCCCCCCCGAGGAATCCCAGCGCGGCGTCGGCCGCGGCGAGGTGAGCCGGTGGCTCGTATGCGTCAACGCCTGGTTCTGTTCTGGCCGTTCCCAGACAGCGCACTTGTACGTCGGCGAGCCGACGAAGCCCCCGCGTCAGCTCGGCTACGTGAACGCCGGCTCCGCCGTAGACCTCCGGCGGGTATTCACGGGTGAGTAGATCGATGCGCATCTTTCCTCCTTCCGTCGTGAGGGCCCGCGTCGCTGCTCAGCAGCACTCCCCCGATGACGCGGGCATCGCGATCTCGGCGCGACGGACGGCGGGCGATTCCCGAGAGGGCCCCGACGTGAATACCAGATAGCCGCTGAGAATTATCCCTGCCGAGAACATCGCGACGATGATCAGCCATATCCCCTTCGATCCCATGAAAAGAGCCCCCGCCCTGGTAACCGTGATTTGACTCATCGAGTCAATCAGGAGTGACCTTTTCAGTCAAGTATCAGTTTGACGGCCTCTGATCTTGGTCGTTACGGAGGGGAGAATTCCGAATCTGGCGTGACAAGGGGGGCCCGGAAGCAGCCAAACTGCGCACCAGAGCCCCCAAAATTCGGGACGCGGACCCTTGCAGGTGCCTGACTTGCGGGTAGCATCACTTGTAATGATCTGAGTCAAGCACCGTCGCTCAAGGAGTCGCCGTGGATCACTCTGAGCCTTCCTCTCCCGTAGGCCTCGGGCAGCGCATCCGTGAACTCCGGGTCCGGCGTGGACTCAAGCAGCAGGACCTCGCGTCCGAGGAGATCTCCACCAGCTATGTGTCGCTGATCGAGTCCGGCAAGCGGGCACCGTCCGACACGGTGCTCGGCACCCTGGCCGAGAAGCTGGGCTGCTCCGCCGAATATCTGCGCACCGGCCGCGACCAGCACGAGATGGAGGAGGCCCGGCTCAAGCTGGCCTTCGGCGACATGGCGCTGCGCAACGGGGCCGACGGCGAGGCGCTCCAGACCTTCAGCGAACTGCTCGGCGGCGCGCTGCCGTTGGACGCCACCATGAAGCGACGCGCCCGCATGGGCCAGGCCACCGCGCTGGAGAAGCTCGGGCGTCTGGAGGCCGCGATCCCCCTCCTTGAGGAGATCTTCGCCGACCGCGCGCTCGCGGCGGGATCGGACGAGTGGTGCCGTACGGCGGTGGCGCTGTGCCGCTGCTACCGCAACATGGGCGACATCGTCTACAGCATCGAGATCGGCGAGCGCGCCATGAGCAAGCTGGACTCGCTGGGCCTGGATGTGACGGTGGACCACGTTCAGCTCGGGTCCACCCTCATGGGCTCCTACCGCCGGCGTGGAGACCACACCCGGGCGCATCTGCTCGCCCAGCGTCTCATCCCCCTCGCCGAGAAGCAGGGCGCACGGGCCGCTCGGGGCGCGGTGTACTGGAACGCGGGTCTGGTCGCCCAGTCGCGGGGGCAGCTGACCGAGGCGCTTGCCCTGACCGAGCGTGCGTTGGCGATGATGGCCGAGGACGACAACGTGCGCCATGTCGCCATGCTCAAGATGAACTACGGGTGGCTGCTGCTGCAGACCGAGTCCGGGGACCTCGGCCGGGCCAAGGAACTCCTGGAAGGGGCGCAGCAGTCGCTCGCGGAGACCGGTAACGCCGACGAGCTCGCGCGCTGCGAATTCCATCTGGCCGAGGCCGATACCGCGCTGGGCCATTGGACCGAGGCGACCGCACACGCGGAGCGCGCGATCGGTCTCCTCGGCAGCGAGCCCCGTGTACTCGCGGTCGCCGCCCGTGCCGCCCTCGCCCAACTGCACTTCCTGCGTCAGCAGAACGACCTCGGCAAGCAGGTCCTGGAAGCCGCGACCCGTCAGTTGCGGCACTTCCCCGCCTCATACGAGACCGCGGAGTACTGGCGCCGGATCGGGGACCTCTGGAGGGGCGAGGGCTTCACCAAGCAGGCCCTCGCCGCCTACGACGCGGCGCTGTCCGCAACCGGGCTCCAGCCGACGCCCAACCCGCGCGACGCGCTCACCGAGCAGGCACGCTAGCCGCCACCACCGAGAGCACCCGCTCCCGCAGCCCCTCCATCGCGGCCAGGGTCTCGGCCTCCACGTGGATGCGGACCAGCGGTACGGTGCGGGCGGCTCGGACGTTGAACCAGGAGCCGTCGCCGAACTCGCCGGTGACGCCGTCGAGATGGTCGAGCTCGGCGTCGGTGGCAGCGAAGTGGGCCGTGACGCGGTGCAGCGCCGCCACGGGGTCCTCGACCCGGATGCCGATCTCCCCGGAGCGCGGGTAGCGGTCGTGGCCCGCGACCAGTTCGGAGAGCTTGCGGCCCGAGTGGCCGAGCTCCGCGACGAGGTGCAGTGCGGCGAGCAGGGCCGAGTCGGCGCACCAGAAGTCGCGGAAGTAGTAGCGGCCCGAGTGCGAGCCGCCGAAGGCCGCGCCCTGTTCGGCCATCAGGGAGCGGATGGCAGCGCGGCCGGCCCGGCAGCGCAGCGGGATGCCGCCGGCCGCCTCGACCGCCTCGATGGCGCTGCGCGAGGTGATGAGGTCGTGGACCACGGCGGCGCCGGGGCGGCGGGCGAGTTCGCGGGCCGCGACCAGGGCGATGACCGCGGCCGGCGAGACCGCGACGCCGCGCTCGTCCACGGCGCGCAGGTGCTCCGCGCCCGCGTCGAAGGCGAGCCCCAGGTCCGCTCCCGTACGCCGCACCCGCTCCCCCAGATACCAACTTCCTTGCCCTGAGCGTTCGTTGGAGACCTGGAACCGTACGGGCACCAGCTCCACCGCCGGGTGCAGCACCCGCGGTGCGGTGAGCGCGGCCATGCCGTGGGGCGCGTCGACCACCACCTTCAGCGGCCGGATTCCCGAGAGGTCGACCAGGGAGCGCAGCTTCCGCGCGTAGTCGTCGAGGACCGGCGCCGCGACCACGGAGCCGGGCGCGTCCGTCATCGGCGGACGGGGTCCTGCGAGCCGCTCCCGGATGGCTTCGAGCCCCGTGCCCTCGGCGACCGCGACCGCGCCGGCCCGGCACAACCGGATGGCGTGCGGCGCGCCGGAGCCGTGGCCCGCTGTGACCAGGGCGCCGGGTACGTCCAGGTGGCCCGAGAGACAGGTCAGCGCGTCGGCCGGTCCGGGGCCCGCGTCGAGGACGTCCGCGCCCTGGTCCAGGATCCCTTGGCCGAAGGCGTCCGCGAGCGCCGGCGAGGAGCCCCGCAGGTCGTGCGCCACCGCGACGACGGGCGCCCCGGTGAGCAGCGCGAAGGCGGCGCCGGTCCGGTAGGCGCCGCCCAGGTCCAGCTCGTCGGGGACCCGGCCGCGGACGCCGTACGCCCCGATGATCCGCTCGGCGGTGCCGCGTACCTCACTCATCGTCGCTCTCCTGGGAGTTCGGGCGGAGCCAGAAGGTGGCCAGCGGGGGCAGGGCGAGGGCGGCGCTCTGGGCGCGACCGTGCCAGGGCACCGGCTCGGGCACGATGGCACCGGGATTCACCACGCCGCTCCCGCCGTACCGTTCGGCGTCGCTGTTGAGCACCTCCGTCCACGGGGCGGCGTCGGGCAGGCCGATGCGGTAGCCGGTGCGGACCACCGGCGAGAAGTTGCAGACGACGACCAGGGGACGGCCTTCGGCGTCGTACCGCACGAACGACAGGACGTTGTCCTCCGCCCGGGACCCGTCGATCCAGGAGAAGCCCGACGGGTCGCAGTCGAGTTCCCACAGGGCGGGTGTCGCGGTGTAGACGTGGTTCAGATCACTGACCAGTGACTGGAGGCCGCGGTGGTCGGCGTGGCCGGGCCAGTCCTCGTCGAGCACCCACCACTGCGGCCCACGGTCGTGGTCGAATTCCTCGCCCTGTCCGAACTCCTGACCCATAAAGAGGAGTTGCTTTCCCGGATGGGCCCACATGTAACCCAGGGTGGCGCGGAGATTCGCGCGCTGCTGCCACCAGTCCCCCGGCATCTTGGCGACCAGGGATCGCTTGCCGTGCACGACCTCGTCGTGCGAGAGGGGCAGCAGATAGGCCTCGCTGTAGGCGTACACCATGGAGAAGGTCAACTCGTCGTGGTGATAGGAGCGGTGGACCGGGTCGCGGGCGACATAGCCGAGCGAATCGTGCATCCAGCCCATGTTCCACTTGAGGTCGAAACCGAGTCCGCCGAATCCGTCCTGGCCCACCTCGTAGGTGGGCCGGGTCACGCCCGGCCAGGACGTCGACTCCTCGGCGATGGTGAGGGCGCCCGGGGCACGCCGGCGCACAGTATCGGTCATTTCCTGCAGGAAGGCGACGGCGGCCAGGTTTTCCCGTCCGCCGTGCTCATTGGGGCTCCAGCCGCCCTCCTCGCGGGAATAGTCCAGGTAGAGCATCGAGGCGACGGCGTCCACGCGTATCGCGTCGACATGGAATTCGGTGCACCAGTAAACGGCGTTGGCGACAAGGAAGTTGCGTACCTCGCGGCGGCCGTAGTCGAATTCCAGGGTGCCCCAGTCCGGATGATGGGCGCGCCGGGTGTCCGCGGGCTCGTAAAGGGGTTCGCCGTCGAATCGGGAAAGGGCGAACTCGTCCTTCGGGAAATGGGCCGGCACCCAGTCCGCGATGACCCCGATCCCGGCGCCGTGCAGCGCGTCCACGAGGTAGCGGAAGTCGTCGGGGGTGCCCAGGCGGGCGGTCGGGGCGAAGTAGCCCGTCACCTGGTAGCCCCAGGAGCCGCCGAAGGGATGTTCCATCACCGGCATGAGCTCCACGTGTGTGAACCCGAGACCGGCGACGTATTTCGGCAACTCCTCGGCGAGTTCGCGGTAGGTGAGGCCCGGCCGCCATGACGGGATGTGGACCTCGTAGACCGACATCGGGCGCTGCCGGCAGTCCTCGCCGCCCCGCTCGGCCATCCAGTCGGCGTCGCCCCAGACGTACGAGGACTCGTGGACGACGGACGCGGTCGCGGGCGGGCACTCGGTGGCGCGGGCCAGCGGGTCGGCCTTCTGCAGCATGCGGCCGTCGCGGGTGTGGATCTCGTACTTGTAGCGGGTGCCGGGTCCGGCGTCCGGCACGAACAGTTCCCATACGCCGCTGGAGCCGAGCGAGCGCATGGGGTGCGCGGTGCCGTTCCAGCCGTTGAAGTCGCCGATGACGCGCACCCCTTGGGCGTTGGGGGCCCATACGGCGAAGGCGGTGCCGGTGACGCCTTCGAGGGTGCGGATCCGGGCGCCGAGGGCCCGCCACAGCTCCCAGTGGCGGCCCTCGGCGATGAGGTGCAGATCGAGGTCGCCGAGGGTGGGCAGGAAGCGGTAGCCGTCCTCGTGGCTCTCCTCCCGTTCTCCGTAGGCGACGTGGAGCCGGTAGGCGGGCACCGCGGTGCCCGGAAGGAGGCCGGTGAACAACCCGTCTCGCTGGTGGGCGAGTTCGACCCGGGCTCCGTCCGCGGTGACCGCCGCCACGCCGCGGGCGAGCGGGCGCAGCACCCTGACCGCGACACCGTCCGCCACCGGGTGCGCGCCGAGCACGGCGTGCGGGTCGTGGTGCGCCCCCGCGAGCAGCCGGTCGAGTTCGGCGTCGGCCATACGGGTCGTCAAGTGCCGGGTCTGGAGCACGGGTTGGGGTTCCTCTCGGAGTCGTCGGGAGCCTGTGAGCCGTGTGACGGCGCATGCGGCACTCGGGTTCAGCGGGGGCCTGCGAGCCGGTGGAGCGCGGCCAGTGGGACGGGCAGCAGGGCCGGGCGGTGCCGTGCCTCGTAGACGGCCTCGTACACCGCCTTGTCGGCCTCGAAGGCGCGCAGCGGCACGGGCCGGCAGTAGGGGTCGGCGCCGCCCGCGTCGCGGTAGCCGTCGCAGAAGGCGCGCCGGTTGCGGACGGCCCAGGCCTGCGCGCGCCGGGTGCGCCGAAGGCGGGGTCCCGGCCCCGTGTCGGCGGACCGTTCCCGCACGTCGGCGAGCGCGGTGCGGGCCGCGTAGTCGAAGGAGCGCAGCATGGAGGCGACGTCGCGCAGCGCGGACTGCGGCCGGCTCCGTTCGGCGGCGGGGGTGGCGGGCTGGCCCTCGAAGTCGATGATCCGCCAGCCGTCGGCGGTGCGCAGCGCCTGCCCCAAATGCAGGTCTCCGTGCGTGCGTTGGGCGAGCATCGGGCAGCCGCGTGCGGCCATCGCCGCGTAGTCCTCGTACAGGCCGCCCAGCGCGGTGCGGTAGCGGGCGAGCGCGGGCACCTCCTCGGTCGCTTCCGCCAAGCGGCGCTTCATGCCCGCGGCGTCGTCGGCCACCTCGCCCGGCTCCAGCAGATGGCGGGGGAACGCCTCGGCGAGCGCGGTGTGGACCTCGGCGACGGCCTGGCCGAGGGTGCGGGCGTGCGCGGTGAAGCCGCCGGTCGCGGGGATGGTGCGGCAGCTGCCCTCGATGTGGTCGGCGGCGTGCCGCACGGCGCTCTCCCAGCCGTCGGCCTCGGCGGGCAGGAAGTCTTCGAGCAGCCCGAGCACCAGTCCCTCGCCGCCCGGCTCGTCGGTGTGCAGCGCGCCGTGCAGGCGGGGGGTGCGGGTGCAGCGCTGTCCGGTGAGGGCGCGCAGGGTTTCGATCTCGGCGTGCGGGCCCGGTTCCGGCCGTCGGTAGAGCTTGAGCAGCAGCCGGTCGCCGTACGCCACCGTGCTGTTGCTCTGCTCGGCGGTCAGTGCCCGGGGTATGAGGCCGACCGGCAGGGGCAGCGCGGAGGTGCGTTCCAGGCGCGGCCCGCCGGTCCGGTCGCGGACGGCGAGGGTGCGCAGGAGCACCCCGAGGAGCGCCGGGTCCTCGACGCCCTCGTACAGCGTCCAGCCCCGCCAGGGCCCGTCCGGCACCTCGGCGATGGCGGCCGGGGCGAGGCGGGCCGGGAGGTCCGGGCGCAGGCCGAGGAGGAGCTGGTAGAGCCGCTCGGGGCCGTCGGTGTGGCGGGCTCGCAGCACGGCGTGGACCAGCGCCGGGGACTGTTCCCGTACGACGGTGACGGCGACCGGGATCAGTTCGGCGAGCGGCCCGCCGCCGCCCGCGAACCAGCGGCGGGTGGTGAGCCAGGGTTCGAGGGCGGGCAGCAGCGGGGTGAGGATGCCCGGCTCGGTGGCGGTGACGCTCATGGCGTCGGCCCGTCGGTGAGCGGGGTGAGCAGGTGGGCGGGCGTGTGCGACGGCTCCAGGCGTACGTAGGTGTGCGGGTGCCAGGTGTGGAGTTCGCCGGTGAGTTCGTCGCGCACCTTGAGGGAGCCGTCGTCGGGCAGGCCGAGGGCCGCGAGGTCGAAGGAGACGGTGGCCTCGCTCGCGTGGTGCGGGTCGAGGTTGACGACCGCGAGGACGGTGTCGGTCGTACCGTCCGGCGCCCTCAACTGCTTGGAATACGCGAGTACTTGGTCGTGGTCGGTGGGGTGGAAGCGCAGGTTCTTGAGTTCCTGGAGGGCGGGGTGGGCGCGGCGCAGCTCGTTGAGGCGGGTGATCAGCGGGGCGATGGTGCGGCCCTCGGCCTCGGCGGCGGCCCAGTCGCGTGGGCGCAGCTCGTACTTCTCGGAGCGGGCGTAGTCCTCGGTGCCCACCGCGAGCGCCTCGCCCTCGCACAGCTCGTAGCCCGCGTACACGCCCCAGGTCGGCGCGAGGGTCGCGGCGAGCACCGCGCGCGCCTCGAAGGCGGACCGTCCTCCGTTCTGGAGGTAGGCGTGCAGGATGTCGGGGGTGTTGACGAACAGGTTGGGGCGCAGGAAGTCGGCGCTGTCCTGGGCGAGTTCGGTGCCGTACTCGGTCAGTTCGTCCTTGGTGTTCTTCCAGGTGAAGTAGGTGTACGACTGCTGGAAGCCGGCCTGCGCGAGTGCGTGGACCATCGCGCGGCGGGTGAACGCCTCGGCGAGGAAGACCACGTCGGGGTCGGTGGCATTGACGGCGCCGATGACGCGCTCCCAGAAGGCGACCGGTTTGGTGTGCGGGTTGTCGACGCGGAAGATGCGGACGCCCTGGGCGATCCAGTGGCGCAGGATCCTTAGGGTCTCGGCGACCAGGCCCTCGAAGTCCGTGTCGAAGTCGAGGGGGTGGATGTCCTCGTACTTCTTCGGCGGGTTCTCGGCGGAGGCGACGGTGCCGTCCGCGCGGTGGGTGAACCACTCGGGGTGCTCGGTGAGCCAGGGGTGGTCGGGCGAGCACTGGAGCGCGAAGTCCAGGGCCACCTCCAGGCCCAACTCCCTTGCCCTGGCGACGAATTGGCGGAAGTCGTCGAGGGTGCCGAGGGCCGGGTGGATCGCGTCGTGTCCGCCGTCGGCCGAACCGATCGCCCAGGGCGAGCCCACGTCGTCGGGGCCCGCCGTGAGCGTGTTGTCCGGGCCCTTGCGGTGGCTGCGGCCGATGGGGTGGATGGGCGGCAGGTACACCACGTCGAAGCCCATCGCGGCCACCGCCGGCAGGCGCTCGGCGGCGGTGTTGAACGTGCCGCTGACCGGCGCCTGCCCCGGGGTGAGCACCGCTCCCTCGGAGCGCGGGAACAGTTCGTACCAGGAGCCGACGAGGGCGCGCCGGCGCTCGACGAGGAGGTGCAGCGGCCGGGAGGCGGTGACCAGTTCACGCAGCGGACGGGCGTCCAGCGCGGCGATCACCTTCGGATCGGTGGTCGCGGCGAGCCGACGGGGGGCGGGGCTCGCTTCGTCGCGGAGCGCCCCTGCCGCCGCTGTCACCGCCTCCCGGCGGTCTGTGTCCGGGATCGCGAGGGCGGCCCGCTCGTGCAGCAGCGCCCCCTCGGCGAGCGTGAGCTCCACGTCGACCCCGGCGGGAATCTTCAGCTGTGCGTCGCGGCGCCAGGTGCCGACGGGGTCGGCCCAGGCCTCCACGGTGTACGTCCAGAGCCCGGTGGTCTCCAGGACGACGGTCGCCTCCCAGCGGTCGGCGTCGGCGTCGACGAGCACCATCGGCGTCCACGGGCCGGGCCGTCCGGCCGGGTCGCGCAGGACCACGTCGGCGCCGACCTTGCCGCTGCCCTCGCGGAACACGGTGGCGCCGATGGTCACGCTCTCCCCGGCCACCGCCTTGGCGGGCACCTCGCCGCCGCGCACCCGCGGGGTGACGTCGAGGACCGGGATGCGGGCGCCCCGGGGAGCGGCCGGGGTGGCGGCGCGTGCGGAGGTCATGGAGGTCATCGCGCACTCCTCACGGTGGCCCTGCAGGCCGGGCGCTCCCGGTCCGCGAGGAGGTCGATGATGGTCCGGGCGAACAGGTGGCAGTGGGCGCCGGTCCGCGCGGTGACCAGGTCGTCGTGGACCACCACGTCCTGGTCGACGTACTCGCCCCCCATGTTGCGCAGGTCGCCGAGCAGGTTGTTGTGGACGACCGCACGCCGCCCACGCACAAGCGAGGGGACGGGGGCGGCGAGCCACATGCCGTGGCAGATGATGCCCTTGACGATCGCCGGGTCGTTGAACGCCCGGCGCAGGAACGTGGAGGCGGGCGGCAGCCGGTCGGGGTCCTCGGTGTAGCGCAGCCGGTCGGAGACCATGCCGGAGGGCACGATCACGGCGGAGAACTCCTTGAGCGCGAACTCGTCGATGTCCTCGAAGGAGCGGTCCACCTCGAACGGCATCCGGTGCTCGTGTCCGGTGAAGGTCATCTTGTCCTGGCCCCACAGCCGGGTCAGGAAGTGCACTTCGGCGCCTTCCTCGGGGAAGCGGTGCTGGTAGTAGAGGATCTCCGGTTCGTAGAAGTCGCTCTCCATCAGGACGGCGATCTTGTGGCCGGTGAGCCGCACGGCTACTCCTCCCTCCCCCGGCCGGTGACCAGGTCGATGAGAAACGGTCCCGGAGTTCCGAGCGCCTCGGCGACGGCCGCCCCGGCCTGGCCGGGCTTGTCGACGCGTACGGCCGGTACGCCCAGGGACTTGGCCAGGGACGTGAAGTCGATGGCGGGCCGGCTCAGGTCGAAGATCTCGGGGTGGTCGTGGGCGGGGACGTCCACCGAGCGCCAGTACTGCTCGATGTTGTCCTCCAGAAGCTTGTAGCTGCCGTTGTTGCAGATGACGAACTTGGCGCCGATGCCGTAGCGGGCCGCCGTCCACAGCGCCTGGATGGTGTACATCGAGCCGCCGTCGCCGGTGAATCCCACAACTGTCTTGTCGGGGTGGGCGAGTTGGGCGCCGATCGCGCCCGGGATGCCGACGCCGAGGGAGCCGCCGCGGGTCTGGAACCAGTGGCCGGGCCGGGTGGGCGGCAGATGGCGGAAGAGGTCGGGCGACGCCGTCAGCGCCTCGTCGAAGAGGATCGCGTCCTCGGGGAGCTGGCGGGCCAGTTCCTGGGCGAAGGCGGTGGTGGGCAGGGCCAGCGGGTCGAGCGCGGCCTCGTTCTTCTGCTGGTTCGCGGCGAGTTCGTAGGACCGCTCGGCGACCCGGCGTTTCAGCCACTCCTCGGCGCGCCGCCGGCTCTCGGGGCTCATCCGGGCTTCCAGCGCGTCGGCGAGCGCGGCCAGGGTGCGCTTCGGGTCGGCGACGAGACCGAGGTCCACGGGGAAGTTCTTGGCGATGGCGTCGGTGTCCAGGTCGATGTGCACGACCGGGGCGCCGGGCGCGAAGACCCCGTCGAGGGCGGGATACACCTCGGGCAGCGCGTACGTGCCGACGATGAGGACGGCGTCGGCGGCCGCTGTCACCCGGCGGCTGTTCTCGCCGAACATGTGGCCCAACTGCCCTGCGTACGCCGGGTGTTCCACCGACAGATTGACCTCCGACCAGTCGGCGCCCCACACCTCCGCGCCCCACGTCTGGGCGAGCCGGGCGAGCTCCTGATGCGCGCCGGAGAAGTGCACCCCGTCCCCGGCGACGACGATCGGACGCTCGGCACCGGCGAGCAGCGAGGCCGCCCTGCCGAGCGCCTCGGGGTCGGGGGTGCTCGCGGTGTCGAGGTAGGTGACCGGCACGGCCTCCTCGGTGGTGGGCCGGTCCATGACATCGGCGGGCAGCACCACGAGCACCGGGCCGTACGGGGGCGTGCCGGCCACCTTGAAGGCGCGGCGCAGGGTCCGCAGCGTGGACTCGGGGTCCACGACGCGGGTGGCCCACTTGGTGACCGGCTCGGCCATGGCCACCAGGTCGGCGGCCATCTGCGCTTCCATGTTCTCGTAGCGCAGACCGGCCTCGCCGGCGATCACCACGAGCGGGGCGTGTCCCCGTTTGGCCTGGTAGAGCATTCCGACGCCGTTGCCGAGGCCCACTCCGGTGTGGAGCTGGACGACGGTGGGGCGGCGGGTGGCCCGCGCGTAACCGTCCGCCATGCCGACGGCGACGGCCTCCTGCAGTGCGAGGACGTACTCCAGTGAGGGGAAGTGGCGCAGTTCGTCGAGGAATCCCTGCTCGACCGTGCCGGGGTTGCCGAACATGTACCGGACCCCGTCGGCCTGCAGCTGTTCGAGCATCGCGACCCGCGCGGGCCTGCTGACCATGGTGTGCTCACCTCTCGTGCGGAACGGTAACTGCCGTACGGATCAGGTCAGTTGGTGAGGAAGCCCCACTGGCGCAGACCCTGCTCCAGGACCTCGACGACCTTCTGTCCGGTGAGGTAGGAGTCGGGGGTGGACCGCCCGGTGATGAACGGGTAGTCGACGATGACCGACGTCTCCTTGCCGAAGTTGCCGTGGTAAGCCCCGTCGGGCGCGGTCGCGTCGCGCAGGATGTACTCCAGCGGGTACGGCGGCGGGCCGATCACGAAGTCGGTGCCCATGAACCCGGTGCCGTCCTTGTAGTCGTACTCGATGCAGTGCCCGGTGACGTGCTTGCCCCGGATGATGCTGGTGCGGTCCTCCTGGTCGCGGGCGAAGGCGAGGGCCGCGACGCCGTAGCACTCGGCCGCGATCGGCAGGTCGAGCGCGTGGAAGGCGAGGATCAGGTCGTGCACCCGCCAGTTGTTGGCGAGGTCGACGATGGGGCCGCTGCCGCCGACGATGAGCAGCGCGTCGTAGCGCCCCGCGATCTGCTCGCGGACCTGCTCCAGGCGGGTGTTGTACGCCTCCCAGTCGCGCAGGAAGTACGGCTTGCTGCGGTAGGGGCGGTCGGGCAGCCAGGACGACAGGTCCAGCGGGTCGTCGAGGCGGTCGGAGGTGTCGATGGCCCTGACCTTGGCGGCCATCTGGGGTGTGGTGACCGAGCGGCCGAGCGGCGGGTCGATGTAGTCGGGGTCCATGCTCGGCGGCAGGGCGGGGGCGCGCTTGCCGGTCGGGGTAGCGAAGCTGACGTGATAGCCGGCCTTGTCGAACGTCTCCAGGGGGCCGATCAGCTCCTCGCCCCAGTAGCCGTATTCGGACAGGACGACGAGGATGCGCTTGCTCACGGGAGTTCCTCTCCTTGGGGGTTCCACGTGGTGCCGGGGTCCTGTCTAGATCCGCGCTGTCGGCCGGGACCAGCCCTTGACGGCCCGGGGCGCGGACATCCACAAGTGGGTGGGCGGACTACGGCATGTCGCGCTCAGGCCCAGGCCACAGGGGGTGTGGTGGCTCAACTTCCCTATGCGCGAGTCGAGTTGCCGCAGCCCGTACGACGACTTCACGCAGTGTGTACCGGCCGCCGGACGGGCCGTGCGCGACGGCTCGGGGCTGTGCCGGAATCGGTGGGCGGCACCGCGCCCCGGGTGCCGCGCCGAGTCGTGCCGCGGGCCCCGGGCCCGCGCACTGAAGGGAGTCAGCCATGACGGCCGAGAAGACCGCGCCCGGCACGGGCATCGCCGCGTTCGTCCAGCACTGGTTCGACATTCTCAGCAGCCACGAGCCCGTCGAGGAACTCCTCGCCCACATCGTCGACGACGGCCTGGAGATGGCCTTCCCCGAGCGCACCCTGCGCAGCCACGCCGACTTCCGCGAGTGGTACGAGGTGGTCGGCGAGGCCTTCACCGACCAGAGCCATGTGGTCGAGCGCCTGGACGTCTCCGAGGACAACACGGGCGTCGACATCTCGCTGACCGTCGTGTGGACGGCCAAGCAGACCTCCGACGGCTCCGTCAGCTCGTTCCGCATCGGCCAGACCTGGCGCCTCGTCCGCGAGGCCGGCACCGGTCGGCCGCTCATCTCCGGCTACCGCGTCGGCGACCTCAACCCGGCCTGACCGCGACCACCCCGATCCAGGAGGTTCCATGTCGCCCCGTTCCACGGGCAATTCAGCGGCCCGCGCCTTCGACTACATCGTGGTCGGCGCCGGGTCGGCCGGCTGCGCCGTGGCGAGCCGGCTCAGCGAGGACGAGAACACGGCCGTGCTCGTCCTGGAGGCGGGCGGCTGGGACGAGCGCCCGGAGATCCACCGCACGGACGCGGCCGCCGTGCTCGCGCTGCTCACCTCCGAGTGGAGCCCCGAGATCGACTGGGGGTACGCCACCGAGCCCGAACCCGCCCTGGACGGCCGCCGGATCCCGGTCGCCCGGGGCAAGGTCGCCGGCGGCTGCAGCTCGGTGAACGCGCTGATGTGGGTGCGCGGCAGCCGTCACGACTACGACCGCTGGGCGGCGCTCGGCAACCCCGGCTGGTCCTACGACGACGTCCTGCCGTACTTCCGGCGCTCCGAGGACTACTCGGGCGGCGGCTCGGACCTGCGCGGCAGCGGCGGCCCGGTCCGGGTGCGCGACCTCGACGACCCCACCCCGCTCGCCGAGGCGTTCGTGGCGGGCGCGGCCGAACTCGGTTACAAATCCGCCGAGTTGGACTACAACGCCGAGCGGCAGGACGGCTTCGGCTTCCTCTACCAGACAACCCGGGACGACGCCGGAGCGCGTTCCTCCGCGGCGGACGGCTATCTGCGTCCGGCGCTGAAGCGGCCCAACCTGACCGTCGAGGTGCGGGCCCGGGCCACCCGGCTGCTCCTGGACGGCACCCGGGTCACAGGCGTCGAGTACGAGCAGGACGGGCAGCTGCACCGAGCCGTCGCCGAGCAGGAGGTCGTGGTGTCGGCGGGCGCCTTCGAGTCCCCGAAACTGCTCATGCTGTCGGGGATCGGCCCGGCCGCGCACCTGCGCTCACACGGCATCGACTGCGTGCAGAACCTGCCCGGCGTCGGCGGCAACCTCCAGGACCACCTGTTCGTGCCGGTGTGCTTCCAGTCGCTCCAGGAGCACCCCGAGGGCGCGCTGCTCTCCGAGGCCGGGCTCTTCACCCACACCAAGGACGCGGGTCCCGGCGAGCCGCCCGACCTCCAGTTCACGTTCGGGCCCATCAAATTCCTGGCGCCCGACGCGCCGGCCGCGCACCAGCAGGGCCCCGGCTTCACGTTCGCGCCGATCTCGCTCCTTCCGCAGAGCCGCGGCCGGCTCCGGCTGCGCAGCGCCGACCCGACGGCCAACGCGGTCGTGCGCGCCAACTACCTCGCATCGGCGGCCGATACGGATGTGCTGGTGCACGGCATCCTGCTGGCCAGGGAACTCGCGCACACCTCGGCGTTCGGCCCGTTCCGCGGCGAGGAGCTGGGCCCGGGCGAGCACGTGAGGGACCCGCGCGCGCTGCGCGGCTACGTCGCCGCCCACGCGACCACCCTGTGGCATCCGGTCGGCACCTGCCGCATGGGCACCGGGCCCGACGCGGTCACCGACGCCGAGCTGCGGGTGCACGGCATCGACGGCCTGCGGGTCGCCGACGCCTCCGTCATGCCGACGATCGTCGCAGGGAACACCAACGCACCGAGCGTGATGATCGGCGAGAAGGCGGCCGGTCTCATCCAGAAGTCCTTCCTTCAACCGTCACTTAGGACCGAGGGGAATCCCCATGCCCACGTCTGACCACCTCCGGCTGTACGAGCGGTTCCTCACCGCGCTCAACACCGAGGACTACGCCGAGATCGGCCGCGTGATCGGCGCCGACTTCGAGGACCACCACCCCGGCTTCGACATCAAGGGGCTTGAGTCCTATCTCGACGCCCTGCGCGGCGCCCACCGCACGCTCGCGATCAAGGGCGAGCTCCTGGAGTCGATCGAGTCCGGCAGCAAGCTGATCACCCGGGTGCGCCTCACGGGCGCCCACCAGGACACCGTGCTCGGCTTCCCCGCGACCGGCCGCAAGGTGGAGTGGACCACCACCGAGATCTGGCGGATCCAGGACGGCCGCCTCGTGGAGCGCTGGGCCGAGGACGATCTCCTGGGCCTGCGCGGCCAGTTGTCGCCCGACGAGGAGAACGTCGCCGTCGTGCAGAAGGTCAGCGACGCCGTCAACGAGCGCCGCTACGACGACCTCGACGACCTGTTCGGCCCCACGTTCAAGGACAACAACCCGGCGTGGGACGTGCGGAGCCTGGACGAGCTCAAGGGCATCATCAAGGCCGCCCACGACGCGCTGGACTTCAAGGTCACCCTGGATGCCCTGTACGCGGCGGCGCCCGACAAGGTGATCATGCACATCACCTTCCACGGCAAGCACATCGCGCCGTTCTTCGGCATGGAGGCCAGCGGCAAGGAGGTGTCGTGGACCAGCCTGGAGGTCTACCGCCTGGAGAACTTCAAGGTGGTGGAGCGCTGGGTGCAGGCCGACACCGCCGGCCTGAAGCGCCAGCTCGACGTGCCGCTCCCGTAAGTACGCGCCGACCCAGGAGGGATCACCCATGAACACGCGAGAGATCGTCGACACGTACTACCGGCTCGCCAACTCCGGTGAGTGGGACGCCTGGTGCGACCTGTTCGCCGTCGACCAGACGATGGACGAGCAGCTTGCCGGACACGTCGAGGGACGTGAGACTCTCAGGGAGATGATGAAGGGCTTCCCCGAGATGTACGCGTCGTTCTCCAACACCCCGGTGCACATCGTGGTGGACGGCGAACAGGCCGCGGTGGTCTCGCACATCTCCGCCGTCACCACCGGCGGCGACACCGTCGAGGCGGAGGTCTGCAACTACTTCCGGATCTCGTCCGGCCTGATCCAGTACATGTCCAACTTCCACGACAGCGTGCCGTTCGCGGCCGTCACGGGAGCGTGACGCCCGTGTCCGCACCCGCCGACGTGAACGTCCGCTGGGCCCATGTGGGCCTCAACTGCCGTGACCAGAAGGCCACGGAGGAGTTCTACAGCCGCTGGTTCGGCTTCAGCCGGGCCCGCGTCGTCGAGGCCGACGGCAGCCGCGTGGTGTTCCTGCGCAGCGGCCCGGTCTACCTGGAGCTCTTCCCCACCGACGCGGCGCCCGCCTTCGACACCGTGAAGGACGGGCCCGACAACCCGGGCGCGGCCCGGCACCTGGCCTTCCAGGTCGACGACGTCGACGCGTTCCTCGCGGCGGCGGACGGCGAACTGGAGGTCACGCTCGGCCCGCTCACCTTCGACGAGTTCATCCCCGGCTGGAAGACCGTCTGGGTCTCCGACCCCGACGGCCTGGTCATCGAGGTGAGCCAGGGCTACACCGACCAGTCCGCCGAGGAACTGCGGACGTACGCGTGAACCCGCACGATCGCTCGGGGCACGGCCGGTCACTCGACCGGCCGTGCCCCCATGGGCACCATCCGACATCCCACGGAGTGAAACCGCATGACCGCTGTCACCGAGCAGACCGTCCTCATCACCGGTGCGACCGACGGCCTCGGCCGGGCCCTCGCCCATGAACTGGCCTCCCAGGGCCACGCGTTGATCCTGCACGGCCGCAGCGCCCGCAAGGGCCAGGAGCTCCTCGCCGAGCTGCGCGAGAAGACCGGCAACGAGAACATCTCCTACGAGCTCGCCGACTTCTCCTCACTCAAGGACATCGGCGCCCTCGCCGACCGGATCACCGACCGGCACGACCGGCTCGACGTCCTGGTGAACAACGCCGGCATCGGCGTGGAGCTGGCCCGCCAGGAGAGCCAGGACGGCCTTGAACTCACCTTCCAGGTCGACTACTTGGCGGCCTACATGCTCAGCTGCCGCCTCGCCCCGCTGCTCGTACGCTCCGCGCCGGCCCGCATCATCAACGTCAGCTCGGCCGGGCAGGCCCCCATCGACTTCGGCGACGTCATGCTGGAGCGCCGCTGGGACGGGGTGCAGGCGTACTGCCAGGCGAAGCTGGCGCAGATCAGCCTGACGGTGGACCTCGCCGAGCAGCTGGCCGGTACGGGTGTCACGGTCAACGCGCTGCACCCGGCCTCGTACATGCCGACCAAGATGGTGGTGCACCTGTTCACGCCGCAGAGCACGGTCGCCGAGGGCATGCGCAACGTGGCGCGGCTCGTGACCGACCCCGCGCTCGCGGAGGTCACCGGCGAGTACTTCGACCGCGACCGCCGCTCGCGGGCCGGCGCCCAGGCCTACGACCCGGCGGCCCGCGCCCGGCTGCGCGAACTGAGCGAGTCCCTGACGGGGGTCGCGCTGCCCGCCCTGACCTGATCTTCCCCCGTAGGTGAAGTGCCCCGTCCCGGGTCCCGGGGCGGGGCGCTTCACGTCGTACGGGACGGGTCAGGCGGTAATCGACAAGGCGTGATGGAAGACGTTCTTCGGGTCCCAGGTCTTCTTGACCTTCTGGAGCCGGGGGTAGTTGCCCTTCCAGTACAGGGTCTGCCAGGGCACGCCCGAGGTGTTCCAGGCCGGGTCGGTGAGGTCGACGTCCGGGTAGTTGATGTAACTGCCGTCGGCGGGCCCGTCGGGCAGCGGCACCCCGCCGGTGTCGGCGTACATGTCCCGGTACAGGTTGCGCATCCAGGCGATGTGCCGGGCGTCCTGGCCGGGGTCGCTCCAGTACGTGGTGAAGTTGGCCTTCAGCATCGAGTCGCGCTGCGCGAGCGCGGTGGCGCCGGGGGCGACTGTGTTGACCTGGCCGCCGTAGGTGTAGAGCAGGATGCCCGCGTGGCCGTCGTAGGTCCTGTCGGAGAGGTTGCGCCAGAGCACGGCGAGCTGCGCGTCGGACCAGCTCTCGCGGAGATAGGCGCCCTTGAACTTGCCCCGGTTGAACACGCCGGTGTCGTACGGGTCCTTGAGGGTGGCCTTCAGCCAGGGCCAGCTGGAGGTGGCCGTGTTGTGCGGCGCGGCCACCCCTTCGGCGACCGCGGCGATGTAACTGCCCATCAAATCGGACGAGTTGGAGAGCGATCCGTCGATCTGGGCGCTGAGCACCAGGGCACCCTGCGCGTAGTTGTTGAGGATGAACACGCTGTTGAGGCTGTCGTACGGGGTGCCGACGGTGTTGTTCGCGTGGTGCCAGTTGTTGTGGTTGCGCACCAGGCGGTCGAAGTCGGCCTCGGTGAGGTCGGTCCACTTCCAGCTCGCGGTGGTCTTGAGCAGGGTGTGCGGCGGCTTGGGGAGCAGGCTCGCGGGGGTGGTGCCGGTGGCGTCCGGGGAGCGGAACCAGTACCGGGTCACGATGCCGAAGTTCCCGCCGCCGCCACCTGTGTGCGCCCACCACAGTTCGCGGTTGGGGTCGGTGGTGTCCCGGGTCGCGACCACACAGCGTGCGATACCCAGGGCGTCGACGTACACCACTTCCACCGCGTACAGGTGGTCCACGACCGCGCCGTACTGGCGGCACATCGCCCCGTACCCACCGCCGCTGACATGGCCGCCGACGCCGACGGTGGGGCAGGTGCCGCCGGGTATGGTGACGCCCCACTCCAGATAGAGGGTGCGGTAGACATGGCCGAGCAGGGCGCCGGCCTCCACGGCGAAGGCGCGGCGCGCCGAGTCGTAGGTGATGGCGCTCATCTCGGACATGTCGACGAGTATCCGCACGTCGGGGTCGTCGACGAGGCCGTCGAGGCAGTGTCCGCCGCCGCGGACCGCGATTCTCCTGCCGCCGGAGACCGCCTCCTGTACGGCCTGCACCACCTGGTCAGTGGAGTGCACCAGGCGTACGGAATCGGGCTTGGCGGCGAATCTGGCGTTGTAGCCGCGGGCCGTGAGGTCCAGATAGCGGGGGTCGTCGGGGGTGACGGTCAGGGCGGCGACGGTCGTGCTCGTCGTGTCCGCGGTGCCGGTCGCGGCGCGGGCCGGGCCGGCCGCGGTGATGCCGAGCATGGCGGCGCCGCCGACTCCCGAGGCGGTGCCGAGGAATCCCCGGCGGGTCACTCCAGCCATGGTGGTCTCCTTCAACAGGGTTCAACAGGCGGGTGGGGCAGGTGAAATGAGAGCTGCCGCTCCCCGAAGCGAGGGCTTCGGGGAACGGCAGCGGGGGGAGCGGGTGTGGCTCAGTAGACGTCGTGACCACTGACCGTGGTCTCCGGCACGTCCTCGCGGACGTCCCAGTGCTCCACGATCCGGCCGTCGTCGATGCGGAACACGTCGACGACGACCATGCCGCGGTGACCCGGCTGCGGCCGGAAGTGGGAGTGCGCGAAGACCAGGCCGTCGTCGCCGGCGATCCGGCGGATCTCGAACCGGGCCTCGGGCAGCTGCTTGCGGAAGCCCTCGATGAACTCGACGAGCGGCTTGCGGCCGTCGGGCAGGTTCGGGTTGTGCTGGATGAGCCGCTCGGCCAGGTACTCGTCGGCCCGGTCGGTCTGCCCCTCGTTCCAGATGTTCTCCATGTAGTCGCGCACGAGCTGCACGTGGTGGTTGGACACGATGTCTCCTTGTTGTTTCTGCCTGTTACGAGGTGTGGTGCGGGTGGGCCGTTACGCGCTGGGGACCGGCGTGGTGGCCGGCTGCTCGGCCAGCGTGACCTTGCGGGCCGACGAGGCGTGCGCGAGGGCGGCCACGGCGAGGATGACGAGGGCGACGGCCGGGATGGGGCCCGCGCCCAGGCCGGGCAGCAGGGCGCTGCCGATGAAGCTGCCCAGGCTCATGCCGAGGTAGAGGGCGGCCGCGTTCATGGCCAGGATGAGTCCGGGCTGGGTGGGCAGCAGGTCCACGAGGCGGGCCTGCTGGGGTGCCTGGTACATCTGGCTGAAGAACGCCCAGATCGCGAAGAGCACGAGGCCGGGCTCGGAGTGCGGGGCCACCAGGAGCAGTACGAATCCGGCGGCGAGCCCGGCGACCGCGATGGTGATGGTGCGCGAGCCGCCGAGCTTCTCGGCGATCCTGGGCGACGAGGCGTTGCCGAGGACTCCGATGACGCCGAACGCGAGCAGGGTGACCGAGATCAGCCCGGAGGAGGCGTCGAAGCGGTCCTTGAGATAGGCGCCCGCGATGCCGTAGACCGTGAACTGGGCCGCCATGAACAGCAGCGTCGTCGAGACGGTCGAGAGCGCGGCGGGGGTGCGCAGGGTGTCGCGGTAGGCCTTGACCGTGGGCGGCTCGCCGGAGGGGATCTCCGGCACGTACACCGCGACGAGCAGACACCCGAGTGCCGACAGTGCGGCCACACCGAGCATCGCAGGGCGCCAGCCGAGGCTGCCGCCGAGGAACGAGGCGAGCGGCACGCCGAGCACCGCGGCCGCCGTCATTCCGGCGAACACCGTGGCGAGCGCGCGCTGCCTGCGCTCGGGCGGGACGATCAGCGAGCCCGCGGCGGAGGCGCCGGGTCCGAAGACGGCCGCGCCCATCGCGCCGACGACCCGGGTCGCGGCGAGGAAGCCGTAGTTGGGGGAGAGGGCGCCCAGGGCCGCGCCCACGGTGAGCAGGCCGATGCCGAGCAGGAGCACCCGCTTGCGGTTCCAGCGGCGCAGCAGAATCGGGGCGGCCGGGGCGAACAGCGCGAACGTGAGCGCGAAGACGGTGACCAGGAAGCCCACGCGAGCCGGCGCGACATGCAGGTCGTCTCCGATGGGGCCGTTGAGACCGACCACTGCAAGTGAGATCGTCCCCAGACTGAAATAGCCCAGCGACAACGCGAGCAGGGCCGGTGTCGAACTGCGGGACGGCATCACGCCACCTCCTTTTCCATGCCGGAAGACTTGAGGAACTTGAGTACGCAGGAACGTTAGGGGCCCGGCCCCCTCGCCTTCGCGCCCGGCGCCCACCCGTCGCGACACTCTGCGAGGTCCCTGCCCGTACTACGTCAACTGCGCGTCCGACATGGCCTGTTGGCCCCCGCGGAAGATCAACGGGACCTGCCGCCCCGTGCTGATCAGCCAGTGCTCGACGCCGTTCACGGCGACCAGCAGAGCGGCCGCCGAGGAGAGCGTGACGAGTCCCGGGAGCCAGGGCGCGACCCCGCCGAGCGCGAGCAGGGCGAGCCCCCCGGCGAACCGGGTCAGGGAGGCGGCGCCGAACATCCGCCGCCGGGTGTAGCAGAAGGTGAGGGTGAAGAGCGCGGCGCCGACGGGCAGCAGAGCGGCGGCGAACCGGTGCGGAACGTGCGCGGGCTCGACAACGATGCGATCCGCCCCCACGGACACGAGCAACAGTCCCAGAACCAGCACCAGATGGCCGTAACTGAGCACGTCACGCACCACGACGGACGGGGTGGGATGGGTGCGCAGGGCATGGGCGATGGCCGAGGCGACGAGGTGGAAGTAGAGCCACCACAGGGCGCACCCGGTGAGGAAGGCGAGGGAGACGGCGAGCAGTTCGAGCAGCCCGAGCCGCCGCCCGGCCACCCAGGCGCCCACGGACACGACGTTCTCGCCGAGCGCGATGATGATGAAGAGCCCGAACCGCTCGGGCAGATGGTTGACCCCGAAGGCGAGCTGTCGTAGGTGCCCGCTGAGGATGAGTGGAGCAAGTAGTTCCGCGACCACGGCGACGGCCCAGCCGATGGTGCGCAGCCCGGGGGGCAGCACGGCGGTGGCGAACAGAACGAGAGCGAAGGCGAGTCCGGCCCGGTAGGGGTGAATGGTGTAGACGGCGCACTCGCGCCGGATGGCCTCCCCGATGAGCAGCCGCAGCGCGAGATAGCACCCGGCGTAGAGGAGCGCTTCGTAGCGGGTCTCCAGGGCGTGCGGGGCGGCGACGCTCATGCCGTACGTGGCGAGCCCGGCCAGCAGCAGGAACACCCGCTGCATGGTGGTCTCGTGCACGGCGTTCATCGCCATGACGACGTCGACCCAGGCCCACCAGAGCGGCACCAGAACGAGCAGACAACTGCCCAGCGTCGCCCAGCCGGGCCACTGCGCGAGAACGTGCGCGATCTGGCTCACCCCGAAGGCGAGCACCAGATCGTAGAAGAGTTCCGTCCACGTCGCCCGGTCCCGCACATCGACGAACCCGGGCTCCACGGACCGTACTTGACCAGCGAGATGGACCACCGCTGCACCTACTCCCCTCGACCGACGGGAATGCTGGTTGCAGCGCCAAATGTGTCCGGCCCTCCAGGGGCGCCCCGTGGCACGGGGCGGCGCGGGAGCGCATTGCGGTAAGTCGCGGAGGGGGCTGTCCGAACTCGGGGGTGGCCGGCGTTACGAGGTGGCCCGCGCCGACGGGCTCGCACACAGCGTGTAGCCCCGGCTTGTCACCGGGGCGACACGGGTGGTGGTGGCGCTCTTACAGGCCGAGTATGCCAAGCACGGCGTGGAGTAGTCCGCCGAGCAGGTCTCCCAAACCTCCCATGACGATGTCCTTTCTGTAGAGGGTGTCGGGTTCTAGCTGCTCCGACGCTACCCAGACCCCCCGAGTAGCGCTCCCCAGCTCACCCATTAGGGGACACCGGCCCACAGCCCGGCCTGCTCCTAATGGCCCCCACCCGGCAGCTCCCCCGCCGTCGGGTACGACTCCTGCGCCCCCCGCCGGGTCACCGCGGCCGCCCCCACCCGTACCGCGAACGCCGCCGCCACCGTCAGGTCCTCGCCCACTCCCAGACGCCAGGCCAGCGCCGCCGTGAACGCGTCGCCCGCGCCCGTCGTGTCGACCGGGTCGACCTTCGGGCTCGGGACGCGTACACACCCGTCCGATGAGGCGACGAGCGCACCGTCCGCGCCCAGGGTGACGACCACCGAGCGCGGGCCGAGGGCCAGCAGCGCACGCGCCCAGTCCTCGGGGCCCTCCCCCGCCGACTCCCCCAGCATGAACCGCGCCTCGTGTTCGTTGACGACCAACGGGTCGCAGGCCGCCAGGACTTCGACGGGAAGGGAGGCGGGCGGTGACGGGTTCAGGACCAGGCGTGCGTCCGGCGCCAGGGAGCGGGCCACTTCCGCCACCGTCTCCAGGGGGATCTCCAGCTGTACGGAGACGACCGGGGCCAGGGCGAACAGGGTCCGGGCGGCGCGGACGTCGTCCGGGGTCAGTCGGGCGTTGGCACCCGGGGACACGACGATGCTGTTGTCGCCCGACGGGTCGACGGTGATCAGGGCGACCCCGGTGGGCGCCCTGCCCACCGACACGCCCACGGTGTCCACCCCGGCCGCACACAGCGACGCCAGCAGCAGCCGCCCGTGATCGTCGTCGCCCACCTTGGCCAGCAGGGCCGTACGGGCCCCCAGGCGCGCGGCGGCCACCGCCTGGTTCGCGCCCTTGCCCCCGGGGTGGACGGCGAGGTCCGAGCCGAGCACCGTCTCGCCGGGCGCCGGCCTGCGCTCCACCCCGATCACCAGATCGGCATTGGCCGACCCCACCACCAGCAGACCGTAGTCGTGCATGAAATCGTCGCCCTTCCTCACAGCTGATTGCTCGTCAGACAGCAGTGCCGCACGCCGCGTTCACGCGACGAATTCCGCCGCGTTCTTCTTCGTCACCACCTTCACCGGCACCTTCACCGCGCTGTCCGGCTTCTTGCCCCGGGCCGCCCGTACCGCGTTCTGTACGGCCATCCGGCCGAGCTCCGCCGGCTGCTGAGCCACCGACGCGTACAGCGTGCCTGCCTCAACCGCCTTGATTCCGTCGGGAGTTCCGTCGAAGCCGACGACCGCGACGGTGCTGCCCGCCTTGCTGCCCAGCGCCTTCACCGCGCCCAGCGCCATCTCGTCGTTCTCGGCGAAGACGCCGGTGACGTCGGGGTGGGACTGGAGCAGGTTGGTCATGACGTCCAGGCCCTTGGTGCGGTCGAAGTCGGCGGGCTGGCGGGCGGCGACCTCGATGCCCGGGTACGCCTTGAGGCCTTCGGCGAAGCCCGCGCCGCGCTCCCGGCTCGCGGAGGTGCCCGCGGTGCCCTGGAGGATCGCGATCTTCCCCTTGCCGCCGAGCTTCTCGGCGAGGGTCTGCGCGGCGAGCCTGCCGCCCGCCACGTTGTCGGAGGCGACCAGCGTCGCGGTCTCGGCCTTGTTGACCCCGCGGTCGGCGGCGACCACCGGGATGTCCGCCTGGTTGGCGCCGCGTACGGAGGGCCCGATCGCATCCGAGTCCACCGGATTGACGATGATCGACTTCATGCCGGAGCTGGTGAAGTTCTGTATCTGGTTGGCCTGTTGGGACGCGTCGTTCTGCGCGTCGGTGACCGTGAGGTCGATGCCCTCCGCCTTCGCCTCGGCCTGCGCGCCCGCCTTCATCTGCACGAAGAAGGGGTTGTTGAGGGTGGAGAGCGACATCCCCAATTTCGTGGTGGTGCCGGCGGACGACCCCGGGTTCAGGAGGTACCCCGCGCCCACGACAGCCGCCAGGCACACCGCGGCGACCGCGAGTTTCACCGCGCCGGGCCCCTTCCCGCCGGACCCGGCCGTGCCGGAAGGGGCTCCGGGCGTCGCGCCCGCCTTGCGGCGCACAGTGTCGAGGAGGACCGCAAGGGCGATGACGACACCGATGACGACCTGCTGCCAGAACGCCGACACGGAAAGGAGGTTGAGCCCGTTGCGCAGCACCGCGAGGATGAGCGCGCCGATCAGGGTGCCCGACGCCTTGCCGACCCCGCCCGACAGGCTGGCCCCGCCGATGACGACCGCGGCGATCGCGTCGAGCTCGTACCCCTGGGCCGCCTGCGGCTGCGCGGAGGTGAGCCGGGAGGCGAGGACGATGCCCGCGACGGCGGCGAACAGGCCGGACAGCGCGTAGATGACGAGCTTCTGCCGCTTCACGCGCAGGCCCGAGAGCCGCGCCGCCTCCTCGTTGCCGCCGATCGCGTACATCGAGCGGCCGATGTACGTACGGGAGAGGACGAGCGCGGTGACGAGTCCGGCGGCGATCATGACAAGGACCGGGACCGGCAGCCAGCCGCCCAGTGTGTCGCCGAGGACGGACACCGAGTCGGGGAAGGCGATCGGGCTGCCCTGGGAGATCACCAGGGACAGGCCCCGGCCGACCGACAGCATGGCCAACGTCGCGATGAACGGCGGGAGTTTGCCGTACGAGACGAGCACGCCGTTGACGAGTCCGCAGGCGATGCCGGTGGCGATGGCCAGCAGGACGGCGAGCCACACGGGCATGCCCTCGGACGTCGCCGACCAGGCGAGCACGGTCGCCGAGAGCGCGGCCACCGAGCCGACCGACAGGTCGATGCCCGCCGAGACGATGACGAAGGTGACGCCGAACGCGAGGATCGCGGTGACCGCGGCCTGCACGCCGACGTTCAGGAGGTTCTGGGTGGTGAGGAAGTCGCCGGAGAGCAGCGCCATCGCCGCGACCAGGACCACCAGGGCGCTGAGCGCGCCGTTGTCGAGCAGCAGCCGGCGCACGATCGCGGCCCCGCTCGCGGCCGTGCGGTTGTCGAGCGTTTCAGTGGCCACGGGAGCCCTCCATGTCTTCCTGCTCCTGCTGTGCGTTCGGTACGGCGACGGCCAGCGCCATCACGGCGTCCTGGGTCGCTTGGTGTGCGGGGAGTTCGCCGGCGATGCGGCCCTGGGCCATGACGAGGACCCGGTCGCTCATGCCGAGCACCTCGGGCAGATCGCTGGAGATCATCAGGACCGCGTGCCCGGAGGCCGTGAGTTCGTTGATGAGCTGGTAGATCTCGACCTTGGCGCCGACGTCGATGCCGCGGGTCGGCTCATCCAGGATCAGCACCTTGGTGTCCGCGAGCAGCCACTTGCCGATGACGACCTTCTGCTGGTTGCCGCCGGACAGGGTGCGCACCTGCTGGTCGAGTCCGGCCATGCGCACCCCGAGCTGCCCGGCGATGCGGGCGGCGGCCGTGCGCTGGCCCTTGAGGTCCACGAGCCCGGCGCGGCTGGCCGAGCGCAGCGTGACCAGGCCGAGGTTCTCCTGTACGGAGGCGTCGAGCACCAGGCCCTGCCCCTTGCGGTCCTCGGGCACGAGCCCGACGCCGGCGCCCATCGCGGCGTTCACATCGCCCCGGGCGAGCCGTTCGCCGCGTACCTCGACGGTGCCCGCGTCGTAGGGGTCGGCGCCGAACACGGCGCGGACCACCTCGGTGCGACCGGCGCCGACGAGCCCGGCGAGGCCGACGACCTCCCCGGCCCGCACCTCGAAGCTGACGTCGTGGAAGACGCCGTGCCGGGTCAGGCCGCTGACCTGGAGCAACGGCCGCCCCGGGTCCGGGCGTTCGCGCGGATACTGCTGCTCGATGCTGCGGCCCACCATCAGCCGTACCAGCTCGTCCTCGGGCGTCGTGGCGGGCACCTGGTCGATGCTGCGGCCGTCGCGCAGCACGGTGACCCGGTCGCCGAGTGCCGCGATCTCTTCGAGGTGGTGGGTGATGAAGACGATGCCCACGCCGTCGTCGCGCAGGGTGCGCACGATCCGGAAGAGCTTGTCCACCTCCTCGGAGGTGAGCACGGCGGTCGGCTCGTCCATGATCAGCACGCGGGCGTCCAGGCTGAGCGCCTTGGCAATCTCGACCATCTGGAGCCGGGCGATGCCGAGTTCGCGCACTTTGGTACGGGGCGGGACGTCCACGCCGACCCGCTTGAGCAGCTTCTCGGCGGCGTCTTCCATCGCCCGCCGGTCGATCATCCCGAAGCGCCGGGGCTGGCGGCCGAGGAAGATGTTCTCGGCGACGCTCAGCTCAGGCACCAGGTTGAACTCCTGGTAGATGGTGGCGATGCCGAGGCGTTCGGCGTCCTGCGCGCCGTGGATGCGCACCTCGCGCCCGTCGGCGAGGATGCGTCCGCTGTCGGGCCGGTGGGCGCCGGAGAGCATTTTGATGAGGGTGCTCTTGCCCGCGCCGTTCTCGCCGAGCAGCACGTGCACCTCGCCGCGCCGCAGATCGAAGTCGACCCCGTCGAGGGCAACGACCCCGGGAAAGGCTTTCCGTACCCCTTCGAGGCGCAGCAACTCACCGGAATCCACGGCCAGTTGATCCTCTGCTGAGCTCACTGCTCGCTCCTCGGGTTCGGGGCGCTCTCGCCGCAGGAGCGGCGTATGACGAGGGAGGCGGGGAGGGTGACGGACTGCGGGGTCCGGCCCTCGATGAGGTCGGCGAGCGCGCGCACCGCGGCCCGGCCGAGCTCGCCGGTCGGCTGGGCGATCGCGGTGACGGGCGGGTCGGTGTGCACGAACCACGGGATGTCGTCGAAGGCGGCGAGCGCGACGTCCTCGCCGATCCGCAGCCCGCGGGCGCGCAGGGCGTCGAGCGCGCCGAGGGTCATCAGGTTGTCGGCGGCGAAGACGGCGTCGGGCGGCTCGGGCAGGGCCAGGAACCGTTCGGTGGCCCGGCGCCCGCTGGCCGCCTGGAAGTCGCCCTGGCCGACGTAGTCGTCGGGGAGCGCGATGCCGTGCTCGCCGAGCGCCGCGCGGAACGCCTCGACGCGCTCGCTGCCGGTGGTGGTGGCTGCCGGGCCCGCGATGATGGCGAGCCTGCGGCGGCCGAGCCGGTGGAGATGGGCGACCAGGTCGCGGATGGCGGCCCGGCCGTCGGCCCGCACCACGGGTACGTCGATGCCGGGGATCCACCGGTCGACGAAGACCATGGGGGTGCCTCCGCGCGCGGCCTCCAGCATGAGCGGGGAGCCGCCGTCGGTGGGCGAGACGAGCAGCCCGTCGATCCTGCGGTCCAGGAGGGTGCGGACGTGGTGGTCCTGGAGTTCGGGCCGCTCGTCGGCGTTGCCGATGATCACGCTGTAGCCGAGGGCCCGAGCCGCCTCTTCCACCGAACGGGCGAGCTCGGTGAAGTACGGGTTCAGTACGTCGCTGATGACCAGGCCCAGCGTGCGCGTCTGGTCGGTGCGCAGCGAGCGGGCCACGGCGTTGGGCCGGTAGCCGAGCGTCTCGACGGCCGCGAGCACCCGGGCGCGCGCCGCCTCGCTGACCGACGGATGACTGTTGAGCACCCGCGACACCGTGGCGACGGACACCCCCGCCTCGGCCGCGACCTCCTTGATTCCCGCCATCTCCGGACCACCTCCTCGTGGAACCCCGACTCCCGATCCCACCCGCGTGAACGGTCGTGGAATCGATTACACGCACGCATTGGAATCGATTACATGCGGGTCGGGCAAGACCTGGAGGAGGGAGGAGACCGGATCGTGACAAGGAATCTCCCGCGACACCGGAGCGCGCCAGTCCGGCCGTGCGAGCTGTGACTTAGCGGCTCAGTTGGCCCTTTGGCGTCCGAGTTGGCCCGGCTGAGCGCCGCAGCTGGCCCGCCTGATGAGGTGGGCGCTGCCGACCTGGGCGTTTCGGCCGCGCGCGGCACCCCAGGAGAGACCTGTCACCGTGCGTCGCGTATCTGAAGAAGGTACGCCGCAGTCAGCGCAACGGCACGGTCCACGTCATGCGACAGCTCCACGAGGGCACGTAGCGCCCTCGTCCCCGGGATGCCCGCCAGCGCCTGGGTCAGCCGTCCGCGTGCAGGCGCTTCCGTGGTGTCGTGGGCCAGGCGGTCGACGAGCCTGGTCGCGATCTGATCCGCCGTCGCGGTGTCGCTCGCCAGCACGCTCAGTGCATCGGCTGCATCGGTGTCGTTCCTGCCCTCCACGATCAGGTCGATGAGTGTCGGGACCGCATCGGCCACACCACGTGTCCCGAGCACCAAAGCCGCATACCCGCGGACCACGACGTCGGGGTTCGCGAGGGCGTCCCGCAGCCGCGCGGTAGCCTCACCACCGGGCATCTCGGCGAGAGACTGAACGGCGCGTTTCCGCACCGCGGGCACCGGTGAGCCGAGGCCCTCCGCCAGCAGTGCCGGGCCGCAGTCGCCCCCCGATCGCGCCAGCGCCCATCTAAGGGCCCCGGCGACGTTCGGCTCCGTCTCGCTCAGTGCCGCCTCGACCAGGGCCTCCACCGGCACCGGAACCTCGTCGACCGAGGAAAGGGCGGCGCGCTGACGCGCGTCGGCGCTCTTCGACCCCAGGGCCTGGAGGAGTGCAACGACCTGAAGGACGTCCTCCCAGCCGGCGGGGTCCGCGGCATTGATCCGACGGAGCCGCGTGAGCAGCTCGGTCTCCGCCGCGATGCGGTCGCGTGTCTGACGGATGAGGTCGTCGACAAGCGCCGAGGGCGCGAAGCCGGGATCGTCGAGCGCGCGCCCGATCTCGCGCAGCGACAGCCCCAGCGACCGCAGGCTCTCGATATGGAAGATCCGTCGGATGTCCTCCGCGGAGTACTCGCGATAACCGGAGCCGGTACGGCCCGAAGGCCGCACCAGACCGAGCGACTCGTAATGCCGGAGCATGCGAGCACTGACCCCGGACCGTCGAGCCACCTCACCGATCAACACGTCCTATCGTCCCTCCCGGCCGGACCCGCCGAGGGCCACGACGCGCTTCGCTTCCTCGATCGCGAACTCGAATCCGGCATCCGGCTCGCGTAGCAGCCGTTGTGTGGCGAGCGCGTGCGCGCGCACGCGTGGGTCGGGGGCCGTCGTCGCAGCATGCAGAGCCGGCAGAACCGCTTCACCCAGCGCGATCAGCGCCCGGCTGAGACTCAGCTGCGTCTCCCGCCCACCGCGCCCGAGCTGCGTCGCCAGCACCGCGGCCAAGGCGGACTCCTCGCCTTCCGGCACGAGCACGACCGCGGTCCGCCAAGCGCTCCGCGCCACCTCGTCGTCGGCGTCGGACAGCAGCGCCCGTGTGATCGCCGGCCACGCCTGCCGGTCCCCGATCTTGGACAGCGTGTGCAACGCCTGGCTCCGTGCCTGCGAACGCTCCGAGCGGACTTCGCGGACCAGCTCGGGAAGCGTCATGGACACCGGATGGCGGGTGAGCGCCCAGGTCAGCATGTCGCGGACGAAAAACTCGGGCTCGATCGCGCATCGCTCGATGAGCTTGTCGACGAAGCGCGGGTCAGGCGCCGTGCCGACCGCCAGAGCAGCCCGCAGTCGCACGGACGAACGGCCGTCCTCCAACCCCTGAAGCGCCCGTATCGCACCCGTGTCCTGTCTCGTGATCCTCATCTAGACCACCTCCTCGGCAAGCAGTGAAGACCCTGTCACCGTGTCAAGGTCAAACAGGGCCCGCTGCGCGATCACCAAGTCCCTGCCTAGGGCCAACCCTGACTCTCAGACGGGCCAACTCAAGTGCCAAAGGGTCAGATCGGCTGCTCAGTCTCACGAGCGCGCCAGTCCGGCCACACGGCAGGGTTGCATAAACATTCGTATTGATGCATACTCTTCCCATGTCCAAGGTTCTCACCTCCCTGCCCGCCGGCGAGCGCGTCGGCATCGCCTTCTCCGGCGGACTCGACACCTCCGTCGCGGTCGCGTGGATGCGCGACAAGGGCGCCGTCCCCTGCACCTACACCGCCGACATCGGCCAGTACGACGAGCCCGACATCGCGTCGGTGCCCGGCCGTGCGAAGGCCTACGGTGCCGAGATCGCGCGCCTGGTCGACTGCCGGGCGGCACTGGTCGAGGAGGGCCTGGCCGCGCTCGCCTGCGGCGCGTTCCACATCCGCTCGGGCGGTCGCGCCTACTTCAACACCACCCCGCTGGGCCGCGCAGTCACCGGCACCCTGCTCGTGCGGGCGATGCTGGAGGACAACGTCCAGATCTGGGGCGACGGCTCGACCTTCAAGGGCAACGACATCGAGCGGTTCTACCGCTACGGCCTGCTCGCCAACCCGCACCTGCGGATCTACAAGCCCTGGCTGGACGCGGACTTCGTGACCGAGCTCGGCGGCCGCAAGGAGATGTCGGAGTGGCTGCTCGCCCACGAGCTGCCCTACCGGGACAGCACGGAGAAGGCGTACTCCACCGACGCCAACATCTGGGGCGCCACGCACGAGGCCAAGACGCTTGAGCACCTGGACACGGGCGTCGAGACCGTCGAGCCGATCATGGGCGTGCGGTTCTGGGACCCGTCGGTCGAGATCGACACCGAGGACGTGACGATCGGCTTCACCCAGGGCCGCCCGGTGACCATCAACGGCAAGGAGTTCGCCTCGCCGGTCGACCTGGTGATGGAGGCGAACGCGATCGGCGGCCGCCACGGCATGGGCATGTCCGACCAGATCGAGAACCGGATCATCGAGGCGAAGAGCCGCGGCATCTACGAGGCCCCCGGCATGGCGCTGCTGCACGCGGCGTACGAGCGCCTCGTGAACGCGATCCACAACGAGGACACCCTCGCCCAGTACTACAACGAGGGCCGGCGTCTGGGCCGGCTCATGTACGAGGGCCGCTGGCTGGACCCGCAGGCGCTGATGGTCCGCGAGTCGCTCCAGCGCTGGGTCGGCTCCGCCGTCACCGGCGAGGTGACGCTGCGGCTGCGGCGCGGCGAGGACTACTCGATCCTCAACACCACTGGCCCCGCCTTCAGTTACCACCCGGACAAGCTGTCGATGGAGCGGACCGAGGACTCGGCGTTCGGCCCGGTGGACCGGATCGGCCAGCTCACGATGCGCAACCTCGACATCGCCGACTCGCGCGCCCGCCTTGAGCAGTACGCCGGTCTCGGCATCGTCGGCACGGCGCACCCGGAGCTGATCGGCGCCGCGCAGGCGGCGGCGACCGGCCTCATCGGGGCCATGCCGGAGGGCGGCGCGGAGGTCATCGCCTCGCGCGGCGAGGTCTCCGCCGCCGACGAGCTCCTCGACCGCGCGGCGATGGAGTCCGGCACGGACTGACGACATGCGTCGGCCCGCTCCTCACGAGGAGCGGGCCGAGGTGTTCGAGAGCCTGTGGTTGAAAGTCTGTAGTTGAGAGCCTGTGCTTGAACTCCGTCCGGCCCGGGCCGGGTTCAACCACAGGCTCTCAGCCGTCGAGCAGCCGCTGCGCGGTGAGGGCGAGCCGGGCTCTCAACAGCCCGGTGGGCTCGGTGAGTTCGAGGCCCAGGGTCTTCCCGATCAGCTCCAATCGGCGGGCGACGCTGCTGTGGTGCAGATGGAGCAGGTCCGCGGCCCGGCGCAGGGAGCCGGTGGCGCAGTACGCGTCCAGCGTCTCCAGATCCTCCGGGTTTCCGGCGAGGCGCGCGATCGCGGCCACATCGGCGTTGGCGCGCGAGGCGCCCTGCGGTATCTCGGCCAGCAGGGCCAGCGCGCCCAACTCCTCATAACGGACGACCGGTTCGCGCACGCTGGCGAAACGGAGTGCGGTACGCGCTTCGCACCAGGAACGGTCGGGGCTCTCGGCGGCGCCGATGCCCGCGCGTACGCCGGCCGGAAGCCCGGCCGGATCCACGCTCGCGGCCAGGATCACGCCCACGTCACCGAGCGGCGCCGCCTTCACCGGACGCGCGGGGCACAGCAGAGCGCCGACCCGGTCGAGCGGAAGGTGCGAGCGTACGGCGACGACGCGGACCGGCGCCCCGGCGGCGAAGCCCAGGAGCCGTAGCGCCCGGGCTCGGGCCGCCTCCTCGCTGTCCGAGCTGACGACCAGTTCGACGAGGGCGGGATCGGCCATGGTGGTGCGGGCCGGCCCGTACCGCTCGACGGCCGCCGCGACGGCGATGGAGAGCCGTTCGAGCACCATGTCGTCGAGCGGTCCTGTCGCGCCGGGCCGTTCCAGCCACACCGTGCCGATCTCCTCCTCGTCGAGGGTGATCGGCGCCGTGCTGGACGGAGGCGGCGGCGGGGTGGACGCCGCCGACCCGTCGGGCGCGAACCGGACCGCCCGCCCGGTGCTGTGCAGCCGGATCCCGGCCACGCATTCGGCCAGACCCGCCGAGGCCCGGGCGAGCACCGGGAGATCGACGCGGCGGCGCATCAGCGTGTCGTAGAACATGACGACGCGGATGGCGCCTTCCGCCGCGGAATCCAACTGCGACAGCCGTATGACCAGTGCCTCCATGACACCTCCCCCACAGGAGGGTAGGCGCCGAACGGTGCGTGATGGGCACCCGATGCCCGACGCCCGGCGGATGCTCCCGGGGACCGGCCGGGCCGAGGATGGTCCCCATGGAACACAAACTGGATCCCGAACTCGAAGCATTCATCTCGCTGTTTCCCCGCGCCGACCTGACCGACCCGGTCAAGGAGCGCGTGAACTTCGCCGCGCTGGCCGCCTCGGTACCGGCACCGGACACCTCGAACCTGGACGTCGAGGACCTCATGGTGCCCGCCGCTCCGGAGGTGCCCGTACGGATCTACCGCCCGCGCCAGGCGCAGGGCGCCATCATCTGGCTGCACGGCGGCGGATTCGTCATGGGCGACGTGGAGACCGAGCACCCGTGGGCCGCCCGGATCGCGGAGGCCTCCGGCGCCGTGGTGATCTCGGTGGGCTACCGCCTGGCCCCCGAGAACCCGTTCCCGGCCGCGCCGGACGACGCCTATGCCGTACTGACCTGGGCGGCCGGGCACGCGGCCGAACTCGGCATCGACCCGGACCGGATCGCGGTGGGCGGACACAGCGCCGGTGGGGGCCTCGCGGCCGCGATCGCCTTGCGGGCACGTGACGAACAGGGCCCGCGGATCCACTTCCAACTGCTCAACCAGCCGGGCCTCGACGACAGCCAACAGACTTGGTCCGCAAGGGAGTTCACCGACACACCTTGGATGACCCGCGACAAGATCACCGCATCGTGGCGCCACTACCTGGGCTCCACACCGGTCTCGCCGTACGCCGCCCCCGCCCGCGCCACCGACCTGTCCGGACTGCCACCCGCGTACATCGCGACGGCAGAGTACTGCCCGAACCGCGACGAGGACATCACCTACGCGCTGCGCCTGTTGCAGTCGGGCGTACCGGTCGAACTGCACCAGTGGTCCGGCACGTTCCACGGCTCGCAGGCACTCCTGTCGGCGGAGGTGTCGCAGCGTCAGCTGGCCGAACTGGCCGCGGCGTTGCGCCGAGCCCTGGCCAAGTGACCCCACCCGCTTATGCCGAGGTGCACGTGGGTGTACGTGGGTACACCCCCGCCCGGTTGCCAGGCCCAATGTCCGCACTCCTCGGAGTCGGCATCGTCTAAGGCAGACGTTGTCGACCAACCCACGGGGGCAGTTCAGATGGGCAACACCGGATACGAGTACAAGTCGGCGCCCGGCAGGAATGCACCCCCTCAGGCTTCTTCACCCGGCCGCACCGGGCGCACGCGCACCGGGCACATCGGGCGAATGGCGGGCGTGTTCCTGGCGGTCACATTCCTGGCGGCCGGGCTGCTCGGTGCGGCGCAGCCCGCGTCCGGGATCCCGGACGAGGTCGTCCAACTGACCCAGTTCGGCCCGGCACTTGGGGTCGCGACCGCCGCGCTGGTGTGGCGGACGCGGATACGTTCGCTGCTCGCCGGATCCCTCCAGGGCGACCACCAGAGCGCACGGAGCGGCCTGCCGCTGCTCTTCACCGCGCCGCTCGTCATCGCGCTCTGCGCGGGCACGTACGCGATCGTCACCAGGGACGGCCACTTCACCAGCCCCGGCACCTTGCGGCACTCGTGCCCGCTCATCGTCGCGGCGCAGTTCATCGGCGCGTGCGGTGAGGAGATCGGGTGGCGCTGCTTCCTTCAGCCACTGCTGCGCACCCGCTTCGGCGCGCTCGTGTCGTCCGTCGCGGTGGGGCTGTTGTGGGGTGTCTGGCATGTTCAGGTCTTCGCGCAGGCTCCTGCGTACGCGGGCGGGTTCCTGCTCGGCTCGGTGTCCCTGTCCGTCGTCATGGGGCTCGCCCTGGACCGGGTGCGGGCGTGGCGGCTCCCGCTGGCCGGGGGCTTTCACGCGCTGATCAACCTGGGGATGCTGCTATTCATGGACGAGGAGTCCGGAGCGGTGCTGCCGATGGTGCTGTTCGGGGCGGCGGCCCTGGTGGCCGCGCTGCTGTGGGCGTGGAGGACCCCGGCTAGGATCCACGCGTTCCCCGAAACTCGGACCCCGAACCCCGTTCGATGACGCGACAGGCAGCGATGGCACCGGCAGTCTCCCGATCCCTGATCGCCGTCGGCCGGTGCCAGTTGGCGAGTCTGCTCTCCCTGGGAGTGGCGGCGGTGGGCACCCTCGTGGTGTGCGCCCTCCTCCTGCTGCCGATCGGCGTCGGATTCGGGCTGCTGCTGCCCGCGGCGACCGTCCTTCGCACGCTGTCCGACCGGTCCCGCAGGTGGGGCACGGAGTGGACCGGGGCACGTATCAGCCCACCGGATCCCCTCGCCGTCGACCGCCGCTTGAGCCGACGCGGGCAGGCGGCCGCGATCCTCGGCGACGAGGGGTTCTGGCGCGATCTGGCGTGGGCCTGGGTGGAACCGGTGACCGGCGGGCTACTGGCTGCCGTACCCCTCGCGTTCATCGGGTTCGGGGCGTTCGGGACGCTGGTGCAGCCGTTCGTCTGGCGGCACCTCGGCCCCGGAAACTGGTACGCGTTCATCCCCGTCGACAGCACCGCGACCATGCTCGCGGCGGCACTGCTCGGCCTCGTGTTCATGGCCGGCGGCGTACTCATCGCGCCGAAGGTTCTGCGCCTGCGAGCCCGCTGGAGCCGCCCGCTGCTCTCGGTGCCGCGCAGCACCGAACTCGCCCGCCGGGTCGACCGGCTCACCGACACCCGCGCCCAGGCCCTGGACACCCAGGCGGCCGAACTCCGGCGCATAGAACGGGACTTGCACGACGGAGCGCAGGCCCGGCTGGTCGCCCTGGGCATGACCCTTGAGCGCGCCACCGTGCTCCTGGAGAGCGACCCCGGCGCCGCCCGCGCCCTCCTCCTTGACGTACGCGACACCTCGGCGCGGGCGCTCGGGGACCTGCGCGACCTGGTGCGGGGCATCTCCCCGCCGGTGCTCGCCGACCGCGGCCTGGGCGACGCCGTGCGCTCGCTGGCGCTGGACAGCCACCTCGACGTCGAGGTCGAGGTCGGGCCCCAGCTGCCCGGAAGGCTGGCCTCCCCCGTCGAGTCCGCCGCCTACTTCGCGGTCAGCGAGCTCCTCGCGAACGCCGCCAAGCACGCGAACGCCCGGAACGTACGCATCGTGCTGGAGTACGCCGGCGAACGGCTCCGGATCACGGTCACGGACGACGGCCACGGCGGCGCGGATGCCTCACGAGGCACCGGACTGCTCGGCGTCCGGCGCCGGTTGGGTACGTTCGACGGGACACTCGTCCTGCACAGCCCGCAGGGCGGGCCCACCACTGTGACGTTGGAGATTCCGTGCGCGTTGTCCTCGCCGAAGACCTCTTCCTCCTGAGGGACGGGCTGATACGCACGCTTCGTGAGCACGGCTGCGACGTCGTCGCCGCGGTGGACAACGGCCCGGCCCTGCTGCGGGCGCTCCTGGACGAGCGGCCGGACGTCGCGGTGGTCGACGTACGACTGCCGCCGAGCTTCACCGACGAGGGCCTCCAGGCCGCCCTCGAAGCCCGCCGCACCTGCCCCGGCCTGCCCGTCCTCGTCCTCTCGCAGTACGTCAACCAGCTGTACGCCAATGAGTTGCTGGCCGGGGGCGAGGGTGCCGTCGGCTACCTCCTCAAGGACCGGGTGACCAACACGGAGCAGTTCATCGACGCGGTCCGCCGGGTCGCGGCGGGCGGCACCGTGATGGACCCGCAGGTCATCGCCAAGCTGCTGGCCCGCAGTGACGCCCGCGGCACGACGGACAGCCTGACCCCGCGCGAACACGACGTCCTGGAACTGATGGCAGAGGGCCGCTCGAACGCCGCCATCGCCCACACCCTGCACTTCAGCGAAAGCGCCGTGGCCAAACACACGGCGAGCATCTTCACGAAGCTGGACATCGCCCCGTCGGCCGACGACAACCGGCGGGTGTTGGCGGTGCTGGCCCACCTCAAGAGGTAGTTGCCGCCAGATCGACAGAGCGGCCCGGCCCGGCCCGAGGGCCGGACAGGGCCGAGGGCCGGACAGGGCCGAGCACGTGTCCAGAGGTCAGAGTCGGCGGCGGTACACAGCGCTCTACCAAACTGAGCTACACCGGCCGGAGCCGACGACGGGACTCGAACCCGCGACATCTCGATTAACAGTCGAAGTAACCGCTGCCTGCGCACCTGGACGAGCACCACCGTAGCTCGCGCGCGATCACGCCGGCACGCGAATAAAGTCCCGCCCTGCCCAAGCTGGTTCCTCACATCACCCGGAGCTGGGTGAGGACGACGGCGAGGACGACGCATGGGGTTCCTCGGCCGGGATGTCGTACACGTGCTTCGGGCTCACCACCTTGGTGATCGCCCGGCCGAAGAGGGTGCTGGGCTCGCTCCCGTTGTGGAGGATGTCCGTGTTGAGGACCAGGGACATCGTGGCCTTCGCCTCGGGGAGGTACACCGTCAGGGACTCGTACCCGGGCAGTGAGCCGTTGTGGCCGATCCAGCCCTCGATGTTGAAGATGCCCAGACCGTAGCCGCCGTGCGGAATCTTCGTCGGGATGGTCTTGAGGCGCTCGGCCTGCGTCTTGGGGGACAGCAGGGTGCCGGTGGCCAGGGTGGTCGCCCAGCTCTTCAGGTCCGACAGGTCGGAGATCATCGCTCCGGCCGCCCAGCCCCAGGAGGGGTCCCAGTCCGTGGTTTTCTCGACCTTTCCGGACAGGGTCTGGTTGGTGTAGCCCTGGGCGTGCGGGCTGGGGAACGCGGCGTTCGTCGGGAAGCTGGTGTGGGTCAGCCCGGCCGGCTTCACGACCTTCTGTTCGATGAACTGGTCGAGCGGCATGCCGCCCGCCTTCTCCACGACGAGCCCGAGCAGGATCAGGTTGGTGTTGCAGTACAGGAAGTCCTTGCCCGGCTGGAACAGGACCGGGTGTTTGAAGGCGTAGTCCAGCAGCTGCTGCGGCGTGAAGGGCTTGGTCGGGTTGGAGAGCAGCGCCTTGACGAAGCCTTCGTCCGCCGAGTAGTTGAACAACCCGCTGCGCATCTCGGCCAGTTGACGCAGGGTGATCCTGTCACCGTTGGGGACGCCCGGGATGTACTTGCCGATCGGATCGTCGAGGCCCACCTTGCCCTGGTCGACGAGTTCGAGCAGCGCGGTCACGGTGAAGGTCTTGGTCACACTGCCGATGCGCATGTACATGTCCTGCTTCATCGGGGCGCCCGTGGCCTTGTCGGCGACACCGAAGGCTTTGACGTAGCTGCCCTTGCCGGGTGCCGAGAGACTCACCATCACGCCGGGGACGTTCGCCTCACTCATGACCTGCTTGATGGCGGTGTCCAGCTTCGCGGCGACGGCCGGGCTGAGCTGGACGAAGTCGCTGTCGCTCGACGCCGACACGGAGGGGGACGGGGGCACCGCGGCCCCGTACGCGCTTCCCGTGACGGCCGGCACGGTCAGCAGCGCGGCCGCCGCGACCCCCACGCCCGCTCTGCGCCACTGGATGTGTGAATACCTCACGGGCAGACCTCCTGCCGGAAGAGGAACGCCCGGACACAGACATCCGGACGACGACATCACTCGCTTCCCACGCTAGGCCCGCCGAGCCGCCCTCGCATGGCGGCGCCCGGGTTGCGGAGGCGGCCGGTCCGTGCGGTCCCGACGGCAACTGAAGGGATGACCGCTCCCCCCTCCTTGCCCAAGGACTAGCCTCGCCCCATGAACGCCATGGCCATGGAGCAACCCTGGGACCCTTCGACTGAAGGCGTCCTACGGCTGCCGTCCGGACTGCTCGTACGCGGCCGGGGCCTGAGGAAGCCCCTCCCGCCCGGCCCGAAGCCGGAGTTCGCCCTCCACCTGCGCGGCCGGCGCCCCGCACCGGTGGAGTGGGACCACCAGTGGCTCCGCTGGCCGGACTTCTGGCTCCCGACGGACCGGGCAGCCTTCACGCAAGCACTGCGCACACTGCTGGCACGCGCCGGGAAGGAACGCGTGGAAGTAGCCTGCGGAGGCGGCTTCGGCCGCACGGGCACAGCCCTGGCCTGCCTGGCCGTCCTGGACGGCGTCCCGAACGCGGATGCGGTGGCGTACGTACGGGAAAACTATTCGCCCCGCGCGGTCGAAACGCCTTGGCAGCGGGGGTTCGTGGCGAGGTTCGGACAACACCGGCCCGACCCGAGTCGGCCTCGACCTGAAGCACCGGACGCATAGGTGATTCCCGGGGGCAAACCCCCACCTTGCATGCCCGATCGGCGGACGACGCGACCCACTATCGAGTTACTTAGGTTAGCCTCACCTCTCATGAATCTCGTTCACCTGGCCGCCTCGGCCGGCTACACCACGCCCCCGCTCTGGCGGATTCTCACGAAATCGGGCTATTTCGCGGGCTTGTCCGGGGCCATCGGCGCCACAGTGACGTACGCGGCGACCGTCCGCCCGGCACTTCGCGCGCCGGGGAACGAGCAAGGTGACATCGACGTACTGGCTCGGCGGTCGGCGAAATACCTGGCGTGGGCCGGCGTCGCACTGCTGGTGACCGGCTATCTCCAGCTCGCCGGTCGTGTGGCCCGGGCCGGGAAGGGCATGCCGTTCGGCGAGGCGCTCGCCCCGGGGAACATCTGGGACTTCCTTCGCGCGCCTGCGGCGAAGGGCGCATGGGTGGCTCAGGGAACGATCCTCATGGTGCAGAACGTCGTCCTGGTACTGGCGTCCGCGACGCTGATCGCGCTGTTCTCGGGCCGCGTTCGAAGACGTCTCGACGCCCTCGCTCTCACCGCGCTGCCCCTGACGTTGGCCGTGTCGCTCATCGCGGCGGTCCCGGCCACCGCGCCGAAGAACGCGGAGAAGGTGGTCGACCTCGTGTGCTCACAGATCCACATCGTGAGCGGCACGGTGTGGGTCGGCGGCCTGGTGGTCCTCGCCGTCCTCGCCACGACCCGCGGTCGCCTGAGCGAGGGCGCGGGCGCGCTCTGGGCGGATCTCTGGCGCCGCTTCAGCCTCGTCGCCCTCGTCTGCGTCGGCGCCGTACTCACCTCCGGACTGTGGATGAGCTGGAAGCACGTCGGCGGCATCGGACAGCTGTGGAGCACGAGTTACGGACTGTTCCTGCTCATCAAGATCGTGCTGGTACTCGGCATGGTCGTGGCCGGCGGCGTCAACCAGTTCTGGCTGATGCCCCGCATCGCCCAGGCCCGCCGCGCCGACGCCACGGCGTCCCTGCTGCACCTGACACTGCGTCACTTCCCGAAGGTCGTGTGGGCCGAGGTCGCCCTGGGAATCGCCGTCCTGGCCGTGATCCCCTTCCTCAGCGGCTCGGCCCGCGCGGAAGCGGGCAGCCCGCCGGCCGTCACGAACGCCGGCATCATCACGGTGGGCGCCGCCCTGGTCCTCACGCTCGCGGCGTCCCTCTGCATCACGGCGAGGACGTCCGACGCGCTGGCCCGCCGCGGGAGCCCGGCTGTGGCCTGATCGGGACGGGGTTGGACCCAGGCTCTCAGAGAAGTCCCAGATCGCGGAGTTCCTTGTGGAGGTCGGCGCGGCCCGCGTCCACCGGGGCCGCGGGACGCGCTTCGCCCGCGACGGCTGCGGGACGGCGACCGTCACGCAGCAGGTACGCGCCGGCCATGCCGCCGACCAGCCCACCAAGGTGCGCCAGCCAGCTCACTCCCGGAGTCCCAGGAACGGCGACCGTCACCATGTAGGCGAAGGAGGCCGCCATCACCAGGCCGATGAGCGTGTCGATGAGACGGCGGTCGAACAGGCCGCGCAGCACCACGTATCCGAAGTAGCCGAAGATCACGCCGCTCGCGCCGACCCCGATGGTGTGGCTGCCCTGGAAGACCCAGACCGCGAGGCCGCTGGTCACCGCGACGAGGAGGGTCAGCCACAGAAAGCGGACCACACCGCGGTACGCCGCCAGGAACCCGAAGACGAACAAGGGCCCGGAGTTGGCCTCGATGTGGTCCCAGCCGAAGTGCAGGAAGGGCGCGACCAGGATGGCTCCCAGACGGCTCGGGTCGTGCGGGATGACCCCGAAGTCCATGTCCAGGCGGTAGTCCGACAGCCAGTTGACGACCTGGAGGACCCAGACGACCACCATGAATCCGAACATCACGAAGAACGCCTTGCGCGCCTCCGCGATCATCTCTTCGGCGCTCCGCCGCCCCGTCCGATCCCACCCCTGCAGCAGCCCGCCCACCGAATGCGCCCCCTGTAGCCCTGTGCTCGAATCCCTGGAATCCGAAGGGGCATGGTAAGCCCGCGGGGAATGCCGCGGGAAATGTCCCATGAAGTGCCGCGTGAACGGGCGACTGGGGCGGGCGGGATCAGCACTGATCGGGCCGGATCACCGTCGTCCTGAAAGGCCCTCCGTCGGCGGCAGCGTGGGCAACGGCCGCATGGGCCTCGTCCAGAGGGAATTCCGTCACCTCGAACTGGGTCAGATCCAGGAGGCCGGACCCGATCAGGCCGGTGAGGCGATGGCCGGCGCCCGGCGGACACAACCACTGGCCCCGGACCGTGATGTTGTTCCGCATGAGCCACGGGTAGGGCAGCTGGAGGTCGTCGCCGCCCAGCATGCCGACGCCTCCCATCAGGACGACCCGGCCGAACTCGCGCACGGTCATGGCCGCCGTCCGCACCAGGGTCGCCCCGGCCGCAGGCGGCAGCAGATCGAGTACGCAGTCGATCGGGCCCGGGGCCGTCCGGCGCATCCGTTCGCGGTTCTCGTCCTGGTCATCGGTGAGCCGCACGGGCCGGACGCGCGGGCCGAAGCGGCGTACCAGGTCGTCCAGCACCTTCTCGTTGCGGCCGGGCGCCACCACGCACCCCGCCCCCATCGCCAGGGCGACCTGTACGGCCGCGCTGCCGAAGTGGCCGGTCGCGCCGCTCACGAGCAGCGTCTCACCTGCCTCCAACCGCGCCGCGAGGAGGCCTCCGTACGGCACGAGGAGCAGTCCGAGTGCGCACCAGCGCCCGGCGTCCGCAGGGGTGATCGGGCCGATCGGGACCGCGCTCTCGGTCGGGATCAGCATCCGCTGGGCGAAGCCACCGTGGCGGAAGTGACGCTGCAGGTGCAGCCCGCCGTCACCGCGGGCGCTCAGGCCCTGGAGGGTGATGTCGGGCGTCTTCCCGCCGTCGCGCGAGCGCACGGTCGGGTCGCAGTAGACCCAGTCGCCGACGGCCAGACGCGTCGCGTCGGGCCCGACCGCCCGCACCCTGCCGACCGCCCCGGCTCCCGGCACGAGCGGCAGTTGGAGCAAGTACCGGCGCTCGCCGCTCAACACCTCACCCATGTACGGGAGTACAGGACTCGCCACGACATCCACGACCACCTCCCCCGTACCGAGGACCGGGTCCGGCATTGCCTCGATCACCAGCGGTGATCCGAACGACCTCAACAGTGCGGCCTTCATGGTCATGGCTCTTCCCTGGATGCTCTGGAGTTCCGTGGAGTGGGACCACCATGACGAGTCGCCCCACCCGCATCCAGGAGTGGCTCATCCTAGGACTGCCAGCCCTCTGCCAAGCCTCTGCCTGACGTCCGGCTGGGCAGCGACGCCGAACGGGGACGCCGCATCAGCCGGCGAGCCTCTCGATCGCGGCGGGGGTGACGGGGGTGAAGAAGTTCACGAGGTTGCCGTCGGGGTCGCGCAGGAGGAGCGAGCGGTTGCCCCACGGCATCGTGGTGGGCTCCTGGACGAAGTCCTCGACGTGGGCGGTCAGGTTCTGGTGGACGCCGTCCACGTCGTCCACGCGGAATTCGAGGATGACGCTCCGGTTGTCGGCCGGGTGGGCGGCGCCGGGTGCGAACAGGGGGACCGTGCGGGTGCTGCCGATCGCGAGGGTGGCCGTGGCGGTCCTGAGTTCGGCGAAGTCCTCGGTGGACCAGGCGGCGCGCACGCCGGTGGCGCGCTCGTAGAAATCGACGAGGCGGGTGATGTCACCCGTGATGACGCGGATCGAGACGAAGTCCATGGGGTGGCTCCTTGAGCGTGTGACCAGTGCTTGTGGTCGCACGCTACGACCGATACCGGACAGAATCCGTCCGGTATCCGCGAGAGACTTCCGGACATGCCCCGACCCACCGCCCGCGTACTCACCCTGCTGGAACTCCTGCAGTCCGGCGGCGTCCGCAACGTCGCCGAACTCGCCGGTCAACTCGACGTCGACGAGCGCACGGTGCGGCGCTATGTCCAGCACCTCATCGATCTCGATGTGCCCGTCAAGTCGGTGCGCGGGCGTTACGGCGGCTACCGGCTCGCCCCCGGCTACCGCATGCCTCCCCTCATGCTGAGCGACGACGAAGCGCTCGCGGTGCTCCTCGGCCTGGTCGCCGGTCAGCGGGCCGGTCTGATGACGAGCACCGGCGCGGCGAGCGAGACGGCGGCGGCCAAGATTTGGCGGGTCCTGCCCACGCGGCTCGCCCGCAGGCTCGACGCCGTCCTCGACTCGCTGGCCTTCACGACCCCGCCCGGCGACTCGGTCGGGCCCGAGAGCACGGTCCTGCTCACGATCGCCGACGCCGTACGCCACCACCGGCCGGTCTCGCTCCGGTACGCCGCCGCCGATGGCCGGCGCAGCGAACGCACCCTGCACCCGTACGGGCTCGTCGCCCACTGGGGGAAGTGGTACGTGACGGGCGAGGATCCCGCTCTCCGCGAGGAGCGGACGTTCCGGCTCGACCGCATCGCCGATGCGAGGACTCTGCCCGGCTCGTTCGTGCCGCCCGCCGGAATCGACCCGGCGGAACGTGTCCTGTCCGGGCTCGCCACAGCTCCGTACCGGCATGCGGTGACCCTGCGGATCCAGGGAACGGCCGAGCAGATCCGCGCCCGGCTGCCCGCCGGGCTCGCGACCCTGGAGGAATTGCCGTCCGCCACCCGCGCGGATGCGTCGGCCGGGCCCTGGTGCCGGGTCGAGCTTCGGGTGGAGCGGCTCGACTGGCTGCCAGGCGTACTCGCCTCACTGGACCGGCCGTTCGTCATCGAGCGCCCGGACGAACTCCGCGCCCTCGTCGCCGGTCTCGCCGCCCGGCTCGCCGTTTCGGCCCGGCCGCCCGGGGGCGGCGGGAGGCATCAATGACCCCTGTCCGGTGTGCCGGCTCAGTTGTCATGGGCATCTGGCCTGCGAGTTGGGACACGCAGCACGCGCCATCCCGGCGCCCCGCGTTGCGCGCGCGGCGACTCGGGGCTCCGCCCCGTCGTCAGGCGCGGCAGCGCAGCATCTCGAAGGCCGGGTTGGCCCGGTAGTCCGCCCAGAACTCGCCACCGTACGCGGCGATCCCGGCAGGTGACACCTCCGTCGGCACCCATGTGATCTCGCTGAACCCCGCCTTGGCCAGGCAGGTTTCGAACACCTCGCGGCGTGCCAGCCCGGAGGTGAACGAGATCGGCGCCCCCTCCAGCAGCGCGGTGACCTTCACCCGGGGCCCGGTTTCGGACTGTTCGCCGGTCAGCTCGGTGAGGAACCCGTACGGGCGCGGCGACGGCCCGGAGAAGTCGTAGTCCGGCTTCTGGTGCAGCATGAAGAACTCGCCGCCGCTCTTCAGGCTCTCGTGCACCTTGCGACACAGGTGCTCGAACTCGGCGTCGGTTTCCGCGTAGTTGAGCAGCATCACGGCGGTGGCGACATCGAATCGTTCTTCCGCCAGTGACAGGTCGGCCACGTCACCGACCTGGTAAAGCACTCCGAGCGGGTCGGCCTGCTCGATGCCTGCCGCGGCGGCGATCATCTCGCCGGAAATATCGACGCCGAACACATCCGCCGCGCCGCGCCGCTTCAGCTCGCGGCTGTAGAACCCGGTTCCGCAGGCCAGGTCGATCACCTTCTTGCCGGCGACGTCCCCGACCATGCCGAGGAAGCTGGGCGCCTCCACGTACTGGGCCAACGGCAGGGCCTTGAACCCCTCGAACGCCTCACCGATCTCGTCGTACATCTCCTGCGTGCTCACTGAGCACTCCTCCCGTTGGTGGTGCACTCTCCCTGGACACCGGCAGTCTCTCCACATCCGGCAGCGGGCCCGTACTGGCAGAAGCTACGAAAGATCAGGGGCGCGAGGCGGTGGTCACACGAACGCGGCGTGCCCAAATGGCCGGGACCCCCACACGAATTCGAGGAGTCGGGGTCACTCGCGTGTCGATGCATTAGGGCTGGCGATACGAGGCTGGACGCGCCCCGCCCCGGCGATCTCGTAGCGCCGTGGCGATCAGGTCATGGATGAGGTACTCCCCCGGGGCACGGTTCTCCTTGAGCCGGGCGAGGTCCTGGGGCCCGAACCAGTCGTAGCCAGTGTGCTTGGACCACTCCAGGGCGGGGTGGTCCAAGTCGCCGTCGACCTCGACGAGATAGTCGGCCTCCTGCCGCACCCGGCCGTCGTCGTCCCCGGCCCAGCTGGTGACGCCCAGCAGCCCGCACACGCGACGCACCCGCCAGCCGGTCTCCTCCTCGACTTCCCGCGCGAGGGCGCCGATGAGGGACTCGCCGGGCTCAACGTGCCCGCCGGCGATGTCCCAGCAGTCCGGGAAGAGACGGCGATGGGGACCGCGTTTCTGGGCGAAGGCCTTGCCGTCCCGATTGAGGATCACCGCGCCGACGGCCCAGAGTTCGCCGACGGCCGGCACCAGGGCCCGGACGCCGCTGTCCACGGCGATGTCGTGCTGATCTTCTGACATGCCTTCACGGTAACCGCAATCCAGGCCCCAACTCCGCTCCAGTGAAGTCGAGTTCGAGGGCAGGGCGGCCGCCGGAGCCGAGCGCGAACGCACCCCCGTCCCCCAGGAATTGCCTCCGGTTTACCCGCACTCCCTTCACAAGCCATGTGACATATGCAATTTTACAGACCGCACGAGCAAGCCGCGTTCATGCCAATCGATCAGTACGACCCGCGGGTGTCATCGGGTCCGCTCCGCCGTGCCCCGGAGTCAGGGGCGGCTCGCCCCGAAGCAAGGGGCGGGTACGCACCGGGTTCCGGGGCGGTCGGACGGCCCGTGCCCGCGGTACCCCCACCGCCGCGCCCCGAGCGCGGCCTTCACACCGCTGGGAGGCGGCACGTGAACACCCGTCCAGATGGACAAAGACGAAGTCTCACCGGCTTCCTGATACTTGCCCTCGCCCTCTGCCTGGGCCTCGCCATGCTCGTACAGCCGGGCCGAGCCGCCGCCGTCGACGGCCCCTCGGGGTCCACCGGCGCGGCGCAGCCCAAGAGCAAGTCCGCGCCCCCGCCGGTCGGTTCGACGGCCGACGTGTCCGACCGTTCCGACGCCCGGCACAGCCCGATCGACGCCGCTCATCTTCCCCCCAACAGACCGCTGACCTCACCGGTCACGCAGAAGCCGAGGAGCAGCGCGGCGAAGGGCGCGGCCGCGGCGTCCTGCACCCCGGGCGACTTCGGCAGCCGGACCGGGGCCGACCTGGTCGCGTTCGTCCAGGCGTCGACCACCAACTGCGTCAACACGCTGTTCAGCCTCACCGGGACCAACGCCTACAACGCGTTCCGCGAGGCGCAGATGGTCACCGTGGCCAACGCCCTGCAGAACACGGCGCGCACCTACCCGGGTGACAACTCCACCAACGTCTGGCAGCTGGTGCTGTTCCTGCGCGCCGGGTACTACGTCCAGTCCAACAACGCCTCCGACGTCGGCCCCTACGGCCCGACCCTGGCCACCGCCAGCGAGGCCGCCCTGGACACGTTCACCGCCTCCTCGCACTTCATGGACGTCAGCGCGGCCAACGGCGACATCATGGGCGAGGTCCTGATCCTCACCGACAGCGCCAACGAGCAGGCCCGCTACCTGAACACGTACAAGAAGGTGCTCAACGCCTACAACAGCTCCTACGACGCGTACTGGAGCATGGACACCGCCGTCAACGACGTGTTCACCCCGCTCTTCCGCGGCCACTGGAACCCGGCGTACATCTCGGCGGTGACCGCCGACCCGAGCATCATCGACACACTGAGCAGCTTCACCCTGAACCACCTCTCCAAGCTCAACGACGCCTGGTTCTACCTGGCGTCCAACGCGGGTACGGAGACGGCCCGCTTCCTCGACACGCCCGCGCTGCAGGCCAAGGTCAGGCCGCTGGCGAAGGGGCTGCTCGGCGCCTCCGCCATCACGGGTCCGGCCGCGCCGCTGTGGGTCGGGGTCGCCGCGATGACGGACGCCAACGACAAGGCCCAGTGCTCGTACTACGGCACCTGCGACTTCGTCGGCCAGCTCACCAAGGCCGCGCTGCCGATCACGTACAACTGCGACGCCGGCCACACCTTCCGCGCCCAGTCCCTGACCGACGCCGCCCTCACCGCGGCCTGCACCAGCCTCAAGGGTCAGGACGCGTACTTCCACAGCCTCGTCAAGGACAACGGTCCCGTCGCCGACGACCACAACACGAACATCCAGATCGTGACGTTCGCCAGCCCGAAGGACTACCAGACGTACTCCGGCTGGATCTTCGGCAACAGCACCAACAACGGCGGCGAGTACCTGGAGGGCAACCCCTCCGACCCGAACAACCAGGCCCGGTTCCTCTCGTACGTGAAGAGCGTCAACGACGGCTTCCCCGGCGACATCTGGAACCTGAACCACGAGTACACGCACTACCTCGACGGCCGCTACGACATGGCCGGTGACTTCAACGCCGGGCAGGCCGTGCCGGACATCTGGTGGATCGAGGGCTTCGCGGAGTACGTCTCGTACAGCTACCGCGGCATCGCCGACACCGAGGCGATCGCCGACGCCGCGCAGCACACCTACGCGCTGAGTACGTTGTGGCAGAGCACGTACGCCAACTCCGACCTGACCCGCACCTATCCGTGGGGCTACCTCGCCACCCGCTACATGGTCGAGAAGCACCCCGCCGACGTCCAGAACATGCTGACCAAGTTCCGTGCCGGCGACTACACCGGTGCTTACGCGGTCTACAACACGGGCATCGGCACCCGCTACGACGCCGACTTCAACACCTGGCTCGACGCGTGTGCCGCCGGCGCCTGCGGTGCCACGAGCAGCGGCCCGGCCGCGGGCTTCGACGCCACCGTCTCCGGCCTGACGGTGAACCTGACCGACAAGTCGACCGACGCCGGCAGCACCATCACCGCCCGTGCGTGGGACTTCGGCGACGGCACGACCTCCACGGCCACCAGCCCGTCGAAGACCTACAAGGCCCCCGGCACGTACACGATCACCCTGAAGGTCACCGACGCCAAGGGCAAGACCGCCACCACCACCAAGTCCGTCGCGGTCACCGGCGCCCTTCCCACCTGCACCAACGCCGACCCCCGCGTCATGGACCAGAACTGCTCCCGCTCGGGCCGCACGGCCACGGCGGGCAACCACGACTACATGTTCCTGTACATGCCGGCCGGAAAGGTGACCCTCCACATCACGACCACGGGCGGCACCGGCAACGCCGACCTCTACTACAACCCGAACGGCTGGGCCACCAACACGTCCTACACCGCCCGTTCGACCAAGGCGGGTAACACCGAGAGCATCACCGTCACCAACAGCACTGCCGGATACCGGTACATCAGCCTGTACGCGAAGACCGCGTTCAGCGGAGTAACGGTCACGACGGCCTACTGATCCCGGTCCACTGATCCCATCGGGGTGCCGGTCCGGAGAAGCGGGCCGGCACACCGAGGTCGGGAAACGGCTTCCCCCGTGGCGAAATCCCATCGGTCCGCGCACGGTGTCGACTTGAGCCGGATCACCTGCGATTCTCCTATTACAACGGCGTATTCGCAGTCGTGGAAGTTGTAGGTGCGACATGGCGGGATGGCTGCGGACTTCGGTCTGGCGGATGGGTGCGGTGGTGGTGCTGTGCGTGCCGACGGTCGCGGCGTGCAGCAGTGCGGGCTCGACCGGAGCCGACAGACCGGCGGTGACGCCGACGGCCCCGCCCGCGTCGGACGCCTCGGACGCCGGGTCGGCGTCGGGCGGCGCGACGTCGCAGGGCCCAACGTCGGAAGGCAGCACGTCATCGGTCGGCGGCACGGCATCCGGAGGCTCAGCCTCGTCGGGCGGATCGACCTCGTCGGGCGGCGGCACCTCGTCCAGCGGAGGAGGCTCAACCAGCGGCGGCACGTCCTCCATCGGCGGCACCTCGTCCGGAGGCGGAACCTCCACGACCGGCGGGAAGTCATCCGGCGGGGGGACCTCGACGAGCGGCGGCAAGTCGTCCGGCGGAACCGGGTCCGCCTCCGGCGGCCGGAGCAGCGGGGGCGCGGGCGGGCCGACCGCCCCGGGGTCGCCGTTGCACATCCCGGCGTTCGGGCGGTTCGGCCTGCCCATCAACGAGGAGGGCCCCGGCACCATCTGGGAAGAGCTCAAGCAGAAGTTCGTCAAGGAGTGCGGAGGAAAGCTCTGCGTCAAGCTGGTCCACGCCTACCAGAAGGCGGGCCCGGACAGCACCCCCTGCGGTTATGTGGGGATGGATCCGGCCGAAGGCAAGCAGTTCCACCGGGGCGACACCGTCAAGGTGATCGGCGCGGCCCCCTGCGGCACGGGTTCGAGCCCGAAATCCCCAAGTCCCCCTGAATCCCCGCCCGTTGGGTCGGGCACGCACAGCCCTTCGGCCTCTCCGGCACACCGCGCACCCCCCGCCTCCACCTCTCGCTCCCCCTCCCCCTCCCGGTCCTCATGAGCGAAGGAGCACCAGCCGCGCCCGCGGCCACCCCTGTCCGCAGGCTCGGCGCGCTCTTCGGCGCGGTGGTCGCCCCGACCAGTTTCGTCTCGGCGCTGCTCTACTACTTCGGCTACTGGCACGTGTACTGGTTCTTCGCCTACTTCGGCGTCAACTCCACCGTCCTCGACTTCGGCACGGTCGACTATCTGATGCGCAGTCTCGACGCCCTCTTCATCCCGATGGTCGTCGTAGCGGCGGGCGGTCTCGCTGCGTTCTGGGGCCACGATCTGCTGCGTACGAGGATCGCCGCGGGACCGGAGCCGCGGCTGCTGCGCTACGCGCTGCCCACCGTCGCCGCGACCGGTCTGTTGCTGACGCTCGGCGGCCTGTACAGCGTCGTCGACCGGCGGTTCTTCCTCAACCACCACCTCGTGGCAGCCCCCTTGAGCCTCGCGTCCGGCGTGATCCTGCTGGCGTACGCACTCCATCTGCACCGCACCGTCACGCGGGCGGCGCCACCCGGAGGCCCAGCGCCGCCGGGGAGTACGGAACCACCGCCGGATGGCGAGGACCCGCCTCCCCCGCCCAGCCCCGCTCCCCGGCCGGAATGGGCGGCGCTCGCCGAATGGGCCGTCGTCTTCGTGCTCATCGGACTGGGCCTCGTCTGGGCGGCCAACGACTACGCCGCTGCCGTGGGCCGGGGCCGCGCCCAGCAGCTCGTCGACGAACTGCCGTATTCCGACACCACCGTCCTCTACAGCGAGCACGGCCTCTCGCTCACCGCGCCCGGCGTGCGCGAAACCCACTGCCGCGACGCCGATTCCGCCTACCACTACCGCTACGACGGCCTCGTCCTCATCCTCCAGTCCGCGAACCAGTACGTGCTGATCCCGCAGGACTGGGCCCTCTCCACCGGAGTGGCCCTCGTGCTGCCGCGCAGCGATGCCGTACGCCTGGAGTTCGCGCCGTACGGGTCCCGGGTCAGCGCCGGCCGCTCCCCCGCCTGCTAGCACCGCTGCGTCGGCTACGTCACTGTGACCCTCAGACGGCGGTGCGCACGGTCGGCAGCGGCATCAGGACCGGGCCTGCCGTCGGGTCCTTGCGGCAGGCGTCGCCGCACTCGGCGTCGAGCGAGCAGCACAGCGAGCAGATCGGTCCGGCCTGGACCGGGCAGTCGGCGATGTCCGGGAGTTCGTAGGCCGTCTCGCAGACCGCGCAGGTGTGGGTGGCCGTCACGTCCGCCACAACCACGTCCGGTCCGTTCACCGGGTTGGGGCGGGCGAGGTAGTACCTGCCTCGGGTGGCCCAGGCGATCAACGGGCAGAGCACGAGGGCGAGTCCGGCCGCGATGAAGGTCGAGAAGGCTTCGGCGTACCGGCCGAACAGACCGAAGAAGGCCAGGATGGAGACGACCGACGCGATCACCATCGAGCCGAACCCGGCCGGGTTCACGGCGTACAGATAAGCCCTCTTGAACTCGATGTACTTCGGGCTCCAGCCCACCCGTTTGTTGATGACGAGGTCCGCGGCGACGGCCGTGATCCAGGCGATGCCCACGTTCGAGTAGAAGCCGAGCAGCTTGTTGAGGGCCGCGAACATGTTCATCTCCATCAGCGTGAGCGCGATGGCGAGGTTGAGGAAGATGTACCAGACCCGGCCCGGGTGGCGGTGGGTGAGCCGGGAGAAGAAGTTCGACCAGGACAGTGAACCGCTGTACGCGTTGGTCACGTTGATCTTCACCTGCGAGACGATCACGAACAGCGCGGCGGCCGGCAGCGCGAACGATCCGAGCCAGGGGCGCAGTGCCTCGATCTGCGGGGCGATCGGCTCCAGGGCGTGGGTCTTGCCGACCGCCTCCAGGGCCACGAAGGCGAGGAAGGCGCCGCCGAGCTGCTTGGCGGCCCCGATGATCACCCAGCCGGGTCCGGCGGCAAGCACGGCGAGATTCCAACGGCGCCTGTTCGTCTCGGTCTTGGCGGGCATGAACCGCAGGTAGTCGGCCTGTTCTCCGATCTGCGCGATGAGCGAGAGCGCCACGCCCGTGCCGAGCCCGAAGCCGATCCAGGAGAAGCCGGAGCCCGCCCCCTCGGTGCCGCCGAACGAGCCGAACGCGCCCCAGGCGTCCGGGGCTTCGAAGGCCAGCACCAGGAACGGCAGGACCATGCCGATGATCCAGAGCGGCTGGGTCCAGGCCTGCACCTTGGCCAGCGCCCCCATTCCGCGGAACACGATCGGGATCACGATCAGGGTCGTCACCAAGTATCCGACCTGGACCGGGAGTCCAATGGCCTGGTGCATGGCCTGAGCCATGATCGAGCCTTCGAGGGCGAAGAAGATGAAGGTGAACGAGGCGTAGATGAGGCTGGTGAGGGTGGACCCGAAGTACCCGAAGCCGGCCCCGCGCGTGATCAGGTCCATGTCCAGGCCGTACTTGGCGCAGGCTCGCGCGATCGGGATACCGGTCACGAAGATGATGGTGGCGGCGGTCAGGATCGAGGCGAATCCGCTGGTGAAGCCGTAGGTGAAGACGATGGACGCGCCGATCGCGAAGTCGGCGAGGTAGGCGATGCCGCCGAGCGCGGTGGAGGCCACCATCGTGGGTGACCAGCGCCGGAAGGAGTGCGGGGCATAGCGCAGCGAATAGTCCTCGCGGCTCTCGTCGGCGGCCATCCTGGCGTAGCTGCGCCGAGGCCCGTCCTGCGGCGGCGGCTGCGTGCTGGTCCTGGCGGATGGTGCGGCGGCGGTGTCCGTCATCGCGGCTCCCTGTTCGTCGGTCCGTGTGCGGTACGGACCGGAAGGTAGGAGCCGGACATGACGGCACGCCGTCACTCAGGATTTCCTGCGCGTTAAGGGAGCCCGCGGCGAGTTAACTCCGGGTCACGCGGAACGGACCCGGCCCCTGGAACCCCGGCAGCTGATACGGGCGCCGGCACCCGCCGTAGTACCCCGTCGCGGGCCACTGGGCACCGTTCGCGCCGGGCAGCGGGCGGACCTCGATGGCGTCGAAGTCCGGTGTCCAGGCAGCGGAGTTGGAGAACGTCAGCGAGTTCGACGAGCCCCTCGCCAGGGAAACCTCGACCGACACGGTGCCGGGCGCGGTCCACGAGCCGGTCGGCGGGAAGGACACCGTGGTGGCCTGCTGTCCATTGACCTGGAGCACGGCCGTACGGGCGGCGTTGGCGCCGTTGGTGTAGGCGATGTCGACGACGTTGGTGCCCGTGGCGTCGGCCCTGACGTTCAGGAGCGGGGCGCCCGGGATGGCCCACAGGTTCATGTGGCTGCGGTTCTGGGCGGCGGTGAACCCGTCCAGGCCGACCATGAGCATGTCCGGGTCGTTGTAGTAGCCGGTGTGCTGGGCCGAGGGGTGCGCGTTCGTGTCGAAGTTGGCGAGCATGCTGTCCCACGACGGCGAGTTGCCGTGGAAGATGATGTCGGTGTTGGTACGCCACAGGGCGGCCATGCCGGCGCCCCAGTTCCAGGGGTCCTGCTTGCCCCAGTCGCAGACCGACAGGGTCAGCGGGCGGCCTGTGGCGGCCGCCGCTTTCGCGGCCGCGTCGATGATGGCCCGGTAGGTGGACTTGGCGTCGAGGCCCTCCTTGTCGCCGCCGCACCAGTCGACCTTGACGTAGTCGAATCCCCGCTTCGAGAACTGGAGCATGTCCTGCTCATAGTGGCCTTCGCTGACCGCGGTCCACGGCGAGCGCCTCGGGGCGGGCCAGGCTGGCGCCGCCCACCCCCGACGAAGCCCGTGCCGCCGTCCAGCCCGCCTTGGCCGCAGCAAGCTCCAACTCCTCCGGATGGCCTACGAAGTCCGCGGAAGTGGAGGTGCTCGGAGCGGCCGCCAGAAGCTCGATGGCGTGGGACGCCGTTGGGGGCAGCCCCTCAGCGAACGCCCCCGTCAGGTCGTCGCCGGGACGGACCACGAGGACGCCCCGGTTGGTGACCCCTACCGCGGGCCTGACGACGAAGTCCTCGGGATGTCGGGGTGGTCGCGCGTGAAATCCCTCAGCTGGTCTGGCTTGGCCCTCGGATCCAGGACGCTCTGCGGGCCGGCGACACGAGGTGCCGCCAGCCGACTACGTGAGGCATGCCGGTGGCAGCGAACCCCGTAACCGTGTCCTGTATCAGACCAAGATCGTTCACTCGGCATGAAGACCACTAGGCGCGCAGTCGCCGTTCTCGCCCTCGCCGCTCCCATCCTGGCCTTCGCCGGGATCGCACACGCTGCCCCGCAGACCGGGACTGACACGCCACCACCGGCCGCCAGCGGGCCCCGCAGCGGCGTGCCGGTCCCTGGGGACGCGGCCAAAGGTGGCCTGCCGACGTACACCGTTGCCAACGCCGTGCCCGGCGGGCTGCCGGGCGAACTGCTCGGCAGGCTGCTCGGTGGGGCTCCGGAGGTGGACTGAGCGGAGGGCGCAGCCACCCGAAGGAAGATCGCTCCGGTTCTTCCCGAGGGGCGGCAACGGCAGTGCCGCCAGGCCACGTACGCACTGACACTTTCCCGTCGCCCAACAGGGACTACTCCGGGTCGGTGCAGTTCCGGAACACGGCGTGATAGCGGCCCGTGGCTCCGACGCGGTCCTTGCCGCGCTGCGCGTACGCGACGATTTCGGCGGGGTGCCGAAGCGGGGCGCGCTGGGTGAGGGCCGCGGGCGGGCCAGTCCTGCCTTGCCGCGCAGGGTGCCCACCCGGGGACTGTAGCGAGCAGCATGAGAGCCAGAGCCCGCGTCTGAACCGACCGACATCCGTCGGCTACTGGTCTGCCCTGGCGGATGGAAGCTGATGACGCCGTGTTTGGCGAGAGCATGCCTGTGGCCCCCGCCGGGGCGGGGGCCACAAGACACAGTCGAACTACAACAGCCCGTCACCCATTGAGTCGGAGCGGTCCGGCGCGGAGTCACCCATTGCGTCGGGGCGGTTCTGAGCGGAGTCACCCCGTCCGTCGGGGCGGTTCGGCCCGAAGTCGCCCATTGTGTCGGGGCGTTCCTGAGCGGAGTCACCCCGCCCATCGGGGCGGTCCTGGGCGGAGTCGAGCTGACTGACATCGTCAGTCATCCCGTTGGCGGCGTGCTGGCCGGTACCGGTGGCATTGCCGTCGTCGTCGGCGGCTGCGACGCCCGCCCCGCCCAGGATGGTGACAGCGGTCAGGGTGGCGGCGGCTAGGACGGTACGGATACGCATGGGAGCCCTTTCGGCATGGTCTGATCGGACAGGAGAGGAGTGCCCCCCTGCCCTCCGGTGCACAACTTCGTACGTAGCGCTCCCACCCGAATGAGTGAGCGACTCTGTTGGGGATCTCGCAACTTCGAGGTCATTCCTCCTGGCGCCCCCAGAGGGCCGCGCCGGGGTAGTTCACGGGCCTCGAAGATGGCACAAGACAGGAACAGGGGGCCTGGCCTTACCGCATGGCAGCCCTGTCGGATGGGTGCGGATCGGCCCGTAAGGCCATCATCGCGCCGACCGTGCCGACCCGCGAGCGACCTCGGAACCGTCCTGCCGGTCCCGGCGCGGGCCCGGCGCCTCGCGTCCAAGCACTGTGCCTGATGAAGGGATGGCCCCGCTGCTCCGTGCGAAGCAACCGCGTCCGTCCGCCCGGCCGGGGTCGGGCCAGTCGTTCGTACGGCCCTTGAGGCGCGGTACGTCGAAGGGGGCGGATGTCGCGGCCGTGCGTGGCAGCTTAGAGGTACTAGAGGTAGTGGTCCGGGCCGGGACTCAACTGTATGACCGCCGCCGCGGGCAGGCCTTTGCCGGGTACCTGCCAGTCAGCGCCCGGCCGAGCGGTAGAACTTCCACTTCGCGCCCGAGCGGACCTCGAACCGAACCCCTTGTTCTGCACCCACACGTGCCGTCAGCCGGCCACCCAGGTGCTGATGTCCTTGGCGTCGGAGGTGAGCGGCGCGGTGAATCGGGTGCCAGCGCCACCGAGTTGTCCGGCGGGGTGACCTCGCACTCGGCCACCTGGGCTGGGGCGGTAGTCCAACTGCCGCTATTCACAGGGCAGTTGCGGAATAGCCCGCCTGTCGCCGTGTCGATCGTCGTGCCGGCTTGAGCCGCCGAGGACCACGGTGCCGGTCGACGGGGTGGGCAGCTTCTCGGCGATGGGCTGCCAGTTGCGGCCCCGGCCCTGGAGCGGAATACGCCACCGTTGGCGCCTGCCGCGTGGACGTGGCCCTGGTCGCGCGGTCGGCCCGTCGCCCGCTCAACGGCAGGTCGGCGCCCGGCAGCGCGGAGTCCCGGGGGCCGTGTGTGGTGACCGTTCCCCGGGACTCCTGTGCACTTCCACTTCCTTGACCGGCCGGTTCAACGACCGGCCGCGGCCGAGGTCACCCTGACCACCTACACCCAGTCCGCGCCGAGCTCGGCGAGCTGCGAGCCGCTGTTCGTTCAGCTTGTCGCGGCGGCCCTTCTGGGTGAGAGCCGCACCCCTGGCCGCACCTCATGGTTCTGGCCGTCGGTGACGGTCCATTGGGTGTGCCGACGCGGGATGGATCACGATGGCTGTTCCCCGCCGAACGCCAAAGGCTGCACAAGGGCCTGTACTTCTGTGAGCCGGGCTCGGCGGCCGAGGGGTCAGAGCAGCTTCTGCGGGCCCTGATACTGGTTGACGGGTGCGACGTTGCACGCCGCCTTGGGGCCGCCGAGGAGGTGGCCGCCGATACCCTCGCCCTCAGGCATCGGTACGGCGCAGCGAAGGTCGGCGCTGATGAGCGGGGCACCGTAGGTGTTGAGGATGCCGCCCGCACCACCCGCGATGACGGTGTCACCGTTACGGGTACCGAAGTCGCGGGTGTCTGCTGAGGCGGGCACGGCGACGGCCATCGTTGCGGCAATGGCGAGGGCCGTCCCGGCGAGAACCTGCTTGATCACGTTGTGCTCCCATTCGGTGGATCAGAGAGAGTGGCAGGCCTGCCCCGTGGGGAGACTTGCCGCCCCTGGAGGGCCACGGCCGGGGCGCGGCGTGTGACACGACGCCTCGCCGCGTTGCCGCAACGTCCCGATAGCTCCGCTGTCAAGACGCTCCGGCGCCTTGCGGTGCACCGCACCAGACGCCGTACCCCTGGCCGACCCTGAGCCACCGGACACCTCCTCGGCCCGGGAACACGCAGAACACGCCACAAAGTGCGCCCGTTAAGACCAAACCGGACACCTAGGAGGTGAGGGCTGATGTGTCCACATTCCGTCGGTGACCCACGGGGTCACGGGCGCAGCCTCACCCTGAAGCGAACGTTCTTGGCCGCCGTTGCCACCGGCCCGGACGTGCGTTTCCGGCACCCCGGATCGCAGGGCGGGGCTCTTGAACGCACAGGGTCCCGGGGCCGTGTCCGGACCCCGGGACCCTTGTGCACTCTCCAATGCCCCAGGCTCAACGGCTCTCCGCAGCCCCGGTCACCCTGGTTCCCCCACCCAGCCCATTGCGGGTTCCATGGGCTGCGCGGGCCGCTGTCAGTTCAGATTGCGGTGTGGGGTTTCCTGGCTGGGTCCTGGTGGGCCCTGATGGGAGGCTCGTACGCCGAGTGGTGTCAGAGGAGCTTCTGGGGAGCCTGGTACTGGTCGACGGGCGCGATGTTGCACGCGGCCTTGGGGCCGCCGAGGGCGTGTCCGCCGATGCCCTCGCCCTCGGGCAGCGGCACCGCGCAGCGAAGGTCGGCGTTGATGAACGGGGCGCCGTAGGTGTTGCCGATGCCGCCCGCCTCACCCGCGATCGTGGTGTTTCCGTTGCGGGTCGCGAAGTCCGAGGCACCCACGCCGCTCATGGCACCGGTGCTGCTGGCGGTCGGGCCCGCAGCTGCGGCGAGGAGGGTCTGGAGTGCGCTGGTGGGGATCTGGACGGGGGTGGTGTTGGCCTGGGGCTTCGGGGTCTGTGCGGAGGCGGGCGCGGCGACGGCCATCGTTGCGGCGGTGGCGAAGGCTGCCCCGGCGAGGATCTTCTTGATCACGGTGGTGCTCCCGTTCGGTGGGTCAGAGAGGGGTGCCAGGCCCGTCATGGGAGCCTGTCGTCCCTGGAACGAGGGACCTGCGTAAAACGTCACGAATTGTGCCCATTTGGGCCAACGCCCAACTCACTTGCGCAGCAGTCACAGGCCCCGGGCGCTCCTCGACATCCCTGCCGGTCCCACCGGGCCGGGCGGGAGGACGGGCTTTCGGTGGTGGGCCCGCTGTACGTCACGGCCTGTGCCACGACTGTCGGACCGCAGAAGCCATCGCGGTGGCCGTCGGCACCAGCGGCACGGACACACATCCGGTACTCCGCCCGACCAGGGGTACGCCGGGGGACTGATCAGACCCCGGGCCCCTCGGTGCACTCCCCACCGTGATCTTGCCCCGGGTCCAACGAACCCCGCAGCCTGGTCACCCCGCTTCCCCCGCCCGGCTCATACCGAGCCGTGCGAGCCGTGAAGGCACCCCCAACCCGTCACCCTCGTCTGAGCCGGGGACTCGCTTTTCAGCGCGGCCACCTCGCCGAACGCCCCGAAGCTCACGCAGCCTGAACTCCCCCACCATCCACAGGATTTGAATGTCCCTCGGCTTTCACCGCGCCAGGCACACCGAACAGCGGAGGTAGGCATTTCTGCGGTGATCGCCCCCTACCGCCAACCGCTTCGCAGACCAGGGAGACCCGCCGTCCCTCGCCGTCCCGACACGGCTCAAGCGGGCCCGCGGCGATAGCGGCAGCGTCCGGCGTGATGTTCACGGTTGTTCCGCGCGGTGCTGAACGAGCCCTGGGCCGAATCGACTTGGCCGCCGCAGCCGGACGCGGGCCCCGATCCTCGGCCGCGGCACCCGCGGTTCGCCTTCCTCGCGCCCCGGAAAGGCGGCGCCGGACGCGCGCCGCGCGGTAGAGCGGACGCGTGCCACTTCGTATACACGACCATCAGGTCGGCGCCACCGTCGCGCGGGCGGATGCCGGCGTTCTCCAATCCATGAGGGCGGCGCCGCTCCCGGCAGACAACTGCCGTGCTACAGACCGGAGTTGAGCCAGGCGGCTCACGGTGATCAGGATACGGCTGCGTCGGCCGACGGGTCCGGTCGAAGCCGGGGCTCAAGGAAAGTGGCCGGCGGAGCGCCGGCCGCGGAGCGAGGCTCGGTCCAACCCGGACGTGTCGGCTCGGGAGAACTGAAGCAAGGGGTGTCGCTGTCCAGGGGACTGCGTGGGTCTGTGGTCACCCGCCCAGTCTCCCCTATGCACAGACCCCAACCAGCAGGCGGCCGGCTTCGGTGGCCGCCTGCCCGCCCCCGCCCGGGACCAAGCGCCACAATCCGCCCGCACCTGCGGCTCCCCTCGTAGTGCGCGGGCCGCCGCGCGCTCGGACTTCGGTGCGGACTACTGCGACGGGGGATCTCCGGTTACCCGTACGCGTGCAGCTTCTGCAGGGCGGTCAACGCCAAGTGCCGGGAGCGCGCTTGCCCTGGGTACGGCCCTCTGTGAGCTGCCGCAGCACTTCCGTGCCCTTGCCCGACGCGCCAAGCCGAGACAAACAGCAGATCGCGGGGCCTGGAATGGGCTGGGCGGGGGAAGCGGGGTGACAGGTGCCGCGGAGCGTCGTTTAGCCGGGCGGAGATGCACAAGGGTCCCGGGGTCTGAACCATTCCAGCCCCCGGGGCCCCGCACGTTCACGACGTCGTCGACCGGTCCGGGGCAGCTGACATGCGCGTCCTCACCGGTGGCATCGGCGACGAGGACGTTCGCTTCTGAGGACGTTCGCTTTTGCGGATGCGCTGCGGCCCGGGAAGGCGCAGCCTGGTCCCGTCAGAGGTCGGTCGCATCTCCTTGCGACGCCGACGACTGGTTTCACCGAACGGCCACCCACGGCTGGAGCAACAGCCGCCGACGGCAACGGTTTAGACACTGCACTTACGTGCGGATGCCTCCGCATCAGGCTCTGAACCGTCAGGCGGACAGAGGCCGGGGCGGACGGCCAGCCACCATCAGGGCTGCGAGGCGCGCATTGGCCCAAATGGGCATCATTTGTGACGTGTTGTGCAGGTTCCTCGTTTAAGGGGTGCCTGGTGGATCAGGGTTGGACAGGCGCGGAGTCTGGTGCGGTGCATCGCAAAGCGTCGGAGCGCCATCGACGGCGGAGCTGTCGGGGCGGTTCGGCAACGCGGAGAGGTGCGTGCCAGACTCCGCGCCCCCGCCCGTGGTCCACCTCCCCCTCGGGGCGGCAGGTGTCCCCCATGGCGGGCCTGTCAGCCCTAGCTGATTCACCGAATGGGAGCACAACCGTGATCAAGCAGGTTCTCACCGGGGCGGTTTTCGCCACTGCCGCAACGATGGCCGTGGCCGCGCCCGCCTCGGCAGCCACCATGGGGCCCGAGGCCAAGAGCACCCCCACCAACGCTCACGAGGCCATCCGCGCCGCCCGTGTCGCGTCGGGCACGACCGTGAGCGGCACCGGTGCCACGGACTTCGGGACCCGCAACGGTGACACCGCCATCGCGGGCGACGCGGGCGGCATCCTCAACACCTACGGCGCCCCGCTCATCAACATCGACGGCCGCTGCCTGGTGCCGCTGCCCGAGGGCGAGGGCATCGGCGGACACCTGCTCGGCGGCCCCAAGGCCGCCTGCAACATCGCGCCCGTCGACCAGTACCAGGCCCCCCAGAAGCTCCTCTGACCCCTCGACCGTCGACCCCGCATCCACAACACCACAGGCCCTCGCCCAGCCCGTAACGTCCAGCCCGAGCAGCAGACTGCGATCCCGTGCGAGCAGCTCGCAACGGGCTGGGCGGTGGAAGCGGGGACGGGGCCTACGGAGCGTCAATTGCGCCCGGGGCCCGGGGGTCAGGACCGAGAGTGCCCCACGGGTCCCGCGGGCCGGACACGGCCACGGGACCCGGCACACTCAGCACCCCGCCGGCCGGGCCGGGGCCCCGGACATGTGCACATACGCATCCAGGCTCCGGTGGCACCGGCTGCCCAGAACGTTCACTCTCGGGCGCGGCCCTGCTTGAGTGCCCATGATCAGGATGCGCGATCACGGGCACTCGGCAAGAGCCGCGCCCTTCGCGTTCGCGGGTGCGCCCGTAGCCCGGGACAAGCCACCGACGGACAGCGGACGCACCAGCCCCACCCACGCGTTGGTGTACGCGTTGGTCCGAATGAGCGCACTTTGTGACGTCGTCTGCACGTTCCTCGTTCCAAAGGGCGGCAGGTTTCACAAGGCGGGCCTGCCATCCTCACCGATCCACCGAATGGGAGCACAACCGTGATCAAGCAGGTTCTCGCCGGGGCAGCCTTCGCCACCGCCGCAACGATGGCCATCGCCGCGCCCGCCTCGGCCACGGCACACACCACCGGTCCCCAGCCCCACAAGACCGCCGCCAACGCGATTCAGAACCTCCTTGCCACTCCTCTTGGCCAGAGCCCGACCACGAGCGGCACCGGCACCGGCTGCGGCTGCATCGGTGACGCCGTCAGCGGCATCACCGGCACTGGGACTGGCACCGGCACTGGCACCGGGACCGGCACTGGGACTGGGACGGGGACGGGGACCGGTACTGGCACCACCACCGGGGCCGGTGGCAGTGGTGGCGCCAGCGCCGGCACCGGTGCCACGGACTTCTCGACCCGCAATGGTGACACCGTCATCGGTGGCGAAGAGGGAGCGGGCGGCATCCTCAACACCTACGGCGCCTCGCTGATCAACGTCGACGGCCGCTGCCTGGTGCCGCTGCCCGAGGGCGAGGGCATCGGCGGACACGGCCTCGGTGGCCCCAAGGCCGCCTGCAACATCGCGCCCGTCGACCAGTACCAGGCCCCCCAGAAGCTCCTCTGAGCCCTGCCCCACCGTCGCTCGCCCCGTGCTGCTGCCCGCACGCCCTCAGTTGTGGGCAGCAGCACGGGGCGTTGGCGCGTTTTCAGGCTGACAGCACGGCTACGAGTACGGCGAAGGAGAGGCGCCAGGCCCCAGCCGGCAGAGGCGGCGCCTGTGCCACGTCCCCGCAATGGCCCCCGGACCATCACGTCCAGAGGAATCCCCGCCACCCTCGCGCCGCTGTCGCCGTTTGCCGCACTCGGGCCAACCGCGCTGGTGCACACCGGACCACCTCGGTTCAGCCACGGACCACAACGGACCACACAGGACGCGTCGCGAGGCATTGCTGTGGCGGGGGATGGCTCTCCGGTCGGCGGTGTCCATTAGAATTGAAGAGTTCTTCAATTCCTTAGTTGCCGTGGTGATCAAGTCACGGGGGAAGCGGTCGGGTAGTGGGCGGGTTCGCCGAGGCACTGCAAGAGCGCGTGCGCAACGCGCAGGAGGCGCTGAAAGCAGCCCTGGAGGCGGAGGACGCCTACGAGGTGTCGCTGGCCCAGGGCGAACTGGAGGATGCGCTGCGGCTGGCCCGGAAACACGGGATCGACGTCGGGGCGGAGGAAGGGTGATGGGGGTGCCGGTTCCGCTGTATCAGGCGAAGGCGGAGTTCTTCCGGATGCTGGGGCACCCGGTGCGTATTCGGGTGTTGGAGCTACTCCAGGACGGGCCGCTGCCGGTACGTGATCTGCTGGCGGCGATCGAGATCGAGGCGTCGAACCTGTCCCAGCAGCTGGCCGTGCTGCGCCGCTCGGGCATCGTAACGGCGACCCGGGAGGGCTCAACCGTGGTGTACGAGCTGGCCGGCGGCGATGTCGCGGAGCTGCTGGCGGCGGCGCGGCGGATCCTGTCGACGCTGCTGGCCGGGCAGCAAGACCTGCTCGCCCAGCTGCACGAGGCAGAGAAGGCGGTCACCCCGTGACGGGTACGGGCTGGCTGAGGTCCTCGCAGGGGGAAGCCGGGGGCGGCGGTGGAGCACGTCCCGCCCCGGACACTGCGGCATGTCTCGTCGGTACCGGTGGGGCCGCAGGCGGTGGCGCGGGCCCGGGAGGCTGAGGCCGGGCGATTCGCGCAGGCGGGGGTCGCGCCCAGATCCGCGTTCGCCGATGCGGTGCTGCTAGCTGTCAGTGAACTGGTCACCCATGTGGTGCGGCACGCGCCGCGTTCACCCTCCGCCTGTGTGGGGGTGACGGTCGGCTCGGGACAGCTGGTGCTCCGGGGAACTCAGCTGTGAACCGGCCTCAAATGACCGAGGGGAAGATCTTTCTTATGCGGTTCGAGGTCCTCTGGTGAGGCTTGTGATGTTCGTGACGACTGTGGAGGTGACGCGATGAGCGACGAGACCACCGATGCGCGGCCGATGCGCGGCAAGAAGGCCGCGAAGGACGAAGAGAAGCAGAAGGAGAACGGCGTCGCGCTGCGCGCCTTCTTCTACATCTTCGGCACGCACCTGTTCGCCGGGTTCGTGTGGCTGCTCTTCTATGTCGGCGAGCACGCACACAAGTAACGAACGGCACGAACGGACGACCGTCACGATCGCGATCGAGGGCGGTCGCCTCCAGCCGTCCAGAGCTGTCCATCAGACAAGAGGCGACCGCCGGTCCAAGGCCCTCGTTATGAGGGCGCTTTGCGGTCCGGCTGCGCGGCACGCAGGTCGGCCAGCAGCTCGGCCTGTCCGGCCAGGACGCCGGAGAGGATCGAGCGGGCCACTTTGAGGAGGTCGGCCAGTTCCGGGCTGACCAGCGCGTAGGAGACGGTCGAGCCTTCCCGGCGGCTGACCACCAGGTTGGCCCGGCGCAGCACGGCCAGCTGCTGGGAGAGGTGGGCGGCCTCGACGCCGACCTCGGGCAGCATCTCGGACACCGTGTGGTCGCGCTGGCTGAGCAGCTCCAGCACCCGGATCCGCACCGGGTGGCCCAGGGTTTTGAAGAACTCGGCCTTCAGTTGATACAGCGGCGCGCTCACCGTGCCGTCCCCTCTCCGGTGCAGCACTGCGGCCGCTCCAGCCGGTCCTTGGCGCATCGTATCCACCCACACATCACGAACATGCGGCCCATCTTCGCGCGCGAAACCGGCCAGGCCGAACCCGCGCACCGAGGCGGAACCGTGGAATTTACTTGGTGACGACCTCAGGAGTTGCTAATATTAGCAACTCCATAGGTATGGTGAGGGAGGCTTGCGTGAGAATCACCCCGCTGCGTGGCCAGGGCGTCGCCTGGCTCAAGTGCCCCTCCTGCCACCTCAAGTGCCGGCCCACCGCCGTCGGAGCGGACGGACTGTGCCCGCGCTGCGGCAAGGCCCGCATGCTCAAGCTTGCCTTCGGCGGCCGCACCGACCCTCAGCCACCCGCCGCCGATGAGTCGCACGGCCGCTGACCGGCCCCATGCGGGAACACATCTGGTGGGGGGAACAGCCGGGCAAGGGCGTTCGCTTCGAATGGGGCATGCACGGCGCGGTCCGGCTCGCCGACCCGGACGGCTGCCTGGTGGTCGTGGACGTGCTGTCGTTCTGCACCACGGTGAGCGTCGCCGCCCAGCTGGGCACCCGTGTCTACCCCTGCGCACCCGGCGATGAGATCGCCGCGGCCTACGCACGCCGCGAAGGCGCGAAGCTCGGGGTCGCCCGCCACGACGTGACCCCCAAGGCCCCGTGGTCGCTCTCCCCGGCCGGCCTGCGCATCGCGCCTCCCGCCGCGCGACTGGTGCTTCCCTGCCCGGACGGCTCGGCCATCGCCGCCCTGGCCGCCACGACGGGGGCCACCGTCGTGGCGGCCTGCCTGCGCAACGTGGAAGCGGTCGGCAGCTGGCTCATCGCCCAGGGGTACGGAACCTCGGCCCGCCCCGTCACCGTGATCGCCGCAGGCGAGCAGTGGCCAGGTGGCAGCCTGCGTCCCGCGACCGAGGATCTGCTCGGGGCGGGAGCCCTCATCGCCGAACTGGCCGCCCAGGGAGCCGGTCCCCTGTCCATAGAGGCGGCCACCGCCAAGGCCGCCTGCGAGGGCACCGCCGACCTCGGCATGGCCATCGCCGCCTGCGGCACCAGCAGGCGGCTGGCCGCGCTCGGATACGTCGAGGACGTCGTGATCGCCGCGGGCGTGGACTCGTGCAGCGTGGTGCCCGTCCTGGACTACGAGGGAACGTTCGTCTCCGCCCGCTGACCCTCACGCCGACGAGGGCAGCGGCCCGCCCGTCGTCCGCGGCGGGACCTTCTTCCTGCCGCTCGCCTACCGCGGGCTCTGGTTCGCCGCGTTCCGCTCCTCGGGCCAGTCCGCGGTACGCCACTGACGCTGTTCCTCGGAGACCTGGTGTGCGGTGAGCGCGGCGGGCAGGTCGCAGTGGACGAGGATCGGCGGGCACGTACCGTCGGGGACGATGGAACCATCGGCCGGGATCGCCGCCAGTTCCAGGGAACGCCCCTGTACGGCGAGTAGTTGGGCGGCCTGGGCGATGGCGAGCTGACCGCCGGCGGACCAGCCGCGCAGCTCGGTCAGGTCGAGCACGACGGGTCCGGTGCCGCGCGCCGTCACCCAGCCGACCGCGCCGGTGAACCGGTCGACCGCGTCGCCGCCGAGGTGCCCGGCGACGGACAGGATGCCTAGGTTGTCGTGGGTTGTGTAGCGCCACTGGATGGTCATGCTCGCTGCCTCATTCGTGCCGGGACCCGCGGGAGTTGACGATGTTCACAGAGGGAGGGTGATCCAGATGCTTTTGCCCTTGCCGTCCGCGTCACCGCGTACGACGGCGGTGCCGCCCAGGCCGAGGGTGAGTTCCATGACCATGCTCAGCCCGCCGCCACCGGTGCCGCTGAACGCGGCGAACAGGGCGGGCTGGTAGGGGTGGCGGTCGTGGACGGCGAACGCGAAGGCGTCCTCGCCCGCCGCGTAGATCACGGTGAGGGTCGGGGAGAGGTCGGCGGCGTGCCGGATGCTGTTGGTGACCAGCTCGCCGAGGATCAGCAGCGCGGGGTCGACGACGGGGTGACGCCGGGCGATGCCCCATTCGGCCAGGACCTGTTCGGTGGTCTCGCGGGCGATGCGGACGGCGGAGCCCATGGCGGGCAGGGTCAGCACGTGCCGGTGGGGCAGGGTTTCGAGCGGGATGGTCATCGGACGTGCTCCTGGGCGCTGGTGCGGGCCGCGTGGGCGGGAGGGGCGGGCATGACTCCGGCGCCCTCCAGGTAGGTGCGGGCTCCGGCGATGGCTTCGGGGGTGGTGGTGTACTCGCGCCCCTTCAGGCGCAGCAGCTCCAGCGCGCCGACGGAGTCGAGGACCTGGCGCTGGCCGGGCCGTATGCCGGAGGTCATCACCGCGATGCCGCGCCGGTGCAGCTTCTGCACCGCGTCCTTGAGGACCAGGGCGCCGGTGGCGTCCATCGTGGTGATCCGCGACATGCGCAGGATGACGACCCGGACGTCGGCGACCTCGCTCAGTTCGAGGAGGAAGCGGTGCGCGCCTGCGAAGAACAGCGGGCCGTCGAGCCGGTAGGCCACGATGTGCTCGGCGAGCAGCGCGTGCTCCTCCGCGCTGTGCTCGCCGGGCAGGTCGGGGATGAAGTCGACCTGGTCCAGGCGGGCCTGTTCGGCCACCGCCCGCAGGGCGAGGGCCCCGGCCACCACCAGGCCGATGATCACCGCGTACACCAGGTCGAGGGCGAGCGTGGCGGCGGCGGTCAGGGCGAGTATCAGCGCGTCCGAGCGCGTCGCCTTCGCCATCGCCCGCAGCGAGCCGACCTCGACCATCCGGACAGCGGTCGCGATCAGCACCCCGGCCAACGCGGCCAGCGGGATCTTCGAGACCAGGGGTGCGGCGGCAAAGACGATCACGGCGAGGACAGCGGCGTGGGTGAGCGCCGCGAGCCGGGAGGAGGCGCCGGTCCGGACGTTCACCGCGGTCCGCGCGATGGCACCGGTCGCGGGGACGCCGCCGAACAGCGTGGCGGCGATGTTGGCCAGGCCCTGCCCGAACAGTTCCTTGTCCGGATTGTGCTTCTGACCCACCGTCATACCGTCCGCCACCTGCGCGGAGAGCAGTGACTCCAGCGCGGCCAGAGCGGCCACCGCCACGGCCGGGGCCAGCAGCGAGCCCACGGCGGACAGGTCGAGGAAGCCGAGGGAGGGGGCCGGGAGGCCGGACGGCAGATCACCGATCGGCTTCGCGGCATCCAGGTGGAACACCTGGGCGGCCATCGTCGCGGCGATCACCGCGACGATCGAGAACGGGACGGTGGGCCGCAGCCGCGCCCCGACCGTCATCAGCACCGCCACGCCCAGGGCCAGGGCGACGGCGGTCCAGTTCGGCGTCCGGACGAATTCCTCGATGGCCCGCCAGGTCACCACCAGCACCTTGTCGCCCTCGGGCTTGGCCACCCCCAGCGCGTTCGGCACCTGCTGCAGTCCGATCACGCCGGCGATTCCGAGGGTGAAGCCCTCCACCACCGGCGCGGGCAGGTACCGCATGTACTGGCCCGCCTTGAGCACCGCGAGCGCGACCAGCATCAGCCCCGCGATCAGCCCGACCGTGAGGACGCCTGTCGGCCCGTGCTTGGCGACGATCGGGACCAGGACGACGGTCATCGCCCCGGTCGGCCCGGACACCTGGAGGTTGGACCCGCCGAAGACCGCCGCGAGCGCGCCCGCGACCACGGCGGTCGCGAGCCCGGCCTCCGCGCCGAGCCCGGAGGAGACGCCGAAGCCGAGAGCGAGGGGCAGCGCGACGATCGCCACGGTCAGACCGGCCAGCAGGTCACGGCGCGGGCTATGGCCCATCTCGGCGAGTTCGGCGCGGGTGGGCAGCAGGGCGCGCACCGGGTTCCCTACCCGGACCCGCAGCATCCGGGTCAGCGAGGTGTTCACGTCGCGGCGACCTCGGCGTCCCGCAGCTCGGTCAGGAGCTGATGCTGCCCGGCCAGCATCTCGGTCAGGATCCGCCGCGCGGCCCGCATCAGGTCGGCGACGTCCCCACCGGCCAGCTCGTACACCACCGTCGAGCCCTCCCGGACGGAGGTGACGATCCCGGAACGGCGCAGCACGGCCAACTGCTGTGACAGGGCGGACGGTTCGACCTCGATCGCGGCGAGCAGATCCCGTACCGGCATCGGCCCGTCCTGGAGCAGCTCCAACACCCGGATGCGCACCGGGTGCCCGAGCATCCGGAAGAACTCTGCCTTGGCCTGATACAGCGGAACCGACACGAGCACCTCTCCTCACATGCAGCACCGCGTCCCCGGCTGTCCAGGGCGCAGCGCATCACAGCATCTATTGAATTGCATAATTTTGCAATTCATGGATCGTGATGTGACACTTTCGTCGTGACCGAGAACCTGCCCCCCTGCCCCACCTGCTCCAGCGCCTACACCTACGAGATGGGCGCGCTTCTGGTGTGCCCCGAGTGCGGCCACGAGTGGTCGCCCGCGGCCGCCGAGGCCGCCGAGCCCGCAGCCGCCCAGGACGGGGTGATCAGGGATGCGGTCGGCAACGTGCTGGCCGACGGCGACACGGTCACCGTCGTCAAGGCCTTGAAGGTCAAGGGCAGCCCGAGCGGAATCAAGGCCGGCACCAAAGTCCGCAACATCCGTCTCGTGGACGGCGTTGACGGCCACGACATCGACTGCAAGATCGACGGATTCGGCCCCATGCAGCTCAAGTCCAGCGTGGTCAAGAAAGCCTGACCCGGCGCGCCGGCCCCTCGCGGACCGAACCCGGACACAGGTGGTCCCGTCCTCAGCGGAGGACGGGACCACCTATTTGTCGGACCGTTACACGGCGAACGAGGGCCACGGCCAGCGGTGTACCCGGTACGGCAGCCACCAGGCGAGGTTGCCGGCCCGTCCGGCGAGGCTTTCGCCGACCAGGTCGTCGAGCACCTGAGCCGGTACGTCCTCGGCCGGGCAGCCTGCCGACAGTTGCTCCACGGCGTGGAGGTAGGCGAGGTCGTGGAGGGTGAAGCGGAGCAGCGAGCCGCCGGTGCGCCGGTCGCGCACCTGGATGAAGCCGGGGCCTTTGCGGTAGACGCACTTGCAGAGGTAGAACGTCTCCTTCCACTGCTGCCGGATGTCGTCCGCGTCCGGGGTGTCCAGGACGGCGCGTGGCGGATACAGGTGGTTGAGCGAGCGCCAGATCTCGGGGTCCGCGCCGAGCGAGATCTCCCAGTCGACCACCAGGCCCCAGCTCGTCAGCTCGGCGACGAGCAGCATGGTGGTGACGATGGGGCGGGCGCCGGTCCCACCGGACAGGTCGGCGGGCCGGTCGAGCGCGACCCGCCGGGCCCCACTCCGGTAGAGCTCGGCTGCGAGCTCGGCCGGACCCGGGCCCGTGGGACCGGCCGCGATCCGGGTGGCGGATCCCATCCAGGGCAGTTGCAGTACTTCCTCGTCGTGGTCGCGCCAGGTGGTCAGGGAGAGCGGAGTGCTGGTGGTCGTGGGCATGAACGGTGCTCCTTGGGTCCGCTGCGGGCGTCCGGGTCAGGCGGCCGGCACCGGTGCCGTGCCGGTGGTCCCCTCCGGGACCTCCTCGTGTGCCTCGGCGGCTGTTTCATCGGGGTCCTGACCGTCGGAGGTGCCCTTGCGCCGGGTGTCGAAGATGCGCTCGAAGCGCAGCAGCTCCTGGTTGTTGGCGTAGGGCGCGATGTGCACCCACTGCCCGTCGTCGGTGAAGACGACGCCGAGCCGCAGCCACTCCGCCAGGACGGCGTCCACCTTGGCCTCGGTGGCCTCGCCGCCGAGCTTGTGCAGCAGGCCCGGCACGCTGTGCGGCTGGTCGAGCAGTCGGAACACGGCGACCTCGAACGGGTCGTGCAGGGTCAGCGTGGTCCAGTCGAAGTCCTTGCGGCGGCTGATCAGGACGATGCGGTCGTCGAGGTCGATCATGCTGAGCCGGCTCTGCACGTGCTCCTGCTGCCAGCGCGCGCCGCCCGCCTTGAGCGCGTCGCTCGTCTCCTCGTCGATGCCCTGGTGCGGCGCGGTGAACAGATAGCCGAAGTCGAGCATCTCCGACTCGGGCAGGTCGTAGTTGCGCCGGTACTGCGCATCGGGCTTGAGCGGGTGGAAGCCCAGCGCGGGGTTGTTGAAGTTGGGGCTGAACCGCTCGGTGACGATCCTGGCCACGCCCTCCATCGGCGCCAGGTGGTGCAGCGCGGGGAACTGCGCGATGACCGGCAGGTAGTCCTCGGGCTGCTCGCCGGGGAAGCCGTGGAGGTAGTTCCACGACACCGACAGGCCGACCGTCTCGGCGTCGCGCAGCATCCGGATGTTCAGACAGCCGGAGACGCCCTTGTCCATCAGTTTCAGGACCCGGCTGTTGAGGCTCTCGATGCCGGGCTGCACGTTGACGAGCCCCGCCTGGTAGAGGGTTTCGAGCTGCTCGCGGCGGAGGTTCGACTTGATCTCGTACTGCAGCCGCAGGTCGTATCCGGACTCGCGCAGCCTCGGCAGCACCGAGGACAGGTACCGCATGTCGAGGATGTTGTCGACGACGTACATGTCGAGCACCTGGTGCCGTTCGACCTGCCGTACCACCTCGGCGTAGAAGTCGTCGGGGCTCTTGCTGCGGAACTCCATGAACGAGCCGTTCAGGCCGCAGAACGTGCAGTGGTGCTTCTCGCCCCACCAGCAGCCGCGCGAGCCCTCGACCACCAGTTTCGGCTCGACCCAGTCGCGCGCCGAGGACGCTTCGAGGCGGGCGAAGTAGCCGTCGTAGTCCGGCGAGACGATCTCGGCGGGCCTCAGCGGCTTGGTGCTCATGGCGTTGACGACGATGCCGTCCCCACCGCGCCAGCAGAGCCCGGGTATCTCGGCGAGGACCGCCGGATCGGGCCGCTCCTTGTCGAGTTCGCGCAGCAGCGCAGGGAAGGAGTGCTCGCCCTCTCCGCGCACCACGGAGTCCACGAAGGCGAAGTTGCGGTGCATCGCCTCCCCTTGGGGACCGTCGCAGTTGGCTCCGCCGAAGACGATGTGTGTTCCGGGCGCCGCGCGCTTGATCGCGCGGGCGGTGGCCAGGGCGGCGGTGTTCTGCTGGAAGGTGGAGGTGAAACCGACCACGTCGGGTTCGAGGGCGAGGATGCGTGAGGTCAGCTCGGCGATGAACTCCGGTGCCTCCCGGTGCAGTTCGATGCTGAGCTCGCGGTCCGCGTCCTCCAGCGGGATCTCCTCCGTCATCTCGGCGATCCGCCACTCGGGATCGTCGTAGAGCGCCGAGGAGAACACCCAGTCGCCGAGACCGCTGAAATAGCTGTCCAGGGCGAGCAGGTTGAACTGGGCGAGGCTGAACTCCCGGCGTTCGGTGAGCCAGTCGACGTAGTCGAGATTGCCGTGCACGACGGTGACCTGCGCGTCCGGAAGGGCGTTCGCGGCCGTGCGGCGCAGGATGCCGGTCGCGAGGGACGGCACATCGAGGAGGGCCCAGGGCATGTTGACGATGACGATGTTCACGTGGACTCCCGGCCTTTCGAGGCGTACGGGGCTTGCCGTGTTCGGGTTCGATGGCGGACGGAACGGCCGGGACGGCCGGCAAGTGGCTGTCCCGGCGTTCCTCCCCCGGACGTCAGGCGCTGACGATGATGATGATGATCGGACGGTTGGCCCGTGCCTGATTCTTCAGGTCGAGCGGGTCGTTGTGGACGATGGTCTTCCGCATGTCGTTCACCCCCTTCCCCTGGCTGGAACGGTGGGCCGCCGGGCCGTGCCGGGCACAGGTCGGCGGAGTCGGTGGGTGCTCACAGGCCTTCGCGGCGGCTTGTCCCCCTGGGGCGTCAGCCGTTGATCATGACGACGATGATGATGCGCGGCACGTAGGCCCGTTCGTGCGCGGTGGTGCTGCGAGGGTCGTTGTGGACGATGGTCTTCCGCATGTCGTTCACCCCCTTCCCCCGTTGGAACGGTCCGCCGCCGGGCACGGGTCACTCGCGGGTCGGCGGAGTGGGTTGCCGCTCACAGCGCCTCCGCCGCCACCCGGCCGCCGAGAGCGGCGCCGAGGAAGGTCACGACCCTGATCAGGGCGGTCGCCTGCGACTGGACGGCCCGGCTGTCGTGCCCGGTGTCCAGTTCGAGCAGCTCCGGCTCGGCGCCGTGCGCGCGGAGCGCGTCCGCGTAGGCCACGATCTGCTCCGGCGGGCACTTCACGTCGTTCCGACCCGCGATGAGCAGGACCGGGGCGCGCACCCGGCCGGCGTACGTCATGGGCGACGACTCGGCGTAGCGGTGCGGCACTTCGTCGGGCGTGCCGCCGAACAGCCGGGTGTCCAGGGACCGCAGTGCCGAGGTGCCCGCGCGGAACGCGGCGACGCTGTCGGCGACCGGGTGGACCGCCGCCCCGGCCCGCCACAGCTCGGGCTGGGTGCCGAGGGCGAGCAGGGTCAGATAGCCGCCCCACGACCAGCCGGCCAGCGCGGTGCGCTCCGGGTCCGCGAGGCCCGCCCGCACCAGGTCGGCGCGGACCGCGGCCAGGTCGGCGACCTGTGTCAGGCCCACCCCTTCGTCGAACGCGTTGCGCCAGGCGGGCCCGTAGCCCGTGGAGCCGCGGTAGTTGACCCGCGCGACGGCGTACCCGGCGGCGGTCAGCAAAGTGACCGTCGGGTCGTACGCGTCACGGTCCTGCTCGAAGGGGCCGCCGTGCACCAGGAAGACGGTCGGCCACGGCCGCGACCGGTGGGCCGGGGCGGAGAACAGCGTGTGGACCGGGCCGCCGGAGCCGGGCGTCCACCGGTCGGTGACCTCCACCGGGGGGCCCGCCGCCACCGCCTGCTCCCCCGGCGGCCTGCGCCCCGAGGACGTGCGGAGCACCGGAGGCGTCGCGGTGTCCGTCCAGATGTAGTGGAGATCGGCGCCCGGTCCGGTACGTCCCCGGGCAGCGTCGGCGACCGGCTGCATCCGTGCGTCGAGCACCGTTCCCGGCGGTGTCGCCAGCGGGATCCGGCGCCGCCGCGGCAGGTCCACGACGGTCAGCGTGGAGCGGCCGTGCCGGTCCTGGCGCACCAGCACCCGGCCGTCGGGGCACCAGCTCGCCGAGATCTCGGTGTCGCACCGGCACCACCCGGCGATGCGGACACCGCCCGCGAGCGACCAGGTCCCCAACTGGTAGCCGCCGTTCCGCTCCGCCACCAGGAGCAGCCGGGGCGACCCCGGATCCGGGCTGAACCCCAGCGCCCACAGCGGGTGCCGGGTCCCCGACAGCGTGGTGATGGGACGGCCGGAGCGGTCGAGCACGCGTACCGCGGCCGGGCCCGTCGGCTCACCGCAGACCGCGAGCAGGGTGCCGTCGGTGGACAGGTCGGCCAGCTCGCCGTGGCCGGCACCGGCCAGGAGCGTGCGTACCTCTCCCTCGGGCGTCCGCAGGTGGAGCGACAGGCCGTCCGGGCCGAGCAGGCCCACGGCGGCGGTGCCGTCGGCGGCCATCGCGAGCCCGCCGTGCGCACCCGGCGCGACCCCGGGCAGCGCGGGCGTGTCCGCGCCGCCCTCCCACGGCTGCAGCAGCCACCGGCCGCTGCCCGTCGGGCCGTCCTCGAACCACCAGACGGTCCGGCCGCGCGGGTCCACGTCGGCGGTGTCGGTGCCGAGCCCGGGGCGGTCGGTGACCTGCCGTACCGTGCCCTGCGCCAGATCCCAGGCGAAGACCTCGCAGTGGTCGTCCGCCTCGCCGACGAAGCAGCCCCGTTCCGGGGCGAGTTCGGCGATCGTGGGCAACAGGGCAGGGGCGACGCGCAACTGCATCTCCACCTCAGTCTCCTCGGCTCGGGGCGGTCGGCGCGGGTTCGGCGGACGCTTCGGCGGGCGGCCCCGCTTGGTCCAGATGGCGGCGGCCGGTGCGGGTGTAGAGAGCCAGAGCGGAGAGGCAGCCGGCCAGCACCCAACCGACCGCCGCCGGTTCGAGGAGGCCCGTCAACAGGCCCGCGGTCGCCGGCGCTGCGAGCTGCAGCGCATTGGCCGCGCCGGTCATGACAGCCCCGGCGCGGCCCTGGAGTCCGGGCGGGATGATCGCGATCGCACGGGTCTGGAACAGCACGCTGAGGACCGGACCGATGAACAGGGACATCCCGAACAGAGCCCCGTACATCCACAGCGACCCCGTCGTCCCCAGCGGGGCGACCAGCGCCACCATCGCCCAGGAACAGCCCGCGATCAGCGTGCCCGGGGACACCCGGCGCAGTATCCACGGCGTCACCAGCGCGCCGACGAGACCGCAGCCGCTGGCCAGGCTCAGCATCAGACCGACGGACGAGGCCGAGGACCCGTGGAGACGGGACGCGATGAGCACGAAGTAGTAGACGGCGGTGAACACCGCGTTCACCCCGGCCCCCCAGACCAGGGCGAACCGCAGGAACGGCTGACGCCACAGGAAGCGCAGCCCCTCCATGGCCGACTCGCGGAACGACTCCACGGGGCCGGGCCGCACGGGAGCCGACAGTTCGGTCCTGATCGACCGCACGCACAGCGCCGCCCCGACGTAGGACAGCGCGTTGGCGGCGAACGGCGCCCACCGGGCGAGCTGGTAGAGCACCCCGCCGAGGAGCGGGCCGAGCAGCGCCGCCCCCTGGTCCCTTGCCTGCAGCGCCGCGATCGCCCCGCTCGGGTCCTGCAGCGGCAGGATGGCGCGGATCGCCCCGCGCGCGGCGGCGGCGTACGTCGCCGCCGCGCCGCTCTCCAGGACTGTCACGGCGAACAGCAGGGGCAGCGTCACCGAATCGGCGACCACGGCCACGGTGAGCGCGCCGAACGCGACGAACGACACGGCGGCCGAGACCAGCATGATCCGCCCCCGCGACCGGCGGTCCGCGACCACCCCGGCGACCGGGCCGAGCACGGTCTCCACGGCGACCGCGACCGTGCCGAGCAGCCCCGCCACCGCGGGACTCCCGCCGACCGTCAACACCAGGAGCACCAGGACGAGTTCGGCCGCGTGCGAGCCGAGCCGGTCCGTGGCACCCGCCAGCCAGTACAGCCGGAAGTCGTGCCGCCGTATGGCTGCCGCATCCGTTTTCGGCTTGCTCAACGCAGCCCCCGTCCTCGGCGCGGTCGCCGCACACCCCGTGCGGCGAGGGCCCGTCCGGACGACGTCTGCGCCCCGGTGGTGACCCGGCGTACGCCTTCCGGCTCGTGCCGCGCATCACTGTGTCCGGGACGACGAGGGGAAACCTTGGGGAATCCTTGAATCGGCTGTGAGGAGCCTGTACGACGGGAGGGCGGCGGTGTCCGCGGGCTCCGGGGGGAGCGGTCGGGATGACGGTGGAATTCGGTCTGCTGGGCAGCATCGAGGCACGCATCGACGGAAGGCCCGCCCCGCTGGGTCACGCCCGGCAGCGAGGCGTCCTCGCCGCCCTCCTCGTCGACATCAACCAGCCGGTGACCGTGGGCCAGTTGGCCGAGAGGGTGTGGGGGGATCGGCTGCCCCGACAGGCCCGCGCCACCCTGCACGGATACGTCTCGCGGCTCCGCCGGGCCCTGGCCTGCACCAGCGAGGCGGGTATCAGCCGCGGCAGCGGCGGCTACGTCCTCACCGCGGCCGACACGGTCACCGTGGATCTGCACCTCTTCCGCGGGCTGCTCGTCCGGGCCCGTGCCGCCGAGGACGACCGGCGCGTCGTCGCCCTGTACGAACAGGCCCTGCGGCTGTGGCGCGCGGAGGCCTTCGCCACCATCGACACCCCGTGGGTCAACGCTCTGCGCGAGACCCTGGAGCAGGAGCGGTTCGCCGCCCAACTCGACCTGGATGACATCGAGTTGAGGCTCGGAAACCACGCGGCACTGCTGCCCCGGCTGGCGACAAGGGCCGCCGCTCACCCGCTGGACGAACGGCTCGCCGGGCAGGTGATGATCGCCCTGCACCGCTGCGGCCGACCGGCCGACGCGCTGGACCACTACCAGTGCATGCGGCGCCGATTACGCGGGGAGCTGGGCATCGAACCGGCTCCGGCCCTCCGTGAGATCCAGGCCTCCATCCTCCGCCAGGACGCCCCTCCCCGGCCCCCGCCCGCCGTCAGAGTGCACACGCCACCGGCCCAACTCCCGCTCTCGGTGGCCGCGTTCACCGGGCGTGATCTCGAAATCGCCCGCCTCGACCACCTGTTGAGCGACGGCGCCGCACGGGCCCCGGCCCCGTCCTCGGTGGTCATCTCGGCGGTGGAGGGCACTGCCGGAGTCGGCAAGACCGCACTCGCCGTGCACTGGGCCCACCGGGTCCGCGACGCCTTCCCCGACGGGCAGCTCTACGTCAACCTGCGTGGCTTCGACCCAGGGGGCGCGGCGGTCAGCCCGGAGGAGGCCGTGCGCGGGTTCATCAGCGCTCTCGGGGTGCCGCCGGGCCACGTGCCGGCCGGACTCGATGCGCAGACCGGTCTCTTCCGCAGCCTGATGGCGGACCGCCGCGTCCTGGTCCTCCTCGACAACGCCCGCGATGCCGACCAGGTGCGCCCCTTGCTGCCCGGCGCCCCCGGCTGCCTCACCCTCGTCACCAGCCGCAACAGACTCACCAGCCTCGCCGTGGCCGAGGGCGCCCAGCTCCTCACCGTCGACCTGCTCACCCCCGGCCAGGCCCAGCGCCTGCTCACCGGCCGCCTCGGTATGCGCCGGGTCGCGGCCGAACCCGCAGCCGTAGAGGAGATCGTCGCCCGTTGCGCGGGGCTGCCGCTGGCCCTCGCCGTGGTGGCCGCCCGTGCCGCCGCCCAGCCCGGCTTCCCGCTCGCCCTGCTCGCCGAGGAACTGCGCCGGGACGGCAGCCGCCTCGACGCCCTGGACGGCGGCGACCCCGCCTCGCAGGTACGCGCGGTGTTCTCGTGGTCGTATCGCACGCTCGGTCCCGACGCCGCCCGGATGTTCAGGCTGCTCGGCCTGCACCCCGGACCAGACGTGGCAGCACCCGCCGCCGCGGCCGTCGCCCATGTCACCCAGCCGCACGCCCGCGCCCTGCTCGCCGACCTGACCCGGGCCCACCTGCTCACCGAACACATCCCCGGCAGGCACGCCTTCCACGACCTGCTGCGCGCCTACGCCATCGAGCTGGCCCACGCCCACGACCGGGACCGGCGCGAGGCCACCCACAGGATGCTCGACCACTACCTGCACACCGCGCGCACCGCCGACGCCCTGCTCACGCCCCAGCCCAACCCGATCGCGCTGCCGCCCGCCCGGCCGGGCGCCGCACCCCAGGAGCACGCCGACCACCAGCAGTCCCTGGCCTGGTTCACCGCCGAACACCGGGTGCTGATCGCCGCCGTGGAGCAGGCGCGCGACGCCGGATTCGAGCCGCACGCCTGGCGGCTCGCCTCGACGCTCACCACGTTCCTGGACCGGCAGGGGTACTGGCAGACGCTCGCCGCCGTCCAGACCACCGCCCTCGACGCCGCCCGGCGCCAGGGCGACCCGGCGGGGCAGGCCGACGCGCACCGCGGCCTCGGCCTCGCCCATGACCGCCTGGACCGCCCCGAGGACGCCCGCGCCCACTACCTGCTCGCCCTGGACCTGTTCGGCGGGCTCGGCAACCGCACCGGACAGGCCCGCACTCACCAGCACCTTGCCCGGATGTCCGAGTCCCGGGGCCGCCGCCGGCAGGCCCTCGAACACGCCCACCACAGCCTGGGGCACTACCGGGCCGTCGGGGACCTGGCCGGGCAGTCCGCCGCCCTCAACCACATCGGCTGGATCCTCGCCCATCTCGGCGACCACCAACAGGCCCTGGAACACTGCCGCCACGCCCTCGCCCTGGCCCAGCGGGTCGACGACCTCAACGGGCAGGCCCACATCTGGGACAGCCTCGGCTACATCCACCGAAGGCTCGGCCAGTACGACCAGGCGATCGGCCACTACCGGCAGGCCCTCGCCCTGTTCCACCGGACCGGCGACCGCCGCAGCGAGGCCACCGGACTGGCCTGCCTCGGCGAGACCCACCGCGCCGCCGCCCACGCCGACGCCGCCCGCGAGGCTTGGACGCGGGCGCTGGAGATCACCCACGAGCTGGGCCTGCCCGACGCCGACCCGCTGCGCACCCGCATCCTCCACCTCCTCGGCCGGCCGAGGAGCCCGGATCAGGGGCGGTCGTTGTTCAGCCCGTACACCTCCCAGGTCCCGTCGTCGACGTAGGGCAAGAGGACTCGTGCGGCACCACCGCCACCGGACACAGGCTGTGGTGGATCACCGAGTGGGCAACCGGCCCCAGGCGTCCGCCACTTGGGATGCGCCGGCCGATGACCAGCAGGCTCGCCTGGGTGGAGGCCATGAGCAGGTGGTGGGCCGCACGGCCGTGGACCGTCCGTTCCGTCACGTCCGTGTCGGGGAACTTGTTCCGCCAGGGCGTCAGTGCGGCGGCCAGGGCGTGCGTCTTCTCCTCTTCCGGGTCGATGGCCGATCCGGACGGGGCCAGGGGCACCGTCCAGGTGTGCAGGGCGTGCAGGGGTGCCCGGCGTGTCGCCGCGGCGTAGAAGGCGTACTCGATGAGCTCGTCGCACGGGTGGTCCACGTCGATGCCGAGGACGACCGGGCGGTACGGTCCGGCCGCCGAGCCCCCGTGCTCGTCCTCGGCCCGCTCCCCCGCCCTCACCAGGACGACCGGGCGGGTGGCACGGGCGGTGACCGCCAACGCGACCGACCCGACGAGGAATCCGGCGAAACCGGTGAAGCCGCGGGATCCCAGGACCAGGGTCTCGGAGGACTCGGCCGCGGCCAGGAGGGCCTCGACCGGCGGTCCGGGCACCTGGCGGCGGACGATCTCAAGGGTGGGGTGGGCGAAGGCCAGCACCCGAGCCGCCCGGTCCACAGCGTGTGCCACCCGGTCGGCCGGGACGTCGAGTTCGGGCAGCCCGGTGCGGGCTTCGGGCCCGTCGCCGGCGTGGAGGAGCTGGAGGGACAGTCCGCGGCGGAGGGCTTCGCGGGCGGCCCAGTCGGCGGCGTCCAGGCTCTCGACGGAGCCGTCGACACCTGCGGTGATGATGCGCTGCATGACGCACCTCCTTGGTGCGATGGGTTGAGACACAGGCACTTATCCGGTCCAGGTCCAGTCGGCGATCTCGGGCAGGTCGGTGCCGTGTTCGCGGATCCAGGCGTGGTGGCGGGCGCGGGTGTCGGCCATGGTCTGACGGACGCCCGCCGCACGGGTGGCCAGGCCCGGGACGCGGTCGATGACGTCCATGACCAGGCGGTACCGGTCGAGGTCGTTGCGCACGACCATGTCGAAGGGCGTGGTCGTGGTGCCGGATTCCTTGTAGCCGCGTACGTGCAGGTTCGCGTGACCGGCCCGGCGGTAGGCGAGGCGGTGGATCAGCCAGGGGTAGCCGTGGTAGGCGAAGATCACCGGCTTGTCGCGGGTGAACAGCGCGTCGTACTCCAAGTCGCCCATTCCGTGCGGGTGTTCCTCGTGAGGCAGCAGTTTCGCCAGGTCGACGACGTTGATCACCCGCACCGCGAGGTCGGGCAGATGGCGTCGGAGCAGCGCCGCCGCGGCAAGCACTTCCTGGGTCGGCACGTCGCCCGCGCAGGCGAGGACCACATCGGGCTCCCGGGTGCCGTCCTCCGTACCGGCCCATTCCCAGATCCCGGCGCCTCGTGCGCAGTGAACACGGGCCTCGTCCAGACAGAGCCAGTCGAAGCAGGGCTGTTTTCCGGCGACGACCACGTTGACGTAGTCGCGGGAGCGCAGGACGTGGTCGGCCACGGAAAGCAGCGTGTTGGCGTCCGGCGGCAGATAGACGCGTACGACGTCCGGGCTCTTGTTGAGCACGTGGTCGACGAAGCCGGGGTCCTGGTGCGAGAACCCGTTGTGGTCCTGGCGCCAGACGTGCGAGGTCAGCAGGTAGTTCAGGGACGGGATGGGGGCGCGCCAGGGCAGCTGCCGCGAGGTCTTCAGCCACTTGATGTGCTGGTTGACCATGGAGTCGACGATGTGGACGAACGCCTCGTAGCAGGAGAACAGGCCGTGGCGTCCCGTGAGGTTGTAGCCCTCCAGCCAGCCCTGGCAGGTGTGCTCGGAGAGGATCTCCATCACCCGGCCGTCCGAGCTGAGGTGTTCGTCGGTGTCCAGGGTCTCGGCCTGCCACGCCTTGCCGGTGACCTCGAACAGCGCACCCAAGCGGTTGGATTCGGTCTCGTCCGGGCCCACCACCCGGAAGTCCCGGCGTCCGGCCGTGTCGGCCATCACCTGGGCGAGCAGGCCGCCCAGGACGCGGGTCGGCTCGTGCAGGGTCGCGCCCGGCTTGTCGACGGGCACGGCGAAGTGCTCAAGGGGCGGGACGGGTAGGGCGCGGGTGAGCAGGCCGCCGTTGGCGTGCGGGTTCGCGCCGAGGCGCAGATCTCCGTCGGGTACGCAGGCCAGGACCTGCTCGGTGGGACGGCCCTCGGCGTCGAACAGCTCCTCCGGCCGGTACGAACGCAGCCACGCCTCCAACTGCCGCAGGTGGTCCGGGTTCTCGCGCACGTTCGCCAGCGGCACCTGGTGCGAGCGCCAGGTCCCCTCGACCGGCACGCCGTCGACCACCGCCGGCCCCGTCCAGCCCTTGGGGGTGCGCAGCACGATCATCGGCCGGCGCGAGCGGCCGCTCCCCTGCCTGCACTCGGCGATCCGCTCCAGGGCGTGGTCCATCGCGCGCGCCATGCTCAGGTGCACCTGGTCCGGGTCGGACCCGGTCACGTGCAGGGGTTCGTAGCCGTATCCCGTGAGGAGGGAGTCGAGCTCGTCCTCCGGGATGCGGGACAGGACCGTCGGGTTGGCGATCTTGTATCCGTTGAGGTGGAGGATCGGCAGGACCGCGCCGTCATGGACGGGGTCGAGGAACTTGTTGGAGTGCCAGGACGCGGCGAGCGGTCCGGTCTCCGCCTCGCCGTCGCCGATCACGCAGGCGACCAGCAGGCCGGGGTTGTCGAAGGCGGCGCCGTAGGCGTGGGCGAGGGAGTAGCCGAGTTCACCGCCCTCGTGGATCGAGCCCGGCGTCTCGGGCGCCACGTGGCTGGGCACGCCCCCGGGGAAGGAGAACTGGCGGAACAACTTGGCCATGCCCGTCGCGTCCCGGCTCACATCCGGGTACGTCTGCGCATAGGAGCCGTCCAGCCAGGAGTTGGCCAGCACAGCCGGACCTCCGTGACCCGGCCCCCAGACGCAGACCGCGTCCAGCCCACGGTCCTTGATCACCCTGTTGAGGTGGGTGTGGACCAGGTTGAGACCGGGCGAGGTGCCCCAGTGACCGAGCAGCCGCGGCTTGATGTGCTCGGGCCCGAGCGGCTCCGTCAGCAGCGGGTTGCCCATCAGATAGATCTGCCCGGCGGCGAGGTAGTTCGCGGCCCGCCAGTGGGCGTCCAGAGCGGCCAGGTTCACCGGTCGGCCTTTCGTCATGATCTGTCCTCTGCCTCGACGGTCCTTCCGGGTTCGCCCACGTCCGGGGGCGCCACAGGGGACGTTTCCACGGCCGGGCGCTGATGGGGAGGGGCGAACCGGCCCCAGCGGGGGACGTTCGGCCCCTGCCGGTCGGCGCGACTCGATCACCTTGCCGTTGGCCGCCACCGGCCCCACCCGTCCTCGCCCGTAGTGCCCGCCCGAGACACCCAGAAACACGCTGAGCTGATGGGGTTACCCCCACCGCGAAGTGGTGGTCAGCCGGATGGGCAGCGGCGTCCGCGTACGGCGATCGTGTCGTGACAGGGGTTCCGCTCACCGGGCGGCAGCGGCACGGCAGGAAGCCGGCTTCGCTCGATGGTGCTCCGGATGCCCGGGTGAAGGTCCACGAGGGGGAACAGTGAAACATCCTGAGAAGCACGTTCTCGCGCGCCGTACGGTGCTGGCCGGTGCGGCGTTGGCCGGGGCGGGCATGGTGTGGGGTACCGCGGGCAGTGCCGCCGCCGACGGGCCGGCGGAGCACCTGGCGCAGGGATCGGTGGACGCCGAGGTGGCTCGCCTTGAGCGAGGTCTGATCGCGCTACGGCGGAACATTCATCGGCACCCCGAGATGCCGGGCAAGGAGCGGCGCACCGCCGGTGCGGTGGCCCGCGAGCTGCGGGCGGCCGGGCTGACGGTCACCACCGGAGTGGGTGGTCACGGCGTCGTCGGCGTTCTGCGCGGCTCGCGTCCGGGCCGGACCGTCGCGTATCGGGCGGACATGGATGCGGTGCCGCCCCAGGACATCGTCGGGGGTGGCCCGGCAGCGGCCCACCTCTGCGGGCACGACATTCACACCACGGTGGCCGTAGGCGTCGCGCAGGTCCTGGCGCGGCTGCGGCGGCAACTGAGCGGAACGGTGGTGTTCGTCTTCCAGCCTGCCGAGGAGAACCTGACCGGGGCGCACGCGATGCTCGACGCGGGCGTGCTGGAGCGCACTCGCGTCGAGGAGATCCACGCGTTGCACTGCGGACCGTTCCCCGTCGGCCGGTTCGCTGTGGCTCCGGGTTACGGATTGCCGGGCCTGGACAAGGCCGAGGTGACTCTCGCAGGGCAGGACGCGCCCGATGCCGCGCGGCGGTTGGCCGCCGACCTCGGCGCGCTCTCGACGGTGACACCGCCCCGGACGCCCGGGGACATCGAGCAACTCATCACCGACGCTCAGACGCCCGACGGGCCGCTGGCGAGGTTCGTGACCGTCCGGGCCAGGGCGGAGGGGAGCAAGGTGAGCGTGTCCTACCGCTGCTGGCCGCAGGAGCGGTACACGGAGGTGCGCGAGGACATTCGCCGACTGGCCTCGCCCTACGCGGGCGCCGGGGTGAGGTTCCCCGTCGAGCCGTTCCCCGCCATGGTCTGCCCGGAACGCGAGACCCGTCTGCTCGCCCGCCACCTGCACCGCGCACTGGGCCGGGACGCGGTCACCGAACTCCATGCCGCCTTCCCGCCGTTCAGCGGCGAGGACTTCGCCCTCTATCTGAATCGTGTCCCCGGTACGTTCGCCTTCCTCGGCGTCCGTGCCCCCGGCGCCCCCGTCACAGCCTCCTACCCGCACTACCCCGACTTCGCCCCGGACGAGCGTGCCATCGGCATCGGCGTACGCGCGATGACCGGCTGGATCGCGGAGCGAACCGCAGGGCGCGGAGCCTGACGGGAGCGCCTGCCCCGTTCCGGCGCACACCTGCTGTGCGCCGGAACGGGGCAGGCGTAAGGAAACCGGGCGCGAGCGAGAGGTGCTCCTCCAGGAACACGGCCGCGCCCGTGGGAGGGCGTTGCCACCGCTCAGCCGACGTGACCCTCATGCCCGCCGTGACCGGACCCGTGCTCGAACTTCATCGCCTCCTTGGGCATGACGACGAACGGTCGCATCATTCCCATGTCCTCGTGCTCCAGCAGATGGCAGTGGTACATGAACCGTCCGTACGCCCCTTCGAACCGGCCCATCACGCGCAGAGCCTGGCCCCCGGGCACCCGGAAGACATCCTTGTGCCCGTGCTCGTTCGGCGCGAGGGGTATCTGCCGGTTCGGGTCGAACGCCACGGGAGTGCGCGTACCGCCCACCGTCGGGTCGAACCCCGACACGTCGTACGGATCGCGGCCGAGCATCTGGAAATCGGCCAGGTGGATGTGCATCGGGTGGGTCACGGGCGGGTTCACCGCGAGGTTGAGGAAGCTCCACTGCTCGTAGGCGCCTTCGGCGATCGTGAAGCCCAGGCCGTCGTTGAAGGTGCGTGCGATGCGACGGTACGTCTTCGTCGTGCCGTCCGCGCCGCGCACCTGGATGACGCCGTCGACCGGGAACCGCAGGTTCCCGGCGTCCTGGAGCTCGGCCATCTCCCAGATCTCCGGGTGCCCGCCGCCACCCTTCGTGCCGGGCGGGGTCAGTACGACGAGGCGGTGGCCGTGCGAGATGTCGTGCGTGAGCCTGCGGAACGAACCGGACAGGACGCTCGGCAGCTCGAAGCCGTCGCCCTCGCCCGGCTCCCCCGGGTCCTCGCACGTACCGACGCGGAACTCCATGACCTGCGGATAGCGCACGTCGCCCTCGGCGTCGGGGACGCCCGGTGCCGCGTTCGGCCCCTTGTTGACGAAGCGGACGGACCGGCCCGCGAGCGCCCGGAAGTCGATGAGGAGGTCCATCCGCTCCGCGGGGGCGACGGTGAGAGTGGGCAGAGCCTCGTCGAAGTCGACGGCCACGGGGCTCGGCATGAGGCCCCCGTCGCTGCCGATCTGGTGGAGGACGCCCTGCAGCGGCCGGTTGTCCTCGTCGACGAGGACCAGGTCGTAGATGCGGGCGTTGGACGCGTTGACCAGGCGGAAGCGGTACCAGGCGGGGTCCACGTCGGCGTACGGCCAGATGCGGCCGTTGACCGTCGTGTACGGACCCGTGAAGGGAAGCGACACCGGCTTGCCCGTCTCGGCGTTCTTCGGGTCGACGATGACCGTCTTGTGCAGCAGGCGGCCGTTGAGCCGTCCGTCGTCGTCCGTGTCCAGGTTGCGGTCGGCCAGCAGAAGCGGCAACTCCCGCCTTCCGGAGGGGAGTTGGAGTGCGTCCTCCTCGTCGTCCCTGACCAGGTAGGTGCCGTACAGGCCGGTGTGGACGTTCCACCGGGTGATGTTCATGGCGTGGTCGTGGTACCACCACTGCACCGCCCGGTGGTCGTTCGGGTACTCCGAGAGCTGGGCGTCGCCGTACCCCACGGCGTTGTCCGCCCAGCCGTCGTTGCCGCCGCCGGTACGGGCGCCGTGCAGGTGCGTCACCGTCCAGGCCGGCAGCGCCGCGACGTCCTTGCCGGGCTCCGCTCCGCCGCGCCCCGGCTCGGTGGACGGCGAGGGCGTGGCCCGCGGAACCTCCACGGACGTGACGGGATATTCACTGCCCTTCGGGACGCGGTTGGTCCACGCGACGCGCACCCTCTGGCCGCGCCGCACTTCAATGGTGGGTCCCGGTACGAGCCCCGCGTAGCCCCACATCAGGGTGGGCGGCAGCTGGGGGTGCAGCCTCACCCATGTCGGCCGTACGGCGATCTCGGTCTCCTCGCGTACGTCGCCGGAGGCGGGGCGCAGTACCGGCGGGACGGGCAACGGCGCGATGTACGGCGTCAGTTCACCGTCCTTCGGGGTCGGTGAGACCTCGCCGGTCAGCCGGTCCGCGACGCGTTCGATGATGTCGGTCACGATGGAACACCCCCGTGTTCTCGTCTTGTGCACCGCGGCGCAGGTCAACACGTGCGGTGCTCCCCGTCGGGCGGCCCGGTCAACGGCCACCCACACCACCAGACGCCCGATGCACCACGAAAGTTCACTGAATTCCTCATTCCGGACGAAAGTCCCGCGAAGTCGTCCGGTGCCGGCTCCGGGACGCCGCAGTGCATCCGCGCGGCCACCCCAGCCGAAAGGTGACCCAGGTCATAGTCGACCGGTGTCACGGTCTCGGGGTCGGGCGGTGTCCTATGGACGTCCGAATCGACCCGGCACGCGGGGAGTCCGGCCCGGCCGCCTGACCTGGCCGGCACCGCACTGGAATTGTGGAAGCGAAAGGAGCATCGCCATGAAGGCCATGATCGTGTGTGTTTCCGTGTCGCACGGCAACACGAAGAGGATCGCCGACGTCATGGGAAACGTCCTCGACGCCCCTGTCGTCACCCCTGAACAGGTCGATCCCGAAGAACTCTCTGCCTGCGACCTCGTGGGATTCGGCTCGGGGATCTTCTTGATGGCCTTCCATCCGCGACTGCGCGAGTTCATCCTGGCCCTCCCGGAGGAGCAACGGGGCAAGGCATTCGTCTTCTCCACCAGCGGGCTCCCCGAGACCCCGCTCCGGCCCTTCACCCGCCCTCTTCTGCAGCTGCTCGCGGAGAAGGGTTTCGAGGCGGTCGACGCCTTCTCGTGCCGCGCGTTGGACACCTGGTTCCCGTTCAAGCCCATCGGCGGTATCAGGAAGCAGCGCCCCAACGGAGATGACTTGGAGGCGGCGCGGACGTTCGCCGAGGGGCTGCGAGCGCGGTTTCACACCTCGTCCCGGCCGGTCTGACAGGCCCGTCCGCCCGGACCCTCCTGCCGTGGGTCCGGGCGGTCCTGCACGGTGTGGTCAGCCTCGTGCCTGGGCGTCGAGCCAGTCTCGGACCAGTTCGTCGTTGGGCGATTCCAGCAGGGCGAAATGGTCGATCGGCAGCTTGTCCACGGCGTCGTCCGACAGGACGTCCCGCCACTGGCCGATCGCGCGTCCACCCGTCCACGGCCTGTCGCCGTCGGCCGTGACAGTGGTCGGTCCGCGGCGGGCGTAGTCGATCCGGCCACCGGTGTCGCCCTGCAGGATACGCACCCGCAGCCCGTCGGGGGCGCTCAACAGCAGGCCGTCGAGAACCCGCGCGTTGGATTCGTACACCGCCCAGGCATCCTCGATCTCCTGCCGGCCGGCGTCCCGCGCCAGGGTTCCCGCGTCCTTGGCGGCCGCGGTGACCGCGGCCAGGTCGAACCCGCCGTGTTCGTCGACGAACCGCTGGGCGGGGACAGTGATCGACCAGCCGACGCGAACGAAGATGTCGAACGCGTCCTCCACGCGGACGCGGTGGGCGCCGGGGTCCGGCGGGTCGATGAGCAGGGCCCGCACCGCGTCACCGCAGTGGTCGCGCAACCGGCGGGCGACCTCGTAGCCGAACACGCCGCCCAGCGAGAACCCGGACACACAGATGGTGCCGAACCGTTGGATGTCATGGGCGAGCAGGACCTCGGCGAGTCCGTCGGCGAGTGCCGCCATGCCCTTGCCGGACAGCTCGGGAGGGGTCTCCATGGCCCATACCGTGTCGTCGGCGGGCAGCAGTCTGGACAGGGACGCGTACCGGGTGACCGCGCCGGAGAGCGGCGGCAGGAAGACCCACAGCCGGTCCTGTCCCGCCGGACGCATCTGTACGAGGGTGGTGCCGGTGGTGTGGTGCGCGGTCGGTATCCCGTCGCGGCGATCGGTCAACAGGCGGGCCAGGGCGTCGAATTGGGGGGTCCGGTACAGCTCTGCGGCGCGCAGGCTCACGTTCAGCCGGCCGCGCACCTCGGTGATCAGCTCGATCGCCCGGACCGAGTTGCCGCCGGCCGCGAAGAAGCTCGTCGACGCGTCCTGGGGCGGGGCACCGAGGACCTGTCGCCAGGCCAGCCGCAGTTGCGCGGTCACGTCCCCCGGGTCGGCGTCCTCCGCGACGTCCGTGCTCGGCAGGGATTTCGCCCGGTCGAGCAGCGCCGCCCGGTCGACCTTGCCTCGCGACGTCAGCGGGAACTCGTCGAGGACGGTGACGCGCGAGGGCACCATGTAGTCGGGCAGGGCGGCGGCGAGCCGCCGCACGATCGCCGCCTCGGGGTCCGCCGGCCACGCAAGGCTCTTGTCGAGCCGGACGTAGGCGGCGAGGAGTCGGCCGCCGGCGCTCTCGAACGGCACGACCACCGCGTCGACGACGAAGTCGATGGACAGGAGCCGGGAGACGACTTCACCGGGTTCCACCCGGAAGCCGCCGTTCACCTTGACCTGTGCGTCGAAGCGGCCGTGCAGGTCGTAGCCGCCGTCACCCTTCGCGGTGGCCACGTCGCCGGTGCGGTAGGACCACGCTCCGTCGATCAGGCAGAAGGCCGAGGACGACGCCGCCTGTCCGAGATAGCCGCGGCCGACGGCGACGCCCTGGATGACGAGACCGGATGCGTCGCCCTCGTCGCCGAGGGGTTCGAGAAGGAACCGGACGCCCTCGATCGGCGCTCCGATCGCGATGGCGTCGCCGGGCAGCAGGTCCCGGTAGCAGACGACGACGGCCGTCTCGGTCGGGCCGTACCCGTTCACCACGCGGGTGCCTCCCGGCGCGACGGTCGCCCAGGCGGCCACCGCACCCTGGGTCGGCGCCTCGCCGCCGGCCATCACCAGCCGCAGGCCCGGTGCGGTGTGCGCAGCCGACTCGGCCAGCTCGGCGCCGAACCTGTTGAACACGCCCGTCGGCAGGCTGAGCACGGTGATGCCGAGCCGACGGCAGTGGTGCAGGAAGTCCTCGGCTCCGCCGTACACGAACGCCTCGTCCCGGAAGACGAGTTCACAGCCGGCGACCATCGACGTGCAGATCTGTTCGAGCGCGAGGTCGAAGGCGATCGAGGAGAAGAGCAGTCGGGTGTCGTCCGGGGTCAGGCCGTACCAGTCAATGGTGCGCAGGACGTGGTTGTCCAAGGCGGCCTGCTCGACGACGGCGCCCTTGGGGACGCCGGTCGACCCCGAGGTGTAGGCGACGTACGCGGCGGGAGAGGTGCGCCGGACCAGCCGTTCGTCGAGCGGCGGCCCCGGCCGCGGGCCGCGCGTGGGCCCCGCCTCGGTGATCAGCGCGGCCGGACCGCAGTCGTCGATGATCAACTGCTTGCGGCTGTCCGGCAGATCAGGTTCCAGCAGGGTGAACGCCGCGCCGACCCGGCCGACCGCGGCCATCGCGACGACGGTGTCGAAGCCGACCGGCAGGTCGATGACCACGACGTTCTCCGCCCCGACGCCGAGTTCGCGCAGGTGCGCGGCCAAGGTGTCCGCGGCTGCGGCGAGTTCGCGGTAGCTCAGTGTGCTCTCGCCACGGGACAACGCGGTCTTCTGGGGACGCTCGACCGCGTGAGCGGCGATCGCGGCATACAGCGTGCCGCCGGTTTCCGAAGTCATCAGGCGTTGGCCTTTCGCGTACTGGGGAGGGCAGAGGTACTCGTGGTGGCGGCGGTGGGCAGGATCGCCAGGCTTGCGATCACGGCGACGGACGCCACCGCCGCGCCGGTGATCCAGGCGGCGACCAGGCCGGAGCTCACGCTGTCGGCGAACCACGTCGCGGCCTGCCCGGATCCGTGGGCGAGCAGGTCGTAGCCCTCGTTCACCGATCGGGCGGCAGTGGGCAGTTCGGGTGCCGAGCCGATGCGGTTCCCGTAGCCCGTCGAGAACACCAGGCCCATCACCGCGACGCCTCCGGCGCCCCAGATCTGCTGGAACATGGCGTTCACGGAGGAACCGACACCCGCGTCGGCCGGTCGCAGACTGGTGACGATCAGCGTCAGCGCCGGCCCGACGGACAGCCCCATGCCGAGCCCGCAGCACAGCAGCCCCGCGGCGAGCAGCGGATAGCGCAGATCCGCGGCGGCCATCGCGCACAGGGCGCAGCCGAGCGCACCGAGGCCGAGCCCGGTGGCCACCGTGGCCCTGGCCCCGATCCGCTGGGTGACCGCGACGCAGGACAGGGAGGCGACGGTCAGTCCCACCGCGAGCGGAAGCAGGCCCGCGCCGGCCTGCAAGGGGCTCCAGCCCAGGCCGTACTGGGTGAACTGACCGGCCAGGAACACGGTGCCGAACAGGGCGAAGAACAGTCCGGACATGGCCACGACGGCGCCGGTGAACGTACGCGTGCGAAAGTAGCCGAGGTCGAACAGCGGCCGGTCGCTGCGCCGTTCATGGACGGTATACCCGATCAGCGTCAGCAGGCCGACGGCGCCGAGGCCGAACCGCAGCCAGCCGGGGAGCCGGTCGTCGACGGCGAAGATGATCGCCGAGGCGAACACCGCGACACCGATCAGGAGCAGTACCGCCCCGAGGGGGTCGGGGCGCCTTGTGACGGGCTCCGGTTCCCGGTGCCGGACGAGGGTGGCGGTGCCGAACAGGGCGATCACGCCGACCGGCACGTTGATCAGGAAGATCGATCCGTACCAGAACCGGGTGAGCAGCAAGCCGCCGAGTACCGGGCCGATGGCCACGCCGAGACCGACGACGGCCGGCCACAGGGCCAGCACGCGCCGCCTGCCGCTGTCGGTGAGTTCGCCGGCGAACAGCTTGAAGATGCTCGGCACGATGAACGCCGCACCGATGCCCATGCCCGCACGGGACAGCACCAGCATGGATACCGAGGGCACGAACGCCCCGAGGAGCGAGGCGGCCGTGAACACGCTGACGCCCACGGCGTAGGAGCGACGCGCGCCCACTCGGTCGACGACACTGCCCGCGATGATCAGCGACGAGGCGAAGACCAGCATGTACGCGTCGATCGCGAACTGCACGTCCGGCGTGCCCGCCCCCAATGAGGCAGATATTCTCGGCACCGCGGTATTGATGATGGAATTGTCCGCGGACACCATGAAAAGGCTCAGGTACGCGGTGCCGACGACACCCATGGTGCGTGGCATCATCTTCGGTCTGCTTGCGGTCAGGGACACGTGGTTCTCGATCTTCTCTAAGGCCTGCGGCCGGCCGTTGACCAGAAAATCGACGGCGCCCACAAAGTGCACATGCCGGGCAGCAGAATCGAGGATTGTCGCTGTTCTGCGCCACGGCGACGGGGAGGAAGATGCAGGGAGACTTTCCGGCTGATGGCCTGGCATGCCCCCGACGTGCGAGCCATTTTCGGCTCGCCGGTTTCCGACGCTATCAGCCGACCGCCGGGAAGATCAATCACAGGTGACCTGGATCACACCAGCACGCCGACAGGCCGCCCACCAGGGGCAATGGCACCTCTCCCGCACGGTTGAAACCGGCCATTCCGGTAATTCCCAGCCACTCTGCCAGTATTTCAATGATGATTTTGACTCTGCCTCAAATACATGGACGCGACGAAAATACGAGAGTTGACTGCCCTTGTCGCAGCGCCGGACTCGCAATCCGGCAACGCATCGAACGAAAGCGTCCCCTCCGTCACGGTGAGGGAATTCCACAAGGAGCGTTAATGACTGTTGAAGCTGCTATCGGGGCCAACTGGACCATCGCTCCAGAGTTCGTGTTCACGGATGCGGAGCGCGAAGCCCTTGAGTCTTCGCTCGACGCCATCACCGCCAACCCTTACCGCCTTTACGACGCGCACCGCTTCCAGGTGGGCCGGCTCATCGCCGAGGGCGTGGTACCTGAGCGCTTCCGCGCGTACGTCGATTCGCTGGCAACCCGTGACCGTGCCGCCGAGCCCGTCGTGGTCCTCAAGAACGTCCCGTACGACCGCGATGTCCCGGTCTTCGACTTCGACCAGCCGGTACGTTCCAAGTACGAGCTCAAGAAGACGTTCGTCGCCGAGGGGTTCCTCGCGCTGTTCGCCCAGCTCGCGAACACCCCGGCCATCGGGTACGTCAACGTCAACGACGGCGACGTCTTCCAGGACATCTACCCGCAGCGACATCTGCAGGGCAGCCAGTCGCAGAAGGCCCTCAAGCAGATCCACTTCCACAAGGACCTCGCCAACCACTTCGTGCGGCCCGACCAGGTGTACATGGTCGGCATGCGCAGCAACCCGGTGAACGAGGTCTACACCTCCTTCGTCCGGAACATCGACGTCATCGCTTCCTTCACCGAGGAGGAGCTGACGCTGCTGCGCTCCAGCGAGTTCTACACCCCCTTCGACGACCTGAGCACGATGGGCGGCGGCCGGGTTCAGCTCGGTGAAGCGGACCTGCACCCGATCATCGGTGGCCGGGGCCCGGAGGACCTGCGGTTCTTCGAGAACCGGACCGTGGGGGTCACCGAGGCCGCGAAGGCCATCGTCCCCAAGGTCGCCGAAACCCTGCATGCCCTCAAGCGGCGGGTGTTCATCGAGCCCGGCGACTTCGTGATCACGTACAACAACCACACGATCCACGCCAAGGAGGTCGTCAACGTCGGTGACCCCGAGGCGCTGCAGAGCCGCTGGATCATCAAGACGGTGAACGTCGATGACATGGCACCCCACGAGGCCCACCTGGTCCCCGGCACCGACCACCTGATCAACGGCTGACCCACCGTACGGCGAACCCTGAAGGGGGCCCGGCACGGCCCGTTGTGCCCGTCCCTTTCCGGGGCGTGCACAACGGTTGGTCCGCTTCCTCAGAGTGTCTGGGGGAGCATGACCGGCTCCGTGGTGAGCTGCGCCGTGATGAGGGCCGAACCGACCGGCGTCAGAACATGGTTGACCGCCTTGCCGACGCGATGGGTGGCGACCAGGCCGCCGTTGCGCAGGGCGGTGACGTGTACGGAGGCGGTGCCCGCGCTGACGCCGAGCCGGTCGGCCAGTTCGGTGGTACCGCAGCCCGCGCCGATGTTGAGGAGCGCCGCCGCTCGGCCGCGGCCGAGGAGCGCGCCGAGCCGGGTGGGTGCCACCGCCTCGCCGTCCTCCCAGAGCCTGCCGTGTCCGGACGCGGGGTAGGTGATGACCGTCCCCGACTCGCTGGTCAGCAGCACCCGGGTCTGTTGGAAGACCGAGGGCACCAGGATCAGCCCGCGCCCGGCGCATCCGGGCGCGTCCCGCACCTCGCGAACGGTGAGACCGGGCAGGTTGTCGACGACGTGGCGGACTCCGAGTGCCGCCAGGTTGTGGGCGCGCAGCGCTACGTCGGACTCCAGTGCGGTCCTGATGCGGGGCCAGTCGTCGGCGAGGCAGTCCCGGAAGAACTCCCGCGCCGGTTCCTCCAGCGGCCCCAGTGCCGAGAAATCGGCCTCCTGGCGGCCGGTCGCCACCCCTTGGCGGCGGAGCAACTGGCCTGCCGTCAAACGAATCCGGTGCTGAACCTCGGCTCGTCGGAAGGTGAGTGCGTCCCGCCTTCCGAACGTCGGACCGCGCCGGGACCGGCCGCGCAGGGCCGGGTGCTGTCTGCACAGGGCTTCGCCCGCCGCCAGTACTTCGAGGAGCGGCGAGACGAGGAAGCGGCAGTTGGAGAGGTCACTCGCTGAAACGGTCAGCACCACGCGGCCGTTGTGCTCCGGTTGAGCCGGGATCGGCAGGAGGGCTCGCTGTCGGGTCGGCGTCGGCGGAGGCTGAGTAATCGTGGTTGTAGACATCGGGTGTGGTTCCCTCACATCGACCTTCATGACTGTCGGTGGTATCCACGGGGGGGTGCGGGCGGTCACTGAGTCGTGTTCCGCGGCGCCGGGCCGGCGGACTCCCTCTGCGCGCCTCATCCCGAAGGCCCGTCGCAACGGGTCGGGGTATCTCAGGCAAGTGGGGTGGCCCGGCCCCGGCATGTCGGGGCCGGGACCGGGCGGTGTGCTCAGGCCGATCGGCGGGGGCCGGTCAGAACCCGCTCGCACCGAAAGCTGTACGAGCCGTTGCTCATACGCTCCGCTCTTGGATGGAGATGACGTTCACCAGCTTGTCGAGCTGCTGGATGACCTGCTCCAGCGGACGCTCGTCCACATCGACCACGATCGTCATCTGCGAGGTGGCGGATTCGTCCGTGGGACGCACCGACAGCGAGTCGATGTTGAACCCCCGGCGGGAGAAGAGTCCGGCGATCCGCGTGAGCGCGCCGGACTTGTTCTCGACCCGGACGAAGAGTGTGTGCTTGGGCATGGCGTTTCCTACTCCTCGTCGTCACCGAAGTCGGGACGGATGTCACGCGCGGCCATGATCTCGTCGTTGGAGGTGCCGGCGGCGACCATCGGCCAGACCATGGCGTCCTCGTGGACGATGAAGTCGATGACGACGGGGACGTCGTTGATCGCCATCGCCTTCTCGATGGTCACATCGAGCTGGTCGGGGGATTCGCAGCGCAGCGCGTAGCAGCCCATGGCCTCGGCGAGCTTCACGAAGTCCGGGACGCGGGTACCACGGTTGGGCTCGTTGTCCGGCGCCTCGCCGGTGTGCAGCACGGTGTTGGAGTACCGCTGCCCGTAGAAGAGGGTCTGCCACTGGCGGACCATGCCGAGGACCCCGTTGTTGATGATCGCGACCTTGATCGGGATGTTGTTCAGCGCGCAGGTGGCCAGTTCCTGATTGGTCATCTGGAAACAGCCGTCGCCGTCGATCGCCCAGACCGCCGTCTCCGGCCGGCCCGCCTTGGCGCCCATCGCGGCAGGGACGGCATAGCCCATCGTTCCCGCGCCGCCGGAGTTGAGCCAGGTGTGGGGCTTGTCGTACGTGATGAACTGCGAGGCCCACATCTGGTGTTGGCCCACACCCGCCGCGACGATCGCGTTCCCGTCGGTGAGTTGGCCGATGCGCCGGATCACCTGCTGGGGCGAGAGGGAGCCCTCCGGCGCCGGCTCGTGGCCCAGCGGGTAGGTGCTGCGCCACTGGTCGAGCTGCTCCCACCACGCCGAGTAGTCGCAGGTCTTCTCGGGGTTCTCCGCGTCCTTGAGTACGTTCTGGACGGCGGCGGTGAGGTCGGTCAGCACCTCACGGGCGTCTCCGACGATCGGGACGTCCGCGAACCGGTTCTTGCCGATCTCGGCGGGGTCGATGTCGGCGTGCACGATCGCGGCGTGCGGCGCGAAGCCGTCGAGCTTGCCGGTGACCCGGTCGTCGAACCGAGCGCCCAGGGCGACGATCAGGTCGGCCTTCTGGAGCGCCGTCACCGCGGCGACCGTGCCGTGCATGCCGGGCATGCCCAGGTGTTGCGGGTGGCTGTCGGGGAAGGCGCCGATGCCCATGAGTGTCGTGGTGACGGGGATCCGGGCCAGTTCCGCCAGGGCCTTCAGCTCGGCGGTCGCCCGCGCCTTGAGCACACCGCCACCGACGTAGAGCACCGGCCGCTCGGCCTCGCCGATCAGCCGGGCGGCTTCTTGGATCCGTTTGCCGTGCGGTTTGGTGACGGGCCGGTAGCCGGGCAGCCGGAGGTCCGTCGGCCACCGGAACACCGTGGTCTTCTGCAGCGCGTCCTTGGTGATGTCGACCAGGACGGGCCCCGGTCGGCCGGTGGAGGCGATGTGGAAGGCTTCGAAGATCGCGCGGGGAATGTCGTCCGGGTCCGTGACGAGGAAGCTGTGCTTGGTGATGGGCATGGTGATGCCACAGATGTCGGCTTCCTGGAAGGCATCCGTGCCGATCAGTGAACTCGCCACCTGGCCGGTGATGGCCACGATGGGCACGGAGTCCATATAGGCGTCGGCGATCGGGGTGACCAGATTGGTCGCTCCCGGACCGCTCGTCGCCATGCAGACCCCGACTTTTCCGGTGGCCTGGGCGTACCCGGTCGCGGCATGGCCCGCGCCCTGTTCGTGCCGCGCCAGAATGTGACGCACCTTGGTCGAATCCATGAGGGCGTCGTACGCCGGGGTAATCGCTCCGCCGGGGATGCCGAACGCGATGTCGACACCCACTTCTTCAAGGGAACGTACGAGGGACTGAGCCCCCGTCATGGTCTCGGAGGGGTTTGAGGGGACGGGTGTTCCTACGGTCTGGGTCATGGTTCTGTATTTCTGTTCTTGGCGCCGCTCCAGGCAGGGCGAGCTGCCCGAGGAACCCGAATACCGAAGCCGCCCAGCGAATTCGGCAGCGGATACATGCTCAGCGAGTACGACTCCGTACGGCGAAATTCCCGACCATACGGCCAGGTCGGGGGCTTGCCGGCGTTCCGGCATCGTCGTAGGTACGAGCGCTGGTGAAGATCCATCCAAATCCGCTCACGGAGGAGTCGGCCGGGCGCGATGGAGCACGGAAGTCACTACGGGACGGAGATCAGATGGGATGGCGGACGCCGAGGCGTCACACATTGATCACGTGAAGCGGCAGGATGTGCCGACACAGAAACCCGGAACTCGACGCATTGTCTGCGCCCACACCTCGGGCGCGAACGCGGGTCTGCGCTCACACCTCAGGCATGCGGTGTCCGACGGGCCGGGCCCATCGGTTTGTGATGCGTATCCGCTGGTGAGCGGATGTTGATCATAAGCACAGGTGATCGGCGGAGGGAAACGGGTTCTCAAATACTGGGAGCCTGTTGCTCTTTGGCCCTTGGCCGGTGTAACTGGGGGCCGTCATCCCGCGCGGGCGATCTTGAGAGGCTTCATCCCGGAAGACTGGTGCGGCTCCCTATCGGGAGGGCGTTGGCCCCGCGGATCCGTCCCGTCAGACACTACCGCCGCGCATCCGACCACAGGTGGTTTCATTCAACTCACCTATGGCGACGCAGAGTTGGGCTGCTTTCCAGCACCGAAAACCAGGATGAAGGATTGGAACCCCGGAGCCAGGTGAGCGACACGGTTCACCGCGCCGTGAACAATGGCGATGGTCAACTCATCAGCTCCTGACCCGAGTTGCCAGACATGCCACGTCCAGGCAGCGCCGCACTCCGGGCAGAAATGTCGCCGTCGACCGCGGTGGGACAGCGAGGTGATCGCCGAAGGGACAGACCCCGAGGGGATCGGCCGATGACATCCAGCCAGCCACCCTCCGTACATCCTTGGCCTGGATTTTTGAGTGCGGCTGCTCGTCAGCCAGAATGACAGGCGATGACCGCCGCACCTTCTGGGCCGGCTACCGCCGGTTACAGCCCCTTCGCCCACCTCACTGCCCCCAACGCTCCTCTCTACCGACAGGTGATGCGGGCCTTCCTGGCTGCCAAGGAGCGCTTCGCGGTCCATCTGCGTCCCGATGACGTGCTGGCCGCGCTGCCCACGCAGGACAGGTCGGTCGAGTTGGACGCCGTGGTCAAGGCGCTCGACAGCCTGGTGGAGTGGGGCAATCTGCGCGCCGACCCGGACACCGCACGGGTCACCGCCGTCGAGGACTTCTACCGCAAGCGGTTCATCTACCAGCTCACCCAGGCCGGGGAGGCCGCCGAGGAGGCGCTGTCCTCCTATGACGAGGCGCTGGGGCGGCGCGGCGCACTGCAGGCCGTCGCCCTGCACGACATCGTGACCCAGCTGCGCGCCCTGCTGGTCCTGGCCGCCGAGCAGGCGCCTGATCCAGCCAAAACGCATCTCGCGCTCGACGCGCTGGCCAGCCGGTTCGCTGCGCTCGCCGACAACGCACGGGCCTTCATGGGCTCCCTGCAACGCACCATCGACCTCCACGGCGTAGAGGAGGAGGCCTTCCTCGCGTACAAGGACCATCTGATCCAGTACCTGGAACGGTTCATCCAGGACCTGATCACCCTCGGCGGGCGCATCGCCCAGCTGGTCCTCGAACTCGACGACCGCATCCCGCCGTTGCTGCGCACGGCGGCGGCACGCGAGGCCACCGACGCCTCGCCCGAGCAGGCGGCGCACGCCGAACAGGAGGCCTTCGAGCGGTGGGCAGGGCGCTGGGCGGGGCTGGCCGGCTGGTTCGTGAGCCGGGACGGGCGTGAGTCGCAGGCGCGACTGCTGCGCGGCCGCGCACTCGGGGCCGTACCGCAACTCCTGGCCGTGGTCCGGGCTTTGAACGAGAGGCGCGCCGGGCGTTCGGACCGCTCCGCCGATTTCCGCACCCTGGCCCGCTGGTTCGCGGAGGCCCCCGACGACGCCGCGCGGCACCGGCTGTGGCGCACGGCCTTCGGCCTCTACCCCGCCCGCCACCTCAGCGTCGACGCCGAAACGCTCGCCGAGCGCATCGCCCGCCCCGTACCTGCCGCCACCCCGTGGGGCGCGGCCGAGCCACTGCGGATCAGCCCCCAACTGCGCCGCACCGGGAGTTATGAGCGGCGCGGCAGGGCTCGCAAGGTCGAGGACCGCTCGGCCGCCCGGCGCCATCTGGCCGAGCTCGCCGCCAAGCAGGCCTGTGAGGCGGTCGCCGCCCGCGCCCGCCTCGCCACCCATGGCGCGACCCGCCTGTCCGAGCTGGGCGAACTCGACCCGCTGGCGTTCGGGCTCTTCCTCCTGTTGCTCGGCGACGCGCTCGCCACCTGGCGTCCGGGCATGACCCGCACCAGCGCGACCAGCAACGACGGGTCCATGGAGATCCGGCTCACCGCACTCACGGATGGCCGGACCGCGGAGGTCCACACCCCGGGTGGCACCTTCCGCGGCCCCGACCACATCATCGAGATCATCGACCTGACGGGGAGAGAAGAGCGATGAATGCCCGCATCCACCTGTCCCTGGAAAAAGAGCCGGTGAGCATCGGCGTCGAGGCCACCGTGGGCGCCGAGAGCACCCGCGCCGCGCTGCCGTCGGGAGGGATGGGATGAGCACACCCCTCGCCCAGGTTCTGGAGGGCCAGCACGCCGCCGATGTGCGCAAGGCTGCCCGGGCGCTGCTCGCCGAGCCCCTGTTGCTCGCGCGCGGGCCCCACGCGGACGCCTTCCGCCTGGTGCGCCGGCATGCGACGGAGCTGCGCGAGTGGTTCGACCGCAACACCGGCTGGTCGCTCCAGGTGGACGCCGAGACCGCACGGCTGCGCAAGACTCCGGGGACCCTCACCGACCCCACCCACCCCGCGCGGGAGGCCAAGCGGAGCGCCGTGCCGTTCACCCGCCGCCGCTACGTCCTGCTCTGTCTCGCGCTCGCCGCCCTGGAGCGCGGCGAGGCACAGATCGCGCTCGGACGCCTCGCCGAACAGGTCGTGCTCGACGCGGCAGATCCCCAACTGACCGCGTCCGGAATCGAGTTCACTCTGGACCGTCGCGACGAACGCCTCGACCTGGCCGCCGTCGTTCGGCTCCTGCTGAGTCTCGGGGTGCTGCGGCGCGTGGCCGGGGACGAGGAGGCCTACGTCAGCGGGGCGGGAGACGTGCTGTACGACGTGGAGCGGCGGGTGCTCGCCGGACTGCTCGCGGCCCGCCGCGGCCCCTCCCTCATCCAGGCCGCCACATTCGAGGAGCGGCTGTCCGAACTCGTCGCCGAGACCGCCCTGGACAGCGACGACCTGCGATTCCGGGCGATGCGCCGCTCGCTGACCCGCCGCCTCCTCGACGACCCGGTGCTCTACTACGACGACCTCACCGATGCCGAACTCGCCTATCTCACCCGGCAGCGCGGATTCCTCACCGCCCGCATCGGCGAACTGACCGGCCTGGTCGCCGAGGTCCGCGCCGAGGGCATCGCCATGGTCGACCCCGATGACAGCCTCACCGATGTCCGCATGCCGGAGCAGGGCACCCACGGGCACATCACGCTGCTTCTCGCCGAGCACCTGGCGGCCTGCTCCGGCCCCGTCCTCATGGGTGAGCTGGAGCGACGGGTGCGTGAACTCGCCGCCGAGCACGGCGGGTTCTGGGCGAAATCCGCGCGCGAGCCGGGGGCCGAGGGCGAGTTGGTGGAGCAGGCCGTCTCCCGGCTCGCAGCCCTGGCACTCGTGAGCCGCACAGGGGACGCCGTCGTGCCCCGGCCGGCCCTGGCCCGGTACGCCGTCGGCGAGACCGTCGTCCTCGAACCAGGAAAGCCCGCACCAGGAAAGTCCGGGTCCCGAAGGTCCGGGGCGGGAACGCCTGCCGCAGGCCACCTTGCACCGGAACTGCCCGCCCAACGAAGGACCACCCGGCGATGACCGTCCTGCCCGCTCCGTGCCGCGCCCGCTGGCAGCCCCTGCGCATCGGGCTCGTCGACCTCTTCCACTACGACGTGGAGGAGTTCCACTTCCGCGACGGGCGCCTGCTGCTGCGCGGCAACAACGGCACCGGCAAGTCCAAGGTCCTCGCCCTCACCCTGCCCTTCCTCCTCGACGGCGACCTCACCCCGCGCCGGGTCGAACCCGACGGCGACCCCGGCAAGCGCATGGAGTGGAACCTGCTGCTCGGCGGCGAACACCCGCACCCGGAACGGCTCGGCTACACCTGGATCGAGTTCGGCCGACGGGACGAGATCACCGGCGAGGAGCACTTCCGTACCTTGGCCTGTGGACTCAAGGCTGTTGCCGGACGCGGTATCGCCCGTCACTGGTTCGCCGTCACCGACCAGCGCGTCGGAGCGGACCTCAGCTTCCTCGACGCGACCGGCACCGCGCTGTCCCGCGACCGGCTCGCCGAGGCGATGGCCGGACGCGGCATGGTGTACGACCAGGCCAAGGCCTACCGGCGGGCTGTCGACGAGGCACTGTTCGGGCTCGGCGAGCAACGCTACGGCGCCCTGGTCGACCTGCTCATCCAGCTCCGCCAGCCCCAGCTGTCCAAACGCCCCAACGAGGCCGCCCTCTCCCGCGCCCTGACCGAGGCGCTGCCGCCCATGGACCAGGCCGTCATCGCCGATGTCGCCGAGGCGTTCCGTTCCCTGGACGAGGAGAAGGACGAGCTGCGGGCCGCGACCGAGGCCGAACGCGCCGCCTCCGCGTTCCTCGACCACTACCGGCGCTACGCACGCATCGCCTCCCGCCGCCGGGCCCGTCTTCCGCGCACCGAGCACTCCCGCTACGAGCACCTGCAACGCGACCTCACCGAGGCGCAGACCGGCAAGGAGCAGGCCGAGACAGAGCGGACGGCGGCCCAGGAGCGCATCACCGCCCTTGAGCAGAGCGAGACCCGGCTCAAGGCACAGGACGCCGCCCTGCGCGAGGGCCCCGAGATGCGCAGCGCGCGCGAACTGGAACAAGCCGCCCTCCACGCCGAACGCACCGCCCGGTTCCAGGGGCGCGCGGAGGCCGACCACGTCCAGGCTGCCGCACTCCACACCCGGGCCCTCGCCCGCCTCGGCGCCGCCTCGAACCGGCTCGCCTCCGCGCGGGAACACGCCGAGGCTCTGCTTGCACGAGCTCGGGATACGGCCGGGCGGGCTCGCGTCGAAGTCGGCGAGGAGCCGGACCGCCAGACCTGCGAGGAAGCCCTGGACCGCAGGCGACGCACCCTCACTCATGTCGAGAACCTCCTGGACCAGGCCGACGAGGCCGCCCGCGAGCGCCACGCCTGTTCGCGGCGTCTCGACGAGGCGGAGGCCGACCTCGCCCTCAGCGCCGAGGCACACGGCCAGGCCGAAACAGCGGCCATGCAGGCGGGACGGGCTCTCCTGGATGCCGTACGCGAACACAGCGTCCAGTGCCGGGAGTTGAGGTACGGCGATCCGGTGGGACTGCTGGACGAGCTCCAGGACTGGACCGGGCACCTGACCGGGCCGTACCCGGCGCGTGTACACGCCGGGTACGCCCACCGCGCCCGATCGGCCGAACTCGCCGACCAGGCAGCCCGGCTGAGCAGGCTCCGCGAGGACCTGGCCGAACGTACGGCACACGCCCGTGCCGAACTCACCGGCCTGGAGGCCGGCGGCCAGCGCGGCCCCGACGCCCCGCACACCCGCACCCCCGGACGGCGTGAACAACTCCCCGGCGCGCCGCTGTGGCGACTCGTCGACTTCCACGACAGCCTCGACCCCACGGAACGCGCGCACATCGAGGCGGCCCTTGAGGCGTCCGGGCTCCTCGACGCCTGGGTACGGCCCGACGGCACCGCTCTCGCCGATGACGGCCACGACGTGCTGCTCGCCCCGCACACCGGTCGCGTCGCCGGGGCGTCCTTGGCCGACGTGCTGCGCCCGGCCGTGGACCACGGTGACCCACGGGCGGCGGCCGTCGACGAGGAGGCCGTAGGCCGTCTCCTGGCCGCGATCGGCCTGGTGCCGGGCCAGGCGCCTGGTGAGGGTCGCGCGCCCCTCGGAGCGTTCGCACCCCCGGAGCCCTCCTGCGACACATGGGTCGCCACCGACGGTCGTTTCCGCGTCGGAGCGCTCACCGGACGATGGGCCAAGCCCGCCCCCGAGTACGTCGGTGAGGGTGCTCGCGAGGAAGCCAGGCGGGCCCGCATCGAGACACTGCGCGCTGAACTGGCCGTCCTCCAGGCCGAGTCGGAAGCCGCCGCCGCCGAGGCTGAGGCTGTCGCCGGACACCGTCACGCCCTCGACTCGGAGCTGGCCTCCGTACCCGACGACGCCCCGCTGCGGCAGGCGCACTCCCACGTGAGCGCCGCCGCCGACACGGCGCGCCGGGCCCGCGCCCGCCGAGAGGAGCGAGCCGCCGACCTCACCGAAGCCGCCGAACGAGCCGAGCGCGCAGCAGTCGAACTGTCGGATACCGCCTCGGACTTGGGCGTCCCCGGCGACCGGACCGGTCTGGTCGCGGTACGCCAGTCCCTGGCGGATCTCGCCACCGTGCTGGCCGCCCTGTGGCCCGCGCTGCGGCAACGCGACGAGGCCGACCGTGCCGTCACGGAAGAGCATGCGGAGGCCGAACAGGCCGGGGAACGCACCGCGGAACTCGCCCTGCGTGCCGAGGAAGCGGGCCGCGAGGCGGCCGTCGCCGACGAGCGCCACCGCACCCTGCGCTCCACGGTCGGCACGGCTGTCGCCGAACTCGAACGGCGCCTCTCCGAGACTGCCGAAGCCCTGCGGGTCTGCACCGTCGATCAGCGCGAGGCCCGAGAACAGCACGGCGAGGCCGACCGGCGCGCCAGCCGCGCCGAAGGCCGCATCGAACAGTTGGAGAAGGACGTCACCGATGCGGCGGCCAACCGCGCGGACGCCATCGCCGCACTCCAGCGCTTCGCCACCACCGGCCTGATCGCCGTGGCTCTGCCCGATCTCGACGCCCCCGCACCGACCGAGGGACCCTGGGCGGCCACCCCCGCGGTCGCTCTGGCCCGCGCCATCGAGGCCGCCTTGGTCCAGACCGACGACTCCGACAGCGCGTGGGAACGCATCCAGCGGCGGCTGAGCGAAGAGCTCACGATCCTGCAGAACGCCCTGTCCCGGCACGGCCACTCCGCCTCGGCCCGCATGGTCGAGGACGGCATGGTGATCGACGTCGTCTACCAGGGCCGCCAGCGCGCCGTGCCCGACCTCGCCGACGCCCTCGCCGTCGAGGTCGGCGAACTCACCCGCATCCTGTCCGCACACGAACGCGAGGTCCTGCAAACCCACCTGATCACCGAAGTCGCCGGCACTCTCCAGGAGCTCATCGGGGCCGCAGAGCGCCAAGTGCACGCTATGAACCGTGAGTTGGAGGATCGGCCCACCTCCACCGGAATGCGCCTCCGCCTGGTGTGGCGCCCTTCCCGCAAGGCCCCCGCCGGACTGCCCCAGGCCCGCGAACGGCTGCGCCAGTCCGCCGATGCCTGGACCCTCGAAGACCGCACCGCGGTCGGTGAGTTCCTCCAGGCGCAGATCGCCCAGCAACAGAGCGATGACTCCTCGGGCAGCTGGCTGGAACACCTCACCGCCGCCCTCGACTACCGCTCGTGGCACGAGTTCGGCGTCGAACGCCAGCAGAGCGGCCGCTGGTTGCCAGCCACCGGACCCGCTTCCGGCGGGGAACGGGCCCTGGCCGTATCCGTCCCGCTGTTCGCCGCCGCGTCCTCCCATTACGCCAGCGCCGGCAGCCCGCACGCACCTCGCCTGGTCACCCTCGACGAGGCGTTCGCCGGCGTCGACGACGACTCCCGCGCCAAATGCCTGGGCCTGCTCCACGCCTTCGACCTCGACGTGGTGATGACGAGCGAACGCGAATGGGCCTGCTACCCACAGGTCCCGGGGATCGCCATCGCCCAGCTCTCGCGCATCGACGAGGTGGCCGCGGTCCTGGTCACCCGCTGGGAGTGGGACGGCACCGCACGCGTACCCGGCGAACATCCCGGGCACCGGCCGGAATCGCACACCACCGACGCGGGCGCCCAGGAATCGCTGTGGACATGAACACCGAACGGACCGGCCACGACGGCACTGACGCGCCCGCACCGGACAGCGCACACCTCGCAGCCCCCGGCAGCTATCCCGCCCCCGCCGCACGGGTCGACACCGTACGCCTGCGCCGACTGCTCGGCACCTCAGACCTCGCCTGGCTCATGGAACGCGTACGCCGCCGTCTGGAACGCGAACAGCCCCTGTCCGGCCCCGTATCACTGGCCGCGCCGACCGGTGCCCAGCGCGCGGCAGCCGAACGCCTCCTCGGCCGGGCACCGCGTGAAGGCCGGTCCCTGACCGTGCGTCTGGAGGCCGTGGACGCCGTTCTGCGCCGCTCCGGCATCAGCCCCGACGGCCTCGAAGCCGCCCATACCGCTCTCACCGGCCCCGTCACCCCACGAGCCCGAACCCGCGACGACGAGGCCCGCGCCTGGCAACAGGCACACGAACCCCTGGACACCCTCACCCACAGCCACCCCGAACTCGCCGACTGGGTAGACCGGATACGTAACGACGGTCTCGCACGGCGCCTCGCCCGCACGCCCGACGCCGCCCAGGCACTCCTTACCGACCTGGCGAGAGCGCTGCGTGAACTCCCCGCCGTCCCGCCCGTCTCCCTGCCCGCCTTCGCAGCCCGAGTCCTCGGCAGCGCTCACGCCCTCGACGACACCGCGCCCCTCGCCACCCTCACCCTGTCCGGCATCCGGGCCCTCACCGCCTTCCCCGACGGCAGCGGTACCGAATGGCGACGTGAGGCCTGGGCCTCGGCAGGACTGCTGCGCGACGCACTCTCCTCCACCGTCCTCACCCTCAACCTCCGGGGCACCCCAGCCCTCGACGCGCTGGCCGACGCAGGGGAACCGGCAGTGCTGACACTGCGTCAACTCACTCGCCAGAAACCACAGATGGACACTTCCATGGTCCACGTCTGCGAGAACCCCACCGTGCTCGCGGCAGCAGCGGACATGCACGGCTCCGACTGCCCACCCCTGATCTGCCTCCAGGGCCAGCCCTCCGCCGCCGCACTCACCCTCCTGCGCCATCTCCACAGCCAGGGCGCGGCCTTCCTGTACCACGGCGACTTCGACTGGGGCGGCCTGCGCATCGCCGCCACCCTGCTGCGTCACATTCCGTGGCAACCGTGGCGCTACACGGCTGCCGACTACCGCACGGCGGCCGCCACCGCCACCGCGCCCGCACTCTTGTCCGGTACGCCCGCCGACTCCCCGTGGGATCCAGGCCTCGCCCGCGCCCTCAACGACATCGGCTACCGCATCGAGGAGGAGGCGGTCCTGGACACCCTTCTGGCCGACCTGGCGTGACACACCGGAGTCCAGATGTCACAGACCATGCTGGTCCAGGGTCTTCATCAGGTTGCGCTTGCGCCTCTGGTCGCCGCGCAGCGTGGTGAGGTACGCGGTGAACTCCCCCTCCGTGCCCAGGTGTTGATGGCAGGAGCGGGCGGCGAGCAGCAGCCGGGCCACCTGTTGATAGGTGCGGTCCCCTGTCTTCTTCTTGAGCGGTTCGATCAGCCGCAGGTAGACAGCGAGAGCATCGGCCGGCCTCGTGTCCTTCGAGCGGTCTGCGAGGGTGAGCCACTGCCGCTCGTCGGCACAGCCCTGTGCCGCTTGCCAGGCGGCGTCCAGGTCCCCGTCGTCGAGCAGGGCGTCGACCAATACGGGGCCGTACCAGCTGCTGTGCCGCCCCCTCGCATCGGTACGCAGCGCCTCCACGGCGGCCTCGCGTTCCGCCTTCCAGCAGCCGGCCGCCTCGGCGGCGGTGCGCAGCAACTGGTAGGCGGCGAGCGAGCGGTGCGCGTGGAAGCGGTCCCGGCGCACCGCGACCACCTCGGCCGTGCGACCCGTCTGCGCGTAGCGGGTACAGACGTAGTCGGTGAGTCGATCGTCGGCGTTCTCGGTCTTCCGGGTGGCCCGCAGTCCGCGCTCGGCCCAGTCGAGAGCCTCGACCTCGCGTCCGGCCGCCTCCAGTTCCATGGCGATCCTGAGGTGGGTGGCGCCGGTGGGGGAAAGGTCGGCGGCGTACAGGGCGATCAGTGCGTCCACGTTTCCTTCCGCCTTGACCAGACGCTCCATCAGGTTCTTCTCCGCCCACCCGTTGGGGGCGCGGCGCCGGGCCGCGGCTGCCAGCTCCCGCGCCCGGGCCAGGCCCGTCGGGCCGAGGACTTTGCGGTAGTCGACCAGGTCGATGTCCGTGACGTAGTTGAGATCGCTGAGCAGGTGCCGGACGAGCCATTCGGCCGTCTCGGCCGGGTCCGGCCTCGCCGTTCCGCAGGCCAGGAGGTGAACTTCGGCGAGGTCGCGTCCGACGTCGCCGACCGCTCCGTCGGAGTCGTCGATCTCCCCGTACGTCTGGCTGAGCGTCTGGATCGCCTCCCGCGCCAGGAGCACCGCCTCTTGTGCCCGGTCGCCCGAGGCGAGTGCGCGGAGCGCGTCCACCGCCTCGGCCGCCTGTGCCGCGTACGCGCCCGCGTCCTGGTACTCGACGTATCCGTAGCGGGCGAAGGGACGCACATCGAGCAGGGTCATGACCCGCTCGCGCACCACGGCCATGTCCGAGCGAGCGCTCGCGGCACGCAGCTCAAGGCGGCGCCGTAGCCCCCGGTCGTGGGCGATCTGCTCGCGCAGCAGGGCCAGGAGCTCATCATGCGGCAGCGCCTGGAGCCAGGTCTCAAGACCTGCGGTCCATTTCACGGCGGCGGCCCGTTGACGGGGGATCGCGCTCGCCTGCCGCAGCACCGTCAAGCCCACGGCCACGCAGTGCTTGCAGAAGTGGCCCTCCTGCCCATAGGGACAGTCGCAGTCGCCGAGGATCCCGCCTTCCTCGTCCTCGGTGAGCTCGACCTCATAGGCCTCGGTGCCGTGGACGGTGGCCGTGATCCAGCCGTCGCCGATTTCCAGGCCGGACACCGCGTCCAGGTACCCGAGCCCCCGCTCGAAGGACCGCTCCCCGGCCAACGCCAGCAGATCGTCCTCGGCGAAACCCAACTCGCTTGCCATACCCCCATTCAACCGGAGCGGCGGCACCGTCGGGCGCGGGTTGCCCGCATGGGCGATGGCGCCGATGGCTACGGCGGTGTGCGGTCAGCGGGTGAGCGGGGTCCCGCCTGGAGGCGCCGGGCCGGGAACTGCCACCCCGCCGGGGCGTATGGGAGCGCATGGCAAGGGCGCACGACATTTGCCGACGGCTACCGAGTGTCACGACTTTCGAGGTGTCGGCGGCATTCACCCCACTCCGCGTGGGCATGTCGCGGTATGTGTACATGTGCACACAAGGAGCGATGATGGCTTCCGGTGAGTTACAGCCCCTGACTGATCATCGCGTGAGGGCCTTGCCCTTCGGGGCGGGCAGCGAAGGGCTCCTTCGGCGTGGGGATCACGCGCTGTTCGGAGTGAGAGCCTGTGTCTAAACCCCGTCCGGATCAAACCGCGGCGTCTGGTGCGTGCGATCGCAAGGCGCCGGAAGGCCCTCGATGGGGGTACCCCCTGGTCTTCAAGACCTTGGGGGAGGAGCTACTAGGGCGTT